>JAGAOC010000039.1 GCA_017623935.1 Agathobacter sp. | reverse complement strand
GCATCGCTGGATACATCAAATGAATAAATTCATCCTTGCTTAAGAGAATCTTGCTCTTAGGTCTATTAAAGTTACCCTTTTCTCCCAAAAACATATCAAAATCTTTTCAAAAATCATCTTGACATATCACCAGATTGCTCCTATGCTTCCTGTAAAATAGAATCGATAACAGCTATGACTTCCTCCTGGGATAACCCACGAAAATGAATTCTAAAACCAACATTGTTATAGATCATTTCCACTTCAAAAGAACTATCACCATATTGGCCGATCATTACTTCTGTTCCATTGATAAGGGACTTTTCCTCCGTACTATAATAAAAGATCATATCCGTTAACGGGATATCCCCTTTTCTAAATTCCATGTCTATTGATCTGGATCGATCCTCATTATCGTAACAGATCCTCTGGCAATCCCAGTAGATCTCACCGGTTCCCTGCTCCATCTTATAAACTCCATATCGGGAACCATGTTCTACCACATCCAAAGGCACCTCCGGAAATACATTGATCCCAAAGTAAGCAATTAACTCTTCCCTTGTCATTTCTACAAAATCTTGATCCTGTACTTCGCTCGCTACCTTACTATCTTCATCTATAACTGATTCTAGCTCATTAACAATAATGTAATCTTCGCTTCCCATCAGCAGACTACCTTCTAAGGAATCGCTATTTCCAGCCGGAGCACTTTCCATTTTTGTGCCATCATAAGACAAAAGCCCATTCTGCCATGCCGCAATTCCACCTACAGCCACCACACAAAAACAAGAAAATGTTACGATTGCTTTTTTCACTGCTTTTTTACGCTTTGTCATGATCCGATCATACTCATCTCTTCTGCGAAAAACATCCTGCGCAACTTCTTCATAATTTTTCATAGACGAATCCCTCCTTTTCTAATTCTGCTTTTAGGGACAGCCTTGCCCGATAGACAAGATTCTCTATCTGATGTTTGCTCTTTCGCATGATCTTTGCTGCCTGCTCATTGGAAAAATCCTCAAAATACTTAAGATATAAGATCTGTCTATATTCGGGTTTTAATTTTTCCAGAGCCTGATGAACCATGATCTTTTCAGTCTCCCATATGTAATTTTCCTCTAACAGCCGCTTATCTTTTAAGAGTTCTTCACTTTCTTCCAGTGGGATGTGAGAAATCTTTTTCTCACGTCTCATATGATCTACTGCCCGATTCCGTCCAATGGCATAAAGCCAGGTCTTGAAAGAGGATTTTCCGGAAAATCGCGGTTTCTTCGTTACCAATTTTACAAAAGTATCTTCCATCAGTTCTTCTGCGGTATGAATATTTCCAGTGATTCCGTTCAGATATAAAATCAATCCATCTTTATAATCCCTTATGATCTCAACAATTCCTGTGTCATCTCCATCCAGGAAACGGCGGTAGCTACTTGCACCATTATCCATGAGTGACTCCTTTCTAAAAGAGATATTTCCCTTTCTGTTATTATAGACGAAAGAAGTCCCAAAAACTCCCAGTCAATTTTTAATATTTTTACAGTATACATCCTCGTTTGTAGTAGTATTATGTCAAAAAAAGACGTAAAATCCAGTAATCTCACTGAATCTTACGCCTCCTTAGCCATTATCTCATCTTATAGGACTACTCTTCTGTAGTCTCAGTTTTTGAAGCATAATAATCTTCAAATTTCTGGTTTGCTGCATCCAATGTTTCCTTACAGATAGATGGAAGTTCTTTGCCCCAAGCTCCGGTTGCTTCTTTGAAGCCTTTCTCCATAGCTGCCTGCATCTCTTTCATCTTATCTACATCATCTCCAGCTAATGCACATGCAAAATCAAACAGTCTCTGGGATGTCTGTTTTACTCCCCAGTATCCGTCTTCTGAGATATCTGCCTGTGCCTGAGCTTTTGCAGCCTCATCTACTGTGTAATCTCCACTTGCAAGGAAACTCCAGATATCATTGGCCTGACAGAAAGTCTTTCCCTGACCAAGCATCATCTGTTTTGCAATATCGATCAACTGATTCTGTCTGGTCTCCTGATCAGCCTTTAACTGTTCTACAAGTGCTGCTCTGTCTTCTGCACTCATCTTGTTAATGCTGTAGGTAGCTTTCTTGGTCTCTTCAGAAGATTTCTCATAAACTACACCAGATTCTGCTGCTTCATTAGTTGTAGTTTCTTTTGCAGTGGTATCCTCTGCTTCATTGGTCTTCTTTGTAGTATCAGCTTTTGTGGTAGCGTATGCTACCATTCCGCCAACTACTCCAGTTGTACTTAAACTCATATTCTAACCTCCTTGTGCATATTGTGCAATTCCATTTGCTTACAGGTATATCCTTATAGTTTATATCGGATAAGCCCTATGAATTCATAACCCTAAATTTTTAAATTCTATACACTTTTAATCTCTAGATTCGATCACCAGCAGAATTCCCTTCTCAAAAGAGATCTTTGCTGTATCTGCAACGATCTCATTGCTGATTCCCAAAGAGTTATAGCCTCCCATAGTATGATTTGTAAGAGGATATTTTACACCTTCTAAGGTTACGCCGGTTACAGTGTCACTGTAAGGGATCACAGATAAAAAGTTACCAAACTGTTCTTTCTTTCTGATCTCGATTCCCTGATCCACCATGCGAATCCGGTTATATGGGTCTACCAGCTCAATGCTGACATTCTCTTCCAGCCCAATACCCAAGAGACTTACATTACCTAAGAGATGGTCAATACGTGTTCCTGTGCCTCCCATAAGAGTAATCTTATTAGCCCCTCTTCTGATGGCTTCTCTAATAGAAAACTCGGTGTCTGTATCGTCCTTCTCCGGATTTAACATACAGATCTCTACGTGTTCGTGATCCCGATAAAAGTCTAACACATCCGCACCTACGGAATCAAAATCTCCCACGACGATATCCGGCTCGATCCCTGCCTGATAAAAAAAGTTCAGTCCGGAATCAACAGCTACGATAAATTCGTAACCTCCCTGTAGGATCATTTCTCTGGCAAAGTTTTCGTCTGTTTTGCCCCCAGCTACTATTAATGCTTTCATCTTATCCCTCTATGCATTTAAAATATTTAAAAAACGTTTTACATTCTCTTCTATCTCACCGTTAAACACGGCACTTCCAGCCACGATAATGTTAGCTCCTGCATCCATTAAGGTCTCCACATTCTCCAGATTGATACCACCATCTACTTCAATGTCCACCTTGCATCCGGTCTGCTTGATCATCTTCTTTAACTGAGCCACTTTATCTACGGTGTAAGGAATTAATTTCTGTCCACCAAAGCCCGGATTTACCGTCATGATCAACACCATGTCCACCTTCGGTAACACGTATTCGATAGCCGATAATGAAGTGGCTGGATTAAGGGCAACCCCTGCTAAGATTCCCTTCTCCTTGATTGCCTCAATGGTACGGTCTAAATGCTTACAGCTTTCTGCATGAACCGTAATGATATCTGCTCCTGCTTCTGCAAAATCTTCAATATAACGGATTGGTTCATCTATCATCAAATGCACATCAAACATTCGATCTGTACATTTTCGAATAGTCTTAATGACCGGCATTCCAAAAGAAATACTAGGTACAAAACTACCATCCATAACATCAATATGCACATACTGTGCGCCTGCTTCATCTAACAACGCAAGCTGTTCTCCCAAAATGGAAAAATCAGCCGATAAAATTGACGGTGAAAGACAATTCATAACGTCCTCCTAATATTTTCGGATATACTTCAGTTCCTCATATAAAAGAACATAATTCTCATAGCGGATCTTAGAGATCTTCCCTGCCTCTAAAGCATTTTTCACTCCACAATCCGGTTCATGAATATGACTGCAACCTTGAAAACGACAGAAAGGCTCATACTCCACAAATTCCGGATAGCAAGTCCATAAATCTTCCTTTTCAAAACCTGGGACATCCATAGAACTAAACCCCGGAGTATCCATAATAAAGGTATGTTCTGAAATCGGAATCAATTCAGAATGTCTGGTGGTGTGCTTTCCTCGCTCTATCTTCGTACTGATCTGTCCTGTCTCCATCCGGATATTATCCTGAAGGGCATTGATCAGAGAGGATTTGCCCACTCCGGAAGGTCCTGCCACCGCAGTGGTCTTTCCTGCTAAAAGTGCTTTTAATTCCGGTATTTGATACTGTTCCATAGCACTGGTAAAAATGACCGGATAGCCTGCAGGTTCATAGATCTTTCTTAACTCTTCCTGCTCTTCTTCTGAGATCAGATCCAATTTGTTAAAACAGATGGTCACAGGCACATGCTGAAATTCCATCATACATAAAAAACGATCTAACAGGTTGAAATTCGGCTGAGGCTTCTGGGCAGCAAAGATCACTAATGCCATATCGATATTTGCCACCGCCGGACGGATCAATTCATTCGTTCTTGGAAGGATCTTGTCCACATTTCCCAGTTTCTTTTCTTCATCCAAAATGGATATTTCTGCCATGTCTCCTACCAGAGGCTTTAACCGCTGATTACGCAGTGCTCCTTTTGCTTTACATTCATAGATACCGGCTCCTTCTACATACACATAGTAGAAGCCGGCAATTCCTTTTACGATCTTTCCCTGCATAAATCCCTATTAGTCCTGCTTTGTAAATTCTACATCAAAGGTATCGCTTCCGGACTCTTCCAATGTGATAGTACCGTCTTCTGCAGTTACGGATTTATACCAAGTAACCCTGATCTTACCGCTGGAGATTCCTTTGATACTATTCTTAGAGATCGTATATCCGGCTGAAACATCAACTTTCTTCCAGCTAGAGATCTCACTTCCAGCACTATCTTCTAAAATAATATCTGCCTGAACCACTTCTTCCGGAATAGTCAGTCCAAAACTACAGTTGTAATATACAACTTCTTCGCCCTTACTTACCACGATGGTAATCGCTGTTCCCTTTGGAACAGTCTTATCTGCATCAACAGACTGACTGATAACTTTGCCTTCTTCCACCTGAGCATCGAAGGCTTCTTCAACTGTAACTACCAGTCCTGCATTCTCTAATTTTGTCTGAGCACTAGCAGATTCATCTCCCACAACGCCTGGAACCTTAATTGCTTCTGCCCCCTGGCTGATCACCATTTTGATGGTAGTACCTTTCTCTACAGAAGTTCCTTCTGCAATATCCTGAGAGATAACATTTCCCGCTGGGATATCTGCATTATATACATATTCTTTTTTGTAATCCAAACCTAAAGCGTCCAGTTTTGCAATAGCAGCTGCCTCTGTCAGATCGGCCAATTTCGGAACAGAAACCGTTTCTGTCACTTCTGCTTTTGCCACCACAACTTCTACCACACTACCTGGATCTACCATGGTTCCTTTTTTCACACTCTGCTCTAAGATAGTTCCCGGATCCTTAGAAGATTCTCTCTCTTCTACGATCTCCATCTTCAGGCCAAGTTCTTTTAAATCCTTTTCTGCTTCATCTTTATCCATGCCAGTGATCTGGATCATTGCAACTGGCTCTGCCTCTTCGCTTTCTTCATCTGTCTCAGATACAGAATCTGATTCAGATTCAGAATCAATGATACTTTCTACTACAGACTCACTTTCTGAACCCTGAGTGCCTTTTCCGGAGGTAAATAATCCCTTGATACTTCCTACCAGATAAACAATAAAGATGATAATGATGATCAGGGCAACAATACTCATGATCGTCATAGCTTTATCTAATCTCGGATTGAAGGACTCTTCTTCTCCCTTCTCATCTTCTTCTACACTCGCTTCTGCTTCCTGTACTTCCATTTCCGGTACCGGTGCAGCTGCAACTGCTCGTTTTTCTTTGATCTGCTCTAATTCATCCTGGCTGATCACCTTAGTCTTACCATTATTTACTAATGGAGCGATCACCACGAAATCCTCGTCCGGTGAGATCAGGGCTTTTCTCAGATCATTCAACAGATCTGCGATGGTCTGATATCGGCGATCAGGATTCTTCTGGGTACATTTTAAAATGATCTTCTCCATGCTGACAGGTAATTCTGTTGCATAGATGCTTGGATTCTCCATTTCTTCCTGCAGATGCTGGATCGCAACTGCCACCGTGGTATCTCCATCAAATGGCACACGTCCGGTTACCATTTCATACATTACGATACCTAAGGAATAAATGTCACTTCTTCCATCTACAAAACCATTTCTTGCCTGTTCTGGAGATGCATAGTGTACAGATCCCATTACATCAGAACTGATAGTATTAGAAGAAGCTGCTCTTGCAATACCAAAATCGGTTACTTTTACTTTACCTTCTGTAGAGATAATAATATTCTGTGGCTTAATATCTCTATGTATCAAGTGTTTGTTATGGGCAGCTTCGATTCCTCTTGCCACCTGAATAGCAATACTGATAGCTTCTTTGAAAGTCAACTGTCCCTTTTTCTCAATATAGGTCTTAAGAGTGATTCCCTCTACATGCTCCATAACGATGTAATGAAGACCTTCTTCGCTTCCAACATCATAAATATTGACGATATTTGGATGCTCTAATCCTGCTGCAGACTGAGCCTCTGTACGGAATTTAGTCACAAAATTCCGATCATCTGAAAATTCCTGTTTTAAAACTTTAATTGCAACAAAGCGACTTAATACATGATCCTTTGCTTTATATACATCAGACATTCCGCCTGCACCTATTTTACCTACTATTTCATAGCGATCTGCTAAATACATTCCAACTGTTAACATTCTTTCACCTCATCAGAAAATGGTCTAATTATAATTACCGTTATATTATCCCGGCCTCCATTTCGATTAGCCGTATTGATCAATGTAATAACTTGTGATTCTAAACTTGACTGTCCTAATATGATCTCTCCGATATCTTTATCTTCCACCATATTGGTCAATCCATCAGAGCACATGAGAACCTGATCATTCTTCTCTAATTCCACCTCAAAGAAATCCGGTTCAACAGAATCGGAAGCTCCTATGGCTCTTGTTATGATATTTTTGTCAGGATGTTCTCTTGCCTGTTCTGCATCCATTCCTCCCATTCGTACCATTTCTTCTACAAGAGAATGGTCTCTGGTGATCTGACGCATTACTTTTCCGATCACATATAATCGGCTGTCTCCCACATTAGCCACGATCATCTTATTTCCAATGATCGTTGCAGCCACTACTGTGGTTCCCATGCCATATTTTGATTCATCTTCTCTGGCTTCCATGATCAACAATTCATTTGCCTTGCTGATGGCAGCACGTAATACCGCAACTGGTTCATCTCCAGGATTTCTTGAAACAGATGCCACAATACGTTCTATTGTGTACCTTGACGCATACTCGCCAGCTTTATGACCGCCCATGCCATCTGCAACAATATAAAGATTTGGAAGATTTCCTACGGCTGTATCTGAGGCAAAGAAATAATCTTGATTCATTTCTCTGGAGATACCAGTATCCGTCATGGAAAAGGTTTTCATCTGTCTTATGTCCTTTCTATGTATCTTTTGCGAAGCTGTCCACAGGCCCCGTCAATATCGCGGCCCATTTCTCTTCTAATAGTAACATTAATTCCGTTTTTTTCAAGTTTATTTTTAAATGCCGCTATAACGGAAGCGTTTGACTGCACATAATCCCTCTCTTTGATAGGATTCACAGGGATCAGATTGACATGGCAATTCATATCCCCGATCAACTGGGTTAGGGCTCTGGCGTCCTCATCTGTATCATTGACGCCTCCCACCAAACTATATTCAAAAGTCACTCTTCGTCCTGTCTGGTCAAAATAGTACCGACAGGCATCAAGGACTTCATGTATTTCGTATTTATTCGCCACTGGCATAAGTTCCAGTCTCTTTGCCTGACTGGAGGCATGAAGAGAAAGTGCCAGGGTAATGGCTAATTTCTTATCTGCCAGTTCTCTGATCTTCGGAACAATCCCGCAGGTAGAGACCGTAAGATTTCGCTGACTGATATTTAAACCATGTTCATCTGTCAGAAGTTCGATAAATCGAAGGAGATTGTCAAAATTATCCATAGGCTCTCCTGTGCCCATGACTACTACATTAGAGATCCGCTCTCCGATATCTTTACCGATCCGATAGATCTGATCGATCATTTCTGCCGGAGTCAGTCCTCTTACCAGTCCGTCTAAAGTCGAAGCACAGAACCTACATCCCATTCGACATCCTACCTGAGAAGAAATACAAACAGAATTTCCATGCTTATATTTCATTAACACACTTTCGATGACATTACCGTCTTCTAATACAAAGAGGTATTTTCTGGTGCCATCGATCTTGGAGATCTGCACTGCCTCCTTGGTCAAAACAGTCAAATGGCATTTTTCATCCAATTTCTGCTGAAAGGCTTTGGAAAGATTCGTCATTTCCGAAAAACTTTCCACCTGCTTCACATGGATCCATTCATAGATCTGCTTCGCCCGAAAAGGTTTCTCTCCCAGTTCTGCAACAAATTCCTGCAGTTCTTTATAATTCAAAGATTTAATATCTGTTTTATCCAGCATTAACACTCCTTATTTTTCAAAAGTCTCGCAATAAAAAATCCATCTGCAGAGGTTTCTCCTGGCAGCATCTGCTCCATAGAGACTAGAGAATACTGAGGGTATTTCTCCAGGAACCATTTCACATTTTCCTCATTCTCCTGTTTGTGAATAGTACAGGTACTGTAAACTAAGGTTCCTCCGTCCTTTAAATATCCTTCCACAGCAGAAAGGATCTCTCTCTGCAATTCCACCAGATCTTTTTGCTTCTCCGGGGTCATCTTGTAACGGATGTCTGTTTTCTTGCCCATGACTCCAAGCCCGGAACAAGGCAGATCGCAGACTAAGATATCTGCTTTTCCCACAGAAGCTTCATCCACTACTGTGGCATCCATACACACCGCTTTCATATTTTTAAGTCTATGACGTTCAATATTCTCTTCGATCAAAGACACTTTATATTCTGTCAGATCTCTGGCTTCTACCATGCCGGTGCCTTTTAATTTTTCTGCAATGTGAGTACTCTTTCCTCCCGGTGCAGCACAGACGTCAATGACATAGTCTCCTTCTTTTGGTGCAGCAGTTTCCGCCACCATCATAGAACTGATGTCCTGCACATAAAAAAGCCCTTTTTGAAAACTTAAAAGTCCTGATAAATGATCAAACCCGGAAATAGCAAAGGCATAATCTAAAGTCTTAGACCTTTCTACAGTGATCCCTTCCGCCACAAGTTCTCTATATAACTCATCCGGAGAGACCGCTGTCAGATTGGTACGGATCCAAAGGGATTTTTCTTTGAAAAATCCTTCCAAAATGACTTTTGTCTTCTCTTCTCCGTAGTCCTCCATCCACATTTCTACCATCCATTTTGGAATAGAATAGCGGACACTGTAATTTTCTGTTTTCTCTTTTGGATAAGAAATATGATCTTTCTGTCTTGCAATGTTCCGAAGAACTCCATTTACAAAACCGGACAATTGGCGGAATCCTCGTTTTCCTGCCAGTTTGACCGCTTCATTGCATACCGCAGAATCCGGTACCTTATCCATATATTTTAGCTGATATACGCTCATGCGTAACAGGTTTCGGATCAGCGGCTTCATTTTCCGAACTTTTACCTTGGAAAAAGAATCCAGGATATAGTCCATCTCAATCTGCCGCTCTAAAGTTCCCTCTACCAGTCTGGTAAGAAAAGCTCTCTCTGTCTTTTCCAAATACTGGTATTTGTCCAGTACATCCCGAAGCATCAGATGGGAATACTGTCCATGTTCATTTACTTCTATTAATATTTCTAATGCCAGTTCTCTGACACTTACTGAATCAGCCATTTCCTCATCTCCCTCCACGCCTTGTTACCGGTCTTATCTTTTACACCTGAAAGAAGTCTCCTTCTTTCACTGGATATCCCCGTAAAAAGGATCCGATATCCATTCGTTTCTTTCCTTCGATCTGTACTTCCAGTAAGCTTAAAATGCCCTCTCCTGTCTGTACCCAGAGTTCATTTTTGCCAACTTTTACAATACAGCCCGGATTGTACTCTGTTCCTTCTGAAATGATCTGAGCTTTCCAGATCTTGAAAGTTTTTCCATCTAAATGAGTATACGCACTTGGCCATGGATTTAATCCTCGAATGAGGCGCTCAATGTCTACTGCACTTCGATTCCAGGAAATATCTCCCATTTCCTTTCGGATCATAGAAGTATGAGTGGCCGCCTCCGAATCCTGTGGTGTATAGACTGCAGTACCATTTTCGATCATTTCCATAGTCTCTACGCAAAGCTTTGCTCCCAGATCTGCCAACTTATCAAAGAGACTTCCTCCGGTCTCATCCTCAGCCAGACGGAACTCTCTCTTGGCGATCATATCTCCTGTATCGATCCCTTCATTCATACGCATAATCGTAACACCAGACACTTCATCTCCATTGATGACTGCCCACTGAATTGGTGCTGCTCCACGGTATTTTGGAAGCAGGGAAGCATGAACATTCACACAGCCGTATTTTGGCATATCTAAGATTGCCTTCGGCAAGATCTGCCCAAAAGCTGCCACAATGATGATATCCGCTCCAATTTTTCTCAGATATTCAATATTCTCAGATTCTCGCACTTTGCTTGGGGTAAAGACCGGAATATCATGAGCAAGGGCACACTCTTTTACCGGAGTAAACTGAACTGCATTTCCTCTACCCTTTGGTTTGTCCGGCTGGGTCACTACCAGCGCAACTTCATGTCCTGCTTTTATTATCTCTTCCAATGTTCCCACCGCAAAATCCGGTGTTCCCATAAAAATCACTCTCATGTTCTTAATCCTCTTCTTCGTAGGTTACATCATGAAGTGGTCCTACTACTTTTTCGGTATACATATGTCCATCTAAGTGTTCCAGTTCATGACAGATACAACGCGCCAACAGCTCTGTTCCTTCAATCTCATATTCTTCCATATCTTCGTCCAGGAAGCGGGCTTTGACATAATTCGGTCTGGTTACCTGACCTGCTTTGCCTGGAAGACTTAAACATCCTTCGTCTCCGGTCTGCTCTCCTGAGCTTTCGATGATCTCAGGATTGATCATACAGATAGGACCATCTCCTACATCGATCACAACCACTCTCTTTAAGATCCCTACCTGTGGTGCCGCAAGTCCTACGCCATTTGCTTCATACATGGTTTCAAACATATCGTCAATCAATGTCTGTAACTTTGGGGTCATCTCTGTGATCGCTCTACAGGATTTCTCTAATACAGGATCTCCCTGGATCCGAATTTGTCTAAGTGCCATAATTTTCCTCCTTAAAATCACTTATTGGCTTAAAATCCACTTATTGGGTTAAAATCAAATTGTATGGAAACATTACTAAATGCTTTTTTATCTTTTATAAACCGTTCTGTCCAATCCTTGATCATCACTAAAGTCTTATAATCTTTGGTCTTTAGATAAATGACCTTGCGGTACACATCACTGATCTTCGCGATCTGGGCGTCTGCCGGACCGATCATCTGTACCGGAACTTTCCCAATCTCTATCCTTTTTCCAATCTCCTTCGAGATCCAGTCACAGGCGTAAGATAGCTCCTCTTCCTGCTTTCCTGTGGCAAGGATCACCATAAGGTTCCACACCGGCGGATAATGAAGCATCTGTCTATATACGATCTCCTGATCATAAAAGGCTTCGTAATCCTGGTCTTTTGCCGTTAAAATGGCATAATGCTCCGGATCATAAGTCTGTATGACTACCTGACCTTCCAGATCTCCTCTACCAGCTCTTCCTGCTGCCTGAGTGATCAGCTGAAAAGTCTTCTCAGCCCCATGATAATCACTAACGTGCAAGGACATATCTGCAGCAAGGATTCCAACCAGTGTCACATTAGGGAAATCATGCCCTTTTACGATCATCTGAGTTCCCACTAGAATGTCTGCCTGCTGATTAGCAAATGCCTGTAAGATATTTTCATAAGAATCCTTAGTCCTGGTGGTGTCATAATCCATTCGAAGGATCCTTGCTTCTGGGAAACGGCTTTTCACCAATTCCTCGATCTTCTGGGTTCCAGCTTTGAACCCACTGATATATTTAGAACCACAGGATGGACAAGCCTTAGGAACTGCCTCTTCATATCCGCAGTAATGGCAGACCATTTTCCCATGATTATGCATACTAAGGGACACATCACAATGTGGACATTTTACTACGTGTCCACAAGCTCGACAGGACATGATCCCGCTTACGCCCCTTCTATTCAAAAACAGCATGATCTGCTGCTTTTTTGCTAATTTTTCCTCCATCAGATCCTGTAACCGTTTGCTCAATATGGAGCGGTTACCCTCTTTTAATTCCTGACGAAGATCTATGATCTCACACTCTGGTAAAGGCTGGTTCTTGACCCGTTCCTTTAATTCCAGTAAGGTGTAATTTCCAATCTGTGCCTGATAATAGCTTTCCACGGATGGGGTTGCTGATCCTAAGAGCACTGCTGCCTGGTTCATGGCAGCTCTTTCAATAGCTGTCTCTCTGGCATGATATCTCGGCACCGTCTCGCTCTTATAGGAGCTTTCATGTTCTTCATCTATAATGATGATCCCCAGATTAGAAAAAGGAGCAAATAGCGCCGATCTAGGTCCGATCATAATATCAATATCCCCGTTTTTCGCCCGAAGGAACTGATCGTATCGCTCCCCTTGAGACAACCGGGAATTCATGATAGATACCCGGTCTCCAAACCGTCCATAAAACCTCATGACTGTCTGAAAAGTCAGTGAAATCTCTGGTATCAGCACAATAGCCTGTTTTCCTCTGGCAATGGTTCGGGCAATGAGTTCCATATAAACTTCCGTCTTACCGCTGCCTGTCACACCTTTTAAGAGATAAGTCTTAGAAAGCCCCTGCTCTATGTCTGCATCTACTTGGTCAACCACCTTCTGCTGTGCCGGATTCAGTGACAGACTATACTCTTTTTGCGATAAATGGCTTACCGGATTCCGGTACTCTGCCATACTCTCTATGGAAATGATCTTATCTTTCTCCAGACTCTTCATGGTAGAAGGAGAGATATTCAACTTCTGCACTACCAGCTGATAATCCAACTCTCCCGCCTCAATCAAGGCCCCCAATAACCGGGCTTTGGCGGTGTAATGCTTCTGTTCAAAAAGAGCTAACTTCCGATATGCTTCTTCTCTGGTAATCTCTAAGAGCAGTCTTTTTCTTTCAATCTGCTTTACCTTCTGCTTTACCGGAAGTACGGTCTTTAATGCCTGATTCATGGTAGAACCGTAATTGCGTTTCATCCATCCAGCTAGAGCAATGAGCTGGGCTTCCATTGCCACACTGCCCTTCTCGATCCCAATGATAGGGCGGATCTTTGACACCTCAAATTCTGGTATGTCCGTACATTCTAGAACATAGCCTGTTAAGGTTCTTTTTCCAAAAGGGATCCTGACACAAACGCCCTCCGTTATCTGTTCCTCTAATTCCTTAGGAATACTGTACTGGAAAGTCTTATCCAATTTTTCAAGTGATATATCAACAATGATGTTGGCGTAAGCTGCCAAGTACCCACCCCTCTGCTTTTAAACATAATATCGTTTTATTATATTCCAAAAATTCAATTTTGACAAGCATTGCAGGGTTTTTGTCCTTTTTTCGGGAAAATATATGTATAACTACAGATATTCATGGGAAATACTAAAAACGGGTGAGGTATAACATGAATCAGAAAAATTTTATGATATGCGGTCTGACCGGATGGTGTATGGAAATCCTTTTTACATCAATAGGTAACATGAGACCGGGGGATATGCGCTTGAAAGGCACTACTTCTATTTGGATGTTTCCAATTTATGGAATGGCTTCCTGTATTGGAGAACTATATCCTAAGATCAAAAAATGGCCGACTCTTGCAAGAGGAACCTTATATTCCATTGGCATTATGACTGGAGAATTTATCAGTGGCAGTTTCCTAAAAAAACTCCATATCTGTCCTTGGGATTATACCGGTTCCAAACATAATATAAAGGGCATTGTCAGGCTGGATTATTTCCCATACTGGCTGATGGCAGGCCTTGCTTTCGAACGGCTTCTTTGTAAGCAAGGCACCACAGAAAAATAGATTGTGCTTGCCATGACGGACGCAAAAAACCACAGGAAAAGGAAGTATTCCCTTCTCCTGTGGTCCGCTTTCTGTGGTATATCCAAAGATCTCTTAATGCTTTTTCTTCTTTGGATTTACATATTTCTCTTCGCAATATTTACAACGATATACTTCTTTCGCCGGATCGGTCAGTACAAAGATCTGATCTAATTCCTGCTCGATGGAAGTGATACATCTTGGGTTCTTACAACGGATCACGTTCTTGATCTGAGTTGGCAGAGTCAGGATCTTCTTATCAACGATCTTATCTCCCTGGATCACATTCACGGTAATGTTGTGATCAATATATCCTAAAATATCCAGATCTAAAGATTCGATAGGACATTCTACTTTGATAATATCCTTTTTGCCCATTTTATTACTTTTGGCATTTTTAATGATCGCCACGGTGCAGTCCAACTTGTCTAATTTCAGATCATGATAGATCTGCATACTCATTCCTGCTTTGATATGGTCTAAAACGAACCCTTCATGAATTCCACTAATATTTAACATAGCGACTCCTTTCTACACCTGAATTCCAAGCAATGTCAGGATCAGTGCCATTCGCACATAGACTCCATACTGTGCCTGTTTAAAATATGCAGCTCTTGGGTCATCATCCACTTCTACTGCGATCTCATTTACTCGTGGCAGTGGATGAAGCACCAGCATGTCCTCTTTTGCCAGTTCCATTTTTGCTTTGGTCAGCACATAGAAATCTTTCAGTCGAACGTAATCCTCTTCATTGAAGAAACGCTCTCTCTGTACTCGTGTCATATAAAGTACATCTAACTGCTCCATAGCGTCCTCTAAACGTTCTACTTCCTGGAATTCTACTCCATTCGCTTTTAACACATCATCTCGGATATAATCCGGGATCTTTAATTCTTCCGGTGAGATCAGAACAAATTTTACATTATGATAGCGGATCAGCGCATTGATCAGAGAATGTACGGTTCTTCCGAATTTTAAGTCTCCGCAAAGTCCGATGGTAATATTGTCCAGTCTGCCTTTTAAGGAACGGATGGTCAGAAGATCGGTTAATGTCTGAGTTGGATGCTGATGTCCACCATCTCCAGCATTGATCACTGGGATCGTAGATTTTTCAGAAGCTACCAGTGCTGCACCTTCCTTCGGATGACGCATCGCACAGATATCTGCATAACAGGAGATCACACGGATCGTATCGGATACACTTTCTCCCTTAGCTGCGGAAGAGGAATCTGCACTATGAAATCCTAAAACAGAACCACCCAGATTCAACATTGCCGCTTCAAAACTCAACCTCGTTCTTGTACTTGGCTCATAAAAGCAGGTAGCAAGCTTCTTGCCCTGACAAGCATGGGCATATTTTTCCGGATTCTTTTCAATATCGTTCGCCAGATCCAAAAGCTGATCCAGTTCTTCTACGGAAAGATCCAATGGACTCATTAAATGACGCATTTTTCTCCTCCTTGTATCTCAACAATTTTTAATTTTAGCTAAATGACTTTTACATCTTAATCATCATATACTAATCATTTACAGAATTCAAGATAAAATACCTTTGCATTTTTATGTTTTTCCAGTACAATAAAATTGTAGCAAAAAGAACTCACGAAATAAAAAATATAAAATTGATTTATCAGGAGGATCCTAAAATGATCGAAGAAAATATTGTAACCCCAGAATCAGATGATGATGACGCTGTGATGTTTACCGAAAGAAAACGCCTGCTTTTCTTGGGACTTCCTTGGACTTTTACCAAGTATACCATCACACCATCTTTACTTACTACTAATCATGGCTTGTTAAAGACTGTTGAAGATGATTGCTATATGTATAAGATTCAAGACGTGAAACTGACCATCAGCCTGATGGAGCGTATCTTTAGACTTGCAACCATTACCTGCTATACCGGAGATGTGACCAATCCTGAATTGAAATTAGTTCATATCCGCCATGCAAAGGAGATCAAGTCCTACATTTTAAAGGCTTCTGAGACCGCTCGTCTCAAACGCCGCACCATGAGTACCATGGATATTGGCGCAAGAGACCTTGATCAAGACGATTATGTGGATGAGATCTAACATGAATCATAAGTAAACACAAAAACCACTGGCTAAGAGATAATAGCTTGTCAATTTGACAAATACTACCTATTAACCGGTGGTTTAGTTATGTCCACTATCACTGTAAACTCTATGCGCAAATTCTACCTTCTTGATAACATTCACTAATATATTCTCGTGACTGATAATAAAAATCCGTATTATAATTCGATATTGCATCACTGATCCATGATGAATATGCTTCAATGATACATTCAATTATACTACTTTCCGAATTCTCAAATATATCCTCAATCAGACGCTCATAAACTTCGCCAATCGTCCAATAATCCGGCACTTCATATCTGCACTTTTCAATATTATCAAAGGAATCCACTGGTATCTTACAACTACAAACAAATTCATCTGCCACTTTTTCGATTGGCTCACAATGAAAAACATCTGCATATTCGTATATTCGTTTTATAGTGTTTTTTCCTAAATATTGTACCACGACAGATCTTCTTTGCTTCTGCTGTCTACCGATATACTCAATCAAACTACATGTAAAAAATAAAGCATTATCATTTTTCATCTCTTACTTCGCTTCCTTTCAAAAACTTCAAAGTAGTCAAAGCCCTTACTGTATGAAAACTAATCTGATGCGTTGGTTTTTTGAATTTTGCCAGGCTCCAAAATGCTTCTCTGGTAATTTTTCCATCAATAAAATTCTGGACATAATTAAATATCGTATCGTCAGCCATCGGCCCCTCAACAATATCATAATCGTGCGAATTGCCCATCCTGCAGGCTGCAATAAAATCCAACCATTCTTCCGTCATTTCCGAGAATATCTTCACTTTCAATGCGTCATTTGGTACATATTCATATTCATTCAAATACCCAATCCCATCAAATCTTGTAGCCCAACGCTTTGCCTGTTCCGGATAAAGAGTACAGTAAAAACCAAAATAAAAGTCTTTATTATACTTTTGAATCCTAATCTCAGGTATCTCAATAATCTCTTTACTTCCATGGTATAGAATCATTTTATTGGACATATTGATCACATCCTTTTATTTTATAATACACCAAATCTAACATGGTCTGCAACAACAAGTGCAGAATAACTGTGCCAACATAAGATCCAGACAAAAGCTACGATAGCCGGAATATGGTCTGTCGTAGCCACTTCCCATATTGCTGTACCAGCTTCCACCATTCTCCAGTATCTGCTGGAACTGGCGGTACTGCAGATTGCTTGGTTCTAATTCTATCGCTCTTCGAATATGCTCTAAGGCCGTTGCCGTGTTATTAATTCCATGATTTGCCACAGCACTGAAATAATACCACTTGCCCTGGCGCTCAGAGAATGGGATCTGATTTAACACATTGATTGCTTCTGCATAATGCTGATTCCGGATATAATTAGCAGCCGCCTGCATAAGAGGAGTATCCTGTCCCGTGTTATAACGGTTGCCTGTATACTCATATCTGCCACCAAAGCCACCGAAACCGCCAAAATCTCCAAATCCGCCATCATTATACTGATAACCGCTGGCATTTCCTGAACTATATCCCTGCTGTTTCTCTTTCATGATCTGATCATAAGCCTGCTGGATCTTCTTGAATTTCTCCTCTGCCTGATCCTTATTCGGATTATTCACATTAGCATCCGGGTGGTATTTCCGGCTTAGATTACGATATGCTTTTTTGATTTCGTCATCGGATGCATTCCGGGACACTCCCAGCACCTGATATGGATCTGTCATTTTTTCGTCCTCTTTTTCTTCTTTAACTGAATGTATTCATACTTGGACCAAACTCCAGAATACAAAATGTTACGCAAAATATCTGCATGGAGCAAGATCGGCAATCTCTCAAAAGACTTAGCACTCTCTGAGATCATGCTGGTCATCATAAGTCTGCACAAAGTCTCAAAATCCTGACCGCTCTCCTGTTTCAAATAGTGAAGAGGATTATAAGCCCCCTTCTTTTCATCTTTATCTAAATCTTCATAGGCATCCATCAGATAAATGAATTTTCCCATGTAATAACCTAATGTCTTTAGCTCGTTGTACCACTCGTCCTGTTTCCAAGCAAACAGTTCTCCCAACATCTCTCCGGTAAGTCCTGCCACCAGATCAATATTATGCTCTTCTGCTTTCTCGTACTTCTCTAATTTCTCCAAGTAATCTTCTAGTGCCTGCACCTGTCTTGGATACTCTTGTGCTGCAATATCATAGCTTTTCTTAAGGGCATTTGCCATGGTACGCTTGGTATAATTATGTTCATCCTTCCAGTCATCTACCAGATTGTGATAGGCAAGTAATACGTTCATGGCTGCCGCATAATCTGTTGTCTCATTCCTAAAACATGTTCTCTTCTTAGTAGGATGCAGTGCACAGATAAAAGATTCCTGCTTATTTTCATTCTCATAGAGCCCTGTCAACAACACAACAAGAAACGTCATGTCGTAATTCAACAACACCTGTCCCTTTGCACCATAATGCTCTTTTAAACTCTGGCAAAGCCCACAATAGTATGACTGATATGCGGATTGATTCTCCTCGGATAATTCCTTCCGATTCACATTAATATAGCCAAACATATTTCCTCCGGAATGTTATGATTTCTTTATAAATTCTGTCTTACACTTTGGACAGGTAATACAGATCTTACCTCTTCCTTTTGGTACACGCACCTTCTGTTTACAGGATGGACATTTGAAAAAGCGATGGGTCTTTCTCTGAGCAAACTGATTCTTTTTCTTATTCCACGCCACCACTGCATTGTAACGCAAATTTAAAAATTTCTGGTTCTCAGCTCTTCTCTTAGCAATATTTCTGGAAAACATCCGAAAATACATATAGATCATAAGAGCAAGTCCCAGTATGTAAAAAATTGACCAGCGGGTAAAAAGACTGAGTAGCAATAACACGATCACTACAATGGAACTAACGCTGGACAACTCATCTGCTCCATTTCTTCCCTGCATAAATTGACGTAACTTTTCTTTCATTGTCGAACACTCCGTTTCTGATTTCTCTAATATCTAGAAAAATCTTACTCTTCCAGAATATTGCCGTCAACAGAGTTATTGTCTTTTCACAAAGATTTTAGAATTCCTTTAGATTCGCATAAAAATTGCCGTCTGGAGATCCAAACGGCAATTTCATATATATCAGATTAGCAGAACGATAAGCCGGGTTATGTCGTTGGGTGATCATCTATCTAGAACCACTGTCGCCAATGGTCTCAAGCGACCTACCTAAAGCTGGCGGGCCACGTCATCGCTTTTATTCGGTCTTGCTTCAGATGGGGTTTACATGTGCCCTCCCTGTTACCAGCGAGGCGGTAGTCTCTTACACTGCCATTCCACCCTTACCAGAAAGATCTGGCGGTATATTTCTGTTGCACTTTCCTTAGAGTTTCCTCCACCGGCCGTTAACCGGCATCCTGCCCTGTGAAGCCCGGACTTTCCTCACCTGCGGTCTTTCGACACTTGCAGCCGCGATCACCTGTCCTGCGTCCTGAACTTATATAGTGTATCAACTTTGCACCAAAAATGCAAGGATTTCCTTGCTGTTCCCTCCTGGGCTCAATAAGAGCAAGCATATGCTTGCTCTTATTGAGCCCAGGAGGCTGACTGGTGCTATAGATTAAAACAACCGCCGCCGATAAATTCCCGAAGCAGGGAATTGTTATTGATTCCTTCAGATGGAAGAGGCAGAAAATAATCTAAGAATTTCAGCAGTCTCTTAGCTTCGTCATACTGCTCGCAGTCCTTCGGAATCTGGAACAATAATGGTTCTGCATAAATTTTTAAAGCTGCCACTTCGTAGACCAATGCCGAATTAAAGAATGCATCCGCACCGTCTTGGAATGGGAAAATGTATTTTTCTTCTCCTCTTCTTACAGAATCCCACATAGCAATGGTTTCCTGAGCGGTGGTTCCTCTTGTTCTTGCATCTCTTACGATCCTTCTTAACAATCTACCATCTGTAGTAGAAAGCGGATTGTGTTCATCAATATTTAACTGGGTAAGAGCCGAAATATAAATGCGGAATTTACTGTCTGCCGGAAGGGAATAGGATAATTTATCATTTAATCCGTGAATTCCTTCAATGACCAGAACATCATCTACACCTAATTTTAATTTTCTACCCCGATATTCTCTTCTTCCTGTCTTAAAATTAAAAGAAGGGATCTCGACTTCTTCTCCTGCTAAGAGTGCCGCCATGTCTTTATTAAACAGTTCTACATCAATGGATTCCAGACATTCAAAATCAAATTTACCATCTTCGTCCTTTGGACACTTATCCCGATCCACATAATAATCATCCAGCCCGATCGGATGAGGGATCAGACCTTTTGCCATAAGCTGAATAGAAAGTCGATTAGAAAAAGTAGTCTTTCCGGAAGAGGACGGACCTGCGATCATAATAAATTTATTCTTTGGATTCTGAGAGATCCTAGCTGCCAGATCCCCGATCTTCTGTTCCATCAAGGCTTCCTGCAGCAACATGATCTCCTGCCCTCTGCCCTGAGAGATCGCATCATTTAAGTAACCTATGGTGCCTACTTCCAGCATACGGCTCCAGTCCCTAGATTCTTCCAAAGTCAGATAGAGCTTCTCAGATGTCTCAAGTGGTTCCACCACTGTAGGATTCTTATATGGAAACAGGATCACAAAGCCTTCTCCATAAGACACAATATCAAAATACTGTAACATTCCTGTACACGGAAGCATATATCCATAGAAATAATCTACGGTTCCATTTAGTTCATACAGATTGACTCTGGAACTTCTCCTATATCGCAGGAGTCTTGCCTTATCTTCCATGCCGATCCTATGAAAAAGTTCCTCTGCATCCGTAGTCCGGACATTATTTTTGGTAATCGGAAGGTTCTCGTCAACCAGTTCCATCATCTTGATCTTTAAGGATAAGAGCATCTCAGGAGTCGTTTCCATATAACTCATATCCGGTTCCATAAATTCGCAATAATATCCCTGTCCAAGAGAATGGAGGACTCTTACCTGTACTTTATTATCCCAGATCTTTTCTACCGCATTCTGCATTAAAAAAGTCACACTGCGGCGATAAGTTCTTCTTCCATCCTTATGAGTCATAGACACATAGGACAATGTTCCATCTGTTGCGATAGTTCGATGTAATTCCTGTAAATGTCCGTTAAACCGGGCAAGAGCCACCGGTCTGTCCGGATCTTCATATTTTTCTGCTAATTCCAGAAAAGTAACGGTTTCTGAAACCGTGATCTCTTTCTCTTCCCCAGACTGCAGTTTTAATAACACCTTATATTCCTGCATTGATCATTTCCCCCAAAATACAATATGCTGATTCATTATATGCCAGCTGCTGTTTTACTTCTTCCATTCTTTTTAAAATAGCCTCAGAAGGTTCCTGTGTTTCCAGCCCCTGTAAAATGGAAGCAAACTGCTTATGCTGGTTCACAAGGAAACGCCGTAATACAGGATTTCCATTCCGCAACAAAAGTGGTCCATAAATATCACAAGGCATGATATGATCTTCCCGGATCCTATCCCACATTTCGTCTTTTTCCACTGGAACAACCTTCATCATAGGGTAATATTTTCCCTCTTCAAACACCATATCTTCATCTACGATCTGGTATTTGTTCTCCCGTAAAAATCTCCGTACTTTCCAAATATCTGACTGAGGTTGTAGGATCAGTTCTTTTGCCTTTCGGCAGATCGCTTCTCCCTCTGTCAGAATATGGATAACAAGCTCTCCTCCCATGCCTGCCACTACAATGGATTCCGCTTCCCCTTCCTGTAAAGCGGCAACTCCATCAGATAGTCTGGTCTCTATGTACTCTCCTAATTCATAAAGGCCAATATGCTCTTTTGCTCTTTCCAAAGGCCCCGGATTAATGTCCATGGCAATTGCTCTTGGAATGAGCTGTTTTTGAATGAGGGCAATGGGAACATACCCATGATCCGTTCCTACATCGCAGAGAACATGTCCCGGGGTTACCATAGCAGCCACTGCCTTCATCCTTTGGGATAATTTTACCATTTTACTCCAGATAATCCTTTAATTTGCGGCTTCTGCTTGGATGACGGAGTTTGCGGAGGGCTTTTGCTTCTATCTGACGAATACGTTCACGGGTAACGTTAAATTCTTTTCCTACTTCCTCTAAAGTACGAGCTCTTCCGTCTTCCAGACCGAAACGAAGAGTCAGAACCTTCTGTTCTCTTTCTGTCAAAGTGCTTAATACTTCTTCTAACTGTTCTTTTAACAACGTAAATGCTGCTGCATCAGCCGGTACCGGCACATTATCATCTTTGATGAAATCTCCCAAATGAGAATCTTCTTCTTCACCGATCGGAGTCTCTAAAGATACTGGTTCCTGAGAGATCTTTAAGATCTCACGAACACGGTCTACCGGCATACTCATTTCTTCTGCGATCTCTTCCGGACTTGGCTCTCTACCTAATTCCTGAAGGAGCTGACGGGATACACGGATCAGCTTATTGATGGTTTCTACCATATGAACCGGAATTCGGATGGTTCTTGCCTGATCAG
This sequence comes from Agathobacter sp., assembly GCA_017623935.1. Lineage (GTDB taxonomy): Bacteria > Bacillota > Clostridia > Lachnospirales > Lachnospiraceae > Roseburia. Next base: position 62,459 of record JAGAOC010000039.1, on the reverse strand, counting down.
CGATAGCACGAGTGATCGCCTGACGGATCCACCAGGTTGCATAAGTAGAGAATTTATAACCTTTACGATAATCAAACTTTTCTACAGCCTTAATAAGACCTAAGTTACCTTCCTGGATCAGATCCAAAAACAGCATACCACGGCCTACATATCTTTTTGCAATACTTACTACCAGACGAAGGTTCGCCTCGGCTAACCTCTTTTTCGCGTCACTTCCCAAGTCTACATCTCTCTGAAGTTCCTTGATCTCCGCCTGAAGTTCCGCTAATTCTTCTTCACTGGCACCTTCTTTACGACCTTTTAAGATAATGATCTTTTCAGAAGCTACTGCTCCTGCTTCCATTTTCTGAGCAAGTTCGATCTCTTCTTCTGCACTTAACAGAGGAACTTTTCCAATCTCTTTTAAGTACATACGAACAGGATCTTCTACGCTGACACCATCCGGTACAGAAAGATCGATGGTCTCAACTTCCACATCTTCCTCGCTCTCCAGTAACAGATCATCATCTGTTGGATCGTCATCATCATTGCTGATCCGTAATACGTCGATGTTGTTATGCTCTAAATATTCCAGCACCAGCTCAAATTTCTCGGCATCCAGGTTCATATCCTTAAAAAAGTCGTTGATCTCCTGGTACTCCAACATATTTTTGCGTTTTTTTGCCAACGCTAAGAGTTCCTGGAGTTTCTCCTGGAATTTCGCCTTTGTGTCTTCTGTTTCTACTGCTTCAAGTTTTTCATCTTTTTTCTTTGCCATTTTGATTCATCCTCTCAGGTTATTTACTATTTTGTCCTTATTCAACGGAAATATGCAGTTTTTCCAGTTGTTCCAGCGCACGTTTGTCATTAATTACCCTCATCATACCTTCCATATCGGTAGGATCTAAGTGTTCCAAACGATATTTGTTACTGTTCTGCTTGACTCGGATCACCGTTTCTTTGATGGCTTTTTCAAACTCAGCCACGGTCTCTACCTTATGAATGTGGGCATTGAACAGAGAAGCTACTTCCTTCTGCTCCTCTTCATCTTCAAACATACTGATGATAGCCGCTGGATTCACATTTCCATTGTCTTTGTATTGTGCAAACAGAATCTCTGCTACACGATGATACAGTTCCTCTGTAAAATCATCTGGTGTGATCAAATTTCCAATCTGTTCAAAAAGCTTGGTGTTCTCAATGAGCCAGGTCAAAAGAAGTTTCTGGGACTGTTTCATACCATCTTCCTTCTTCTTATTCTCATGGATTCCGCTTTTTAACTGGGTTGGTTTGGCGGTAATACCGCCTTTGACCGCGAGATTATTCACGAGTTTCCTTAGGTTGTCAAAACCGATCTGATATTTAGAAGCCACCGCTTCAATATAGTTGTTTCGCTCCAATTCCTCGGAAAATCCCAGCAGTTTCTTTGCTATTTCATTATAAAATGCAGTCTTGGATTCCGGATCATGCATATCATAATCACTTTCCATAACCCGTATCTCGAAGAGAAAACTGTTCTCTGCCTCATCAATACGTTTCTGGTATTCTTCTGCCCCAAGGGCTTTGATAAATTCATCCGGGTCCTTATATGGCTGCATATTAATAACCTTGGTTACGATCCCTACTTCCTTTAAGATTGGAATTGCTCGAAGGGCGGCTTTCACGCCGGCTCCGTCGCTATCGTAGGTTAAGTATACTTCTTTGGTATACCGTTTTAATAGATTGGCATGTCCACTGGTAAGAGCGGTGCCAAGAGATGCCACTGCATTGTCAAATCCTGCCTGGTGCAGTGCAATGACATCCATATACCCTTCACACAGTAAAAGCTGATTCTTCCTGGTGGTACGGGCTATATTCAATCCGTATAGATTACGGCTCTTATCAAAGATCTTCGTCTCCGGAGAGTTTAGGTATTTCGGTTCTCCCTGTCCCATGACTCGTCCGCCAAATCCAATGACCCGGTTATTCACATCCATAATAGGAAACATGGCACGGTTCCAAAATTTGTCATAACCGCCTCTGACTTCATCTAAGGTCACCAGACCGGAATCTTTTAAAATGTCATCGTCATATCCTTTTTTCTTAAGATACCGATACAGATCATCGCTGTACTGGTCAGAATAGCCCAGTCCGAATTTCTGCATGGTCTCCGAACTTAATCCTCGCTCTTCAAAATACTGGTGAGCTCTGGTTCCTCTCTTGCTTCTTAAGAGAGTGTAAAAATATTTGGCAGCTTCTTTATTGATCTCTAGAAGTCTGCCCCTTCTATCTGCTTCCCTTTTCTGAGCCTGCGTCATTTCCTGTTTCGGAAGCTCGATCCCGGCTTTGTCTGCCAGAGTCTCCATTGCTTCCTTAAAGGTAAAATTCTCATACTGCATGAGAAATGTAAATACATTCCCTCCTGCTCCGCAGCCAAAGCAGTAATACATCTGCTTATTAGGCGATACGGAAAAAGACCCTGTCTTTTCATTATGGAATGGGCAAAGCCCGAAGTAGGTATTTCCTTTTTTTTGAAGACGTACATATCCACCTACCACATCTACGATGTCATTTCTGGAACGCACTTCTTCAACTAATTCATCTGAGTAGTAGGGCATAGAGTCTCCTTTCTTAATTTATGTTTGCCAGCTCATAAGGGCTGGCTTATGCAGCCACTTGCCTGCAAAAGGTCTAGTAGCCGTCTACCTGCCAAGCCTCCGGCATGAAATGCTCACTAAACTTGGTGATAGCATACTGATCCGTCATTCCAGCAATATAATCACAGACTACTCGCCCCTGATCTTCTCCCTGCTCCATCATACGCAGGTGCTTCTGTGGGAGCATTTCCACATGATCCATGTAGAAGTAATACATCTGCTCCAACATGGCTTTGGCTTTCACCTCTTCGCCCTTCGCCACAGGATTCTTATATACATTCTCAAACATGAATAGCCGAAGATCCTTTAATGCTTGGGAAGTTTCTTCGGACATAATAATATCATTCTGGTTCTTACTATGTATGATAATGTCGTGAATCAGGTGATTCAATCTGCTCTTGGAATTAAATCCCAAAGTCCTTCGAAGTTCGAAAGGAATGTCCTCTTCACATAAGAGCTGTGCCCGAATGGCGTCATCAATATCAGAATTCACATAAGCGATCTTATCGGAAAAACGAACGATCTTGCCTTCTAAAGTATGAGGCATGGTACTGGTCTGGTGGTTCAAGATCCCATCCCGGACTTCCCAGGTCAAATTCAGACCTTCTCCGTCCTTCTCCAATTTCTCTACGATTCGTACACTTTGTTCGTTGTGTTTAAAACCACCCTCATATATCTGATTTAAAATAAACTCTCCTGCATGGCCAAAAGGTGTATGACCCAGATCATGCCCCAAAGCGATGGCCTCCACCAGATCTTCGTTCAACCGAAGTGCTTTCGCAATGGTGCGGGCATTCTGAGATACTTCCAACGTATGGGAAAGCCTGGTGCGATAATGATCCCCCTTAGGAGTTAAAAAGACCTGAGTCTTATTCTTCAATCTTCGGAAAGACTTGCTGTGAAGGATCCGATCTCTGTCTCTTTGAAATACCGGACGAATATCACACTGCGCTTCTTCTCTGTCCCGTCCTTTGGAATCTACACTAAAACAGGCATATGGACTCAATGTTTCTTTCTCCATTGCCTCAATCTGTTCTCGAATTGTCATTTTATGCTCCTTTCATCCTAAAACGTCTGAAAGCCCTTACATATTATTTATTCTGCACAAAAAAGTAATTTCCTTTTTTTATTTTTTAATCTTAAAAAGTTTTTATTCCTGAGAATTTTCCTGGGAAGAGATCATTTCCTGGGAATTTTCATAGCCGCCCAGAACATCTAAGAGTTCTAACAGCAGATCTCCCGTAATGGAATTTTCCATATTTCCAAAATAAAACTTGTTGTCCTTTATCAGTATACAGCCAGCCCAGCTTCCTGTACTTTCTGCCTCTTCCAGATTATCCGGCATCTCTTCATAGGTCTTTATGGTAAAATATGCATCATATTCTTCAAAATCTTCTTCCCGATAGGTCACCTGAGGATATAATCCTCTCAATTTCTCTACCAACGCTGTCTCACAGACCGTATATCCGGTAAATCCTCCGCCATAGGAACTTTGGCTTTCCCATTCTTCATCCCATAGCAAAAAGACTTCATTTTCCTCCCAGGCGCTTTCCTCTTCTATCTCCTGCGCCGGCACATAATAATTCCGGTCAGCCCCTTCCATCCAAAGATGCTGATCCATAGTACCTTTTTCTGTATATAGTAAATTTCCAACCGCCAGTTCATAAAACCGACTGTCACAATTCTGCCCTTTATATCCCAAATATCCTAAAGGCGTTAATTCTTCTGTCCATGCTGCTTCTTCCTGGGCTGGCAGATAGACCTTACCCTCGTACACCATTGGTCCAAAACCAGAATCCTTGGTCAGACATTCTGCCACTTTGTGATACGCCATGTCCGTGCTGTTATCCCCAAAAAAGAAATACACCACACCACCTGCCGCCAGAAGCACTACGATCAGCACTGGAATCAGGATGTTTTCTTTTTTCAGAGTAACCTTGGTCAAAGCCTCCTCTTTTCCGTAATTTATTTTACTTATAAAATAAACTGCTACGATCACAAGGATCAGGATCACAAAGATTCCTACCATAAAAATCCCCGACTGCCAAGTCTCATCCATCCGACACATCAGCAGATCATCCAACACACAGGTTGCCCAGCTCCGTCTGTCTCTCTCCACAAAGAATTTCTGGCAGATTCCTGCAATTCCGCTGCAGAGCAACAGATAAAATCCTGTGTCTCCCAACAGATACAATACCCAGATCTTCTGACGTTTTATGATTATCAGAGGAAACAGGGACATAATATAAGTAAACATCAAGATCACGGTAAAGAAGTACGCCCACCGTTCCATCATAGTGCTTCCCACAAGCTGTTTCACATACTGTCCCACGGTAATACCATCAATGCTGCCCCATCCGGAGATGCGGGACAAAAATACTACCACGTTCATTCCTGCCCAGATCAGAAGATAACCGGTGCCATACTGGATCATCTGTAAACAGATGGTCTTTTTAAGATTTTCTTCCTGTCCTTCTTTTTTTCCAATCTGGAAGAACTTCAATCCGGTGTACATTACAAAAAATGCTACCAGTGCCGGCATTCCTCCCATACTTCCCACCAATGCATTGATCAAAAGCATGACGCCTAATGCCAGAGCCAGTGCAATTGCAAAATGCAAAGATGTTGCGTCTTTTTTTATTGAAATTCCAAATTCTTTCTTCATTGATAATTTCATCCCCCATGATCCCTTTTGTCTTTATAGGATTTTCTTGCCTTAAGATTCTATAATCGACAAAAGACCGCTGATTCCTCAGCGGTCTTAATGATGCAGGAGATGGGACTTGAACCCACACGATATTGCTACCACAGGCACCTGAAGCCTGCGCGTCTGCCAATTCCGCCACTCCTGCGAACAAATGATATTCTATCGAATTTTCTTTCATATGTCAATAGAAAATTTCATTTTTTAATCTCGAAAAAAATTTAAGATTTTTTCAAAAAAAGCATTGACAATCTTTTCCCCATTTGCTATTATTAACAAGTCGTCGCGAGACAACAACTTAATATAAGTTATGCGGAAGTGTCGGAACTGGCAGACGAGCAAGACTAAGGATCTTGTGATCATTGCGATCGTGTGGGTTCAAGTCCCATCTTCCGCATTTCAAAAAGAAAGACTCAAACGAGAAATCGTTTGGGTCTTTTCTTTTTCCGAAGCGGGAGCGTCCCTTGAACCCAGTGTCCAAGGTCTTCGCTCCGCTTCGGTCGGCGCTAAGCAGACGTCCACTGGACGTCTAGCGCCCCATCTTCCGCATTTCAAAAAAGACCTAGGCAGAAACGCCTAGGTCTTTTTCTTTTTCCGTCTCACCCCATCTTCCGCAAGTTATTTTTGTTTCAGCATTGATTTCCAACGATAAGGAAAGTCCAAATGCTTCAAAGAAATGTGTTTTTTATATTTCTTTACCAGTTTAATAAGCGGTTTTAAGAATTCGTCATTCCATTTTTCTTTTTCAGGATACATAAGTTTTAACATATATAACTGAGAAAACAAACGACGTGTTGCAATGTGTTTTTCGTTTTCAGGTATTTTGGGGGTTGCAGGGAAAATCCAATAGTAAATCCGAGAATAATGTGCACAACGATTTCGAAGGTCTGTTAAACACCGAAGCCAACTTTCAAGATTTTTATAATTCGTGTTATAAAGTTGTTTTGCAACTTTTTTCTTATCTTGTGTTGTTAGGCCACGATAAAAGTGAGATAACATACCTATTGAAAAGAATTCTATAATAACCCAGATTGGGAAATGTCCATCATAGTTCTTAATATGATGTTGAACAACTAAAGATTTTGAGTTTTCAGAAATACACCCATCTAAATGATGTGAAAACTTTACATGATCATGTTTCAGATTATAATTCGACGCAGAGCGATATCCCTCAGAACCATACGTATGCGCATGATAATATGCGAGTTGGGTACGCAAGTGAATTTCTATTTTTTCGATTGTCCTGAAAATTAAAGCTCTTAATTCTTGGTCAAATTCATATATTTTTTGAATTCGGTCAAAATCTATAGAACAAAATACTTTTTGAGTATTAACATCGCGAAATGGTAAATAATATGCACTAAAGCGATAATAGTTTATCTGCTTCAACAAAGATATACATTTCCGTGTGTCGTTGATTATTATTCCTTTTTCTTTTAATAATTCAACTTGTTCTTCAAATGTTGTTTGCGGTTTTAGTTCCATGAAATAGTCCTTTGTAAAAAATGTGCTCCCTGGGACACATCGTTGAGAGGTGCGGGAGCTTCTGTTAATTATAGTATATTCAATTTTTTAAGTATGTCAATTTATATAACGAAAATTTATAGAATATTAATCTTGTGTTCGATTTGTACTGCTATTTATACAACAAGAACCTAGCCAATCCACAAAGTGATACACTATTTGAAGAAGATTTGATTGTTCATGTTAGGAAGCGTGTTATAATAATAGATAAAAAAAATACGTTTGAAAAGGTGAGTTTATGCTAGGAAAATTAAGAAATATGACCGCCCTTTATTTGTTAAAAGGTGATAAAGTGTTACTTTTGTATAGACAAGGTGGACGGGTTGTAAATAATGTATGGACCGGCTCTGCTGGTGGTCATTTTGAAGAATTTGAACTGAATAATGCGAAGGCATGTGTATTAAGGGAATTGTATGAAGAACTGAACCTTGGCGAAAACGATATCGATAATCTTTCGTTGAGATATGTGACTTTGCGAAGAACAAACGGAGAAATAAGACAGAATTACTACTTTTTTGCAAATTTTAACGAAAATATAAGTGATGACTTATGTTCAAATGAAGGACAAGTAAAATGGTTTTCTATTAAAGATATTGGTTCCTTGGAAATGCCATATACGGCAAAATATGTTATGGAGCATTATTGTGCAACTGGTCGATTTTCAGATAAGTTATACGCAGGCGTAGCGAATGAAAAGGGAGTAGTTTTTGTTGAATTACCAGAATTTTAATTATTATACAAATGCTATTTAAAAGGGATTATCTGCTTTCTTTTTTACTAAGAAGAATTATGGTACTATCATTGTCTTCTAAAGTAAAATGTTTTAAACTAGTATATAGTCTTTATGATAATATATACATAGACAAAAGAAACGAGGTAAAGTAAACATGAAAAACAGACTTGCAACAATTATTTTTCTTGCTTTTACTGCAACAGCATTGGTAGCTTGTGGAAATTCTTCTGATGTGGCAGAAAGTACAGTAGATACAACTATTGAAACAGAGGTGGCTACACCAGAGCCGACAGAAGCACCTCACGAACACGCATATACCGAAACGATCACAACAGAAGCAACTTGCGAAACAGACGGTGAAGCACTCTACACATGCGAATGTGGTGACAGCTACACAGAGCCAATCACAGCAACAGGTCACGTCTTTGAGAACTACTCTTCAAATAATGACGCTACCTACACAGCAGATGGCACAGAAACAGCCAAATGCTCTAACTGTGATGTAACAGACACAAGAACCGCAGAAGACTCAATGCTTACATACACTTATACCGACATGGACGCTACCATGTACGTACAGAAAACTGTAAATGTGAGAAGTATGCCTAGTACAGACGGCGAGAAGTTAGGCTCTTTGTCTACCAATGATAAAGTAAAAGTGACCGGTCAGTGTGCAGAGACAAGCTGGTATCGTATTGAGTTTGACGGAAATGTGGGTTATGTAAGTGATAGCTACTTAGGAAATGATAAGGTTGTTGTGGAACAGACTAAGACCGAGCAGACCAAACAAACACAAAGCGATTTACCTACTTTTGCCACTTATGCAGAAGTAAAAGCATATGCGATTTCATTGGGCTACCCGATTGGTACTGCAACCGATAATGGTGATGGCACTTGCACAACATATTCTATAAATTATATTACACCGGATGGATGTTTGTCATTTGACGGCGAATATCAAGCTTGCTCAGCAGACCTTGATGTAGCTCGTCGACAAGCATGTAGTATTTTAGGTTTCGATATTAATATTCACTACACTTCTTTTGGCAACTACAAAAACGTAACTATTGCTAATGCCGAAAATGGTTATACTTGGCAAGTATGTCGTGAACAATATTGGCTCGTAGCCCGTTAAGAATGCCACTGCTTTTGTTTTTGGCGTACTAATAAATAACACAATCCCCCAAGCATTTGGCTTGGGGGATTATCTTTCCACTTCGGCCGGTGCAGATGGCAGAGACTGCTATCGTCTCCGTCATTTTAGTACAACTGCACTCTTACGAAAATTCTGATTATCCGTTTCTTTCATTTGTGCCTTACCAATTTTTCTCTTCTTGAGAACAGTCATGCTGTTTCTTGCGTTCTTCTACCATTTTTCCAAACCACTCTACCATGTTAGGGTCTGTATGAGAGAAAAAGGCACTCCGCTTTTTATCGAGAGAAGCAATCTTTTCCATATCCTCTGTTGACAGTTCAAAATCAAATACATTAAAGTTTTCTACCATTCTGTCATAATGTACTGACTTTGGGATAATTACAATACCTCTCTGCAAATGCCATCTAAGGATAACCTGCGCTACCGTCTTACCATATCTGTTACCTATCTCTGATAAGACAGGATCTGTAAACATATCCCCTCTTCCCTCGCCAAAAGGTGCCCAAGCTTCCATCTGAATACCATATTTATCATGCCAGTGCTTTGATTCCTCTTGGCTGTGATATGGATGAATTTCTACCTGATTTATCATAGGTTTAATACGTGCGAACATTGCAATATCGATCATTCTGTCCGGATAGAAATTAGAGATACCAATGGCTCTGATTTTTCCTGCTTCATAATATTCCTCTAATGCTCTCCAAGCACCATAGTAATCAGCAAATGGCTGATGGAGCAAAAGCAGATCCAAATAATCTGTCTGCAACTTTCTTAAAGATTCATCAATAGATGCCTTACATTCTTCATATCCATAATGCTCAATCCATACTTTTGTTGTCAGGAAGATTTCTTCTCTTGGTATTCCGCTCTTCTTAATTGCAGATCCAACTTCTTCTTCGTTAAAATAGGACTGTGCAGTATCTATCAAACGATATCCTGCTTTTAAGGCATCCAATACACAACGCTCACATTCTTCCTTTGTTATCTGATATACTCCATATCCGAGCTGTGGCATCTTCACACCATTACTTAAAACAATATAATCCATTGTATTACCTCCTTGAAATTAAGTTATGCCTATGATATTGTCATTGTATCAAGCGGTAGTTACTACCGGTCAAGCACTTTTTAAGGAGATCAACAAAATGTATACCATGAAACAAACTTGTGAAAAAACCAATTTATCATATGAAACTTTGAAATTCTACTGCAACCAAGGTTTAGTTCCAAATGTAAAACGTGACTCCAATAATCGCAGAATCTTTGATGAACGTGATGTTGCATGGATCCAAAGCCTAAACTGCCTAAAAAACTGCGGCATGAGTATTTCCGAAATGAGGGAATATATCGCCCTTTGTCTTGCAGGCGAGTCCACGATCCCGGAACGAAAAATCATTTTAGATACCAAACGTCAAACTCTTGTATCACAATTACAGCAAATACAGGAGTGCATCAACTATATCGACTGGAAACAAGGCTTCTATGACGATGTTCTATCTGGAAAAACCAAGTATTACAGTAACCTCATCAATACCGATAAATAGATCAATATTTATATTTTTTTCGTTTTGCAAGCATAAAATAAAGTGAGACAAACACGCCCAAGATCTCACTTCCAACAAGGGAGTACCATACACCATCCAGTTCCCATATCATCGGAAGGAAAATAATACAAATAATAGGTAAAACCAATGCTCTCATAAATGAAATAGCTGCTGAAACTGCCCCATCATTTAATGCAGTAAAAAAGCATGAAGTATACATATTAAACCACATAACCAGAAATGGGATAGCGCATATTCTAAATGCCCGTGTTGTCATATCCAAAAGTTCCGCATCATATCCAACAAAGACTGCAGATAAAGGTCGCGCAAGTATAATCGCCAAAGCTGTCAGAACAACTGCTGCAGACGCAAGCATAATCAAACTTCTTTTTAAGACATTCTTCATCTCCTTATGATTCTGTGCCCCGTAATGATAGCCCATAATAGGCGAACTTCCTTGCGAATATCCATTAAATACACCTAAGAAAATAAACGCCGAATACATTACAACCCCATATGCTGCCACGCCATCTTCTCCCGCATACTTCATCAACTGTAAGTTATAAAGAATTCCGGTAATCGATGCGGATACACTTGACATCATTTCCGAAGAACCATTGATACAAGCATGTAACATTGGCCTGACTTCAAAGCGTGTCTTCGTAAAATGAAGTGCAGACTGATTCTTCTTGCTTATGAACCAAATGAATGGCAATACAGCTGCAACACACTGACTAAGTCCCGTTGCAAGAGCCGCACCCGCAACTCCCATAGAAAAAGGCACCATAAACAGATAATCCAACACCATATTGGAAATACCGGCGGCAATCACAACTGTCAGAGCGAATTTTGGTTTTTCCGCTACGATCAAATAGCTCTGGAACGTATACTGTGCCTAAAGTGCAATATTAAATAATAAACAGATCGTTCCGTATATCATAACATCACTAATCATCGCATCCGTTGCACCAAACAGATAGGCAACCGGACGAAGTGTTGCAATCCCCACAATCGTAAAGAAAATACTGGTTCCTACCATCAGATATAACATCATTGTAAAATATCTTCCGGCTCTTTTTGTATCGCCTTCACCTAAAGTTTTTGCCACAAGAGCACTGCCACCTACACCAAGCATTGCTCCCACCCCACCAAGGATCTGAAGATATGGGATAATTAAGTTAACTGATGCAAATGCAGTCTTTCCAACAAAGTTTGAAATAAAAAATCCGTCTACCATTCCATAAATGGATGTAAAGATCATCATACAGATAGATGGTAATGTAAATCGAATCAATCGACCATAATTAAAATGGTCTGATAATTGTATCTGCTGTTTCATTATTTTTCCCCCAATTTTTCTGTTTCTTCGCGAAGCGAAATAGTCAATCTTGTTGTCATATCCAGATATGCCTTTATTTCCTCGCTATCAAGCACAGCATACGCCTTATTTTCTGATTCAACCAATGGCTTAATAGTCACATCCGCAAGTCTTATTCCTTTTTCTGTGAGCAATATTCTTTTATGATTACGTGTTCCTATAATACTTTCCAATTCAACATATCCATTCTTAATTAAGCTTGTGATCGCAGTATTTACCGTCTGTTTGGCAAAAAAACATTGGCGGCATAATTCCTGCTGGGTAATAACATCTTCTGCCAAGTAGATGTTATACAATACCCACATAGCTGTATCCGAAAGACCATACTTTACAGCCACATTATGATAAATGGCATCCTGCTCTTTCCTTTGCTGTTCAATAAGCTCTATGTAGTTTCTAATACTCATAAAATCCTCCAAATCAAAACAAGAGTCCGTATTCAGACTCTTGCCATTATAGTCCGTATACGGACTCCTGTCAATATATTTCTTTATTGAGTATTATCATTAAAGATTTTCAATATAAGGGATCAGATATTTATTTATCAGTTCCATTCTCGGCTTTGGATTATACACTAAGGCCCCCTACACCATTCATACAATAGGAATCATACTTTCCTAGCTCTCTTGCTGCAAATTTCTCACCCGATACATACTTCGCATATAAGACATTTGCTGTATTTGTTAAATCCCTGGCATGCTCGTTACACCATTCCAATTCTTTTATTAGCAATTCCTTTTTCTTTCTCGTATCAGCGTTATCATGCCTACGAATCTTGGTATCTATCTTTTGAATCAATACATCTTCCACTGGTAACATTTCTAATGTATTTCATATCAATACGATATACTTCTAATGGTGCCTGAATCATTCATTTCTCCTTTAAAATATTTCAAGGACTATGTTTCCATAGTCCTTGAATGTAGTGTCACCGCAGCGACCCTAACGCTTTTTGAACGTCCACTTATTGGCAGGACTCTCCTTTAATATTATCGTACCAAATGCAATTCTTTTGTCAATGAATTTTCAAAAATTCATAATCTCTTGAAAAATCATAATATTCGCATGCTTCCAGCCAAATCTGTCATCCATAAAATTTTTCGAATTTCTAAGTCAAAAATGATTTAATAAATTCTGTTCCAATCTGACTGCGATCTACATTTCCATTTATTACATTTTCAATTCGATCATGGCTCGCAAACATAATCTTAGCCATCATAAGAGTCTCTGCGTCGAATTGCTTCTTAATTCTTTGCACCTCTCTTCCTCTCGCATTTTCTCCCGCTTCGCTTACAAACCTGTCGTATGCCTTGACCTTATCTTCTATAGTAACCTCATCGTTATTAAGCACTTGTTGAATTCGCTCGTAATCGTCTTCTAAGCTTTTCGCAAAGGTTCTCTCTTTTTTCCCAGCTTCCTCACTAGCCTCTTTTACATCATTGATCTTGTTTTCTATATTCTCAATGATCTTCATAGCTCTCTTTTGAAGATTTCCATCTTCTGACTCAATTTCATCAAAAGGCTTATCCCCAACATTAACATTCATTTCCTGGTCATCAGCTTCTTTCTCCGCTATTTCCTCAGTCTCTGAATCTGTTTTTGTGGTTTTCTCCTCTTCATCCTTGGCATACTCCTTGATCATTTCAATGATTTCCTCATCATTTTCTTTTTCCTGCATATATGCCATAATTTTTACTGTGTCAAGATCACCCATCTGATTATTCGCATCAGCTTCAAGTTGTTCTTGCATATCAAAGAAAATCCGTTCTCGTCTCAGGTAATTTTCCTTTAATTCTGCCATAACATCCTCTGGACTTAATCGAAGATCTTTATAATCCTTATATTTTTGCTCTGACATATTCTTTAATTCATTGTTAACAAGCTCCTCTTCATCCTTTGATAAGGTTCCACCAGCGCGAATCGTATCTAAAATCTTGTCGATCTTTGACTCTGCACTCTTCATATATTCATCTTTTTTAGAGGATTCATCAAGCATTCGCGCCCTTGCTCGTCCTGCCTTCGATATCGTCACTGTAGCAGAAGTATCTTCCTTTGCTGCCTTTACCATTTTTAAAAACGTATTATTACTAGCTGCATTTGATCTAATGCTTGGAAATAATAAATTTTCATTTCTTCTAATCTGCATAACCCCTCCTTAGCAATTACACATTGCTAGCCCTCATGTTTCCAAATTCTTTAAGCCTTATTTTATTCTTTTGTATATTTTAACAGTTTCATCTTTCTACTGCTCTGTACGATCATATAAATGGCCATTGACACAATAAAAACCGATATAACTCCACCGCTTGCTCCAAGCATAATCTGCCTAGCTAATAAATCCAGCGTCCCATCATCAAAAGTCGTAAGCATGGTAGACTCAAGAGTCAGCATTGATACACATGCTGACGCAAGGCTAATGGCTTTTGATGCCGAAAAAACGGGGCTGTTATATTTACCATACTTAATAACATTCTTAATTGCCAAAGAAAATGATATAAATGTATAGGTTGCCATTGCAATAGTGGTAATCTCGTGATGCTGAAATGTTCTGTTCCAATATACCATAAAGAATATCATTACAGATAATGCCAAATTCATTACAAGAAATATAATACCACAGTTACGATATTTAACAAGTTCCTCCTGCATCTTTTCACCTGGTTTATGCCTTCTGCTATGTTGTACCAAGAAAAATCTCATGATCGCAAGAGATATGTAATACCCTGCCATGGAATAGTACCAAAACGATGCGTGCCAAAACCCCAGTCCTAGTTGAAGCACTGCGTATGCTGTATTCATCATAAGAGAACCATATAATGAGACATTTACCCTCAAACGAGCATCATCCTGCCATAATCTTGCATATTTATTTTCCTCTTTAATTGTTTTTAAAAAACGAATCAGATCAGGGATTCTAAAACACCAAACCGTAAGTGTATAAAACGCCAATACATAGGATATATATGCGACGATTGAATCCGTTCCCAGAAATATCATCGAATACACAAGAAATACAGTAGCTACCGGAAGTAGAACTAACATAATCGCAATATGCGGAAAAATAATATGATTTCCTATCTTCTTCCAATCCATATCATGCTCTCCTTATCTTTATACTAAACAAGTTTTCTTTATACTAAACTTGTTTTCTTCAGTACAGTATTACTGATGGCACCAAGGCCAATAGCGAACAGAGCACCACCTATAAGACATAATACCACATTTATTATCGTTGAGCCAAGAGGTGTGATCATTGAAACCATCATAAAAAGAAGCATACCACCGCCAAGAGATCCGCAAAGTGCCAACCAAGCCTTCTGCTTTGCCGCAACGCTGATAAGCACAAAGATCGAAACGAAGACAAACATCAGGAATATCTTTGCAAGCATACACATGACGATGTTTCCTGCTGTCAGAGTACCAAGATCAAAGGATAGTCCCGAAATTGCACCGCCGAGCATAGCACCAATAAAATATGCTATCAACATAAGTGCCCCGCAAAAAAAGCCTACCAGGGTTTTGGATACTACATAATCGCCCTTTTTTGAACGGACAGTAAAGAGAGTCTTAGCATATCCACTTCTAAAGTCTTCTGATATGAACAAGCAGATAAATACAGCCACAGCCATAAACATCATATTGATGTTACACATACTCATAACATCCATACCTCCTGCATTTTCTGCTCCAGGAAGTGTACCAATGGACTGCCACGCATTTTCAGGACCTTCTATCACGGTTTCAACGCCAGTCTGCGGATCAACTGAAACAGAACCGTCCATCATCGTCATCATAACCGTCATAAGAATCGGAACTACAAGCGCACAAGCGATCAAAATGTAAAAGAACTTCGATTTGAACATTCTTTTAAGATCAACTTTAAGCATACTTTTTACCCGCACCGCAAAACTTACTTTTTCAAATTTTACTGCGTTTTCCATCACTATTTGCCTCCCTTCATCAAATCAATATAGTATTCTTCAAGACCTATTTTATCCGTCATAATTTCTGTTACACAGATACCGTTCTCATACAGATAGGAAACGATCTCTTCCGGTGTTATCAGATCATATACGCGAATGTAACCAGCCTCATCTTCTTCCACACGGGAATATTTGCATCCAAGAAGCATTTTACTTCTGTTCATTTCCCCTGTCTTAAGTGCCACATAGGTACGGCAGCTTGCGTCAAGTTCATCGGCGGTCATCTCACAGATCATTTTTCCATGACGGATAATGCCGTAATGTGTTGCCACCTTCTGAAGTTCACCAAGCAAATGAGAAGATACGATAATGCTGCGCTTGCCATCACTCACTACATCTAAGAACACCTCACGCATAATACGCATACCATCAGCATCCAAACCATTAAGAGGCTCGTCCAATACAAGCAAGGTAGGATTTCCGAGAAGTGCCATAGCAATACCGACTCTCTGCTTCATACCAAGAGAACAATTTTTGAATTTGTTACCTGCTGCACCTTCCATTCTGACTGTTTTCAGAACCTTTACTACTTCTCTTTCCGCGTCAGGTATATTTAAATTCGCCGCCTGAATCATCATATTATCCCAAACAGTAAGGCCAGGGAAACAACCAGGAGATTCGATCAGAACACCTATCTTAGAGCGCACTGCTTCGTCCGTATAGTCTTTCCCATAAAGTTTAATAGAACCGCCGCTTGTAGGGATCAGACCGCAGATCATTTTTTCCGTGGTGGATTTGCCTGAACCATTCTCACCAATAAAACCGTAAATCGCCCCCATTGGCACAGTCATATCAAGCCCGCAAACCGCCTGCTTGGAGCCAAAATTTTTAGATAGATTTTTGATTTCTACTGCATTCATTCTGCCCACCTCCTTTAATATACATCACTCCTAGAGAGTATCTTCGTGCCGAGGAAGTTATAAAGACAAGTCCACGCCACAGAAACCACTATACAAATAATCAAAGTTCCCACATTGCTTACCAGACACGCATTGACTGATGCGCCATAAAGGAAGATATTCAAAAATCCTGTCGGAATGGAAAGGTTTTCAACAACTGCCGCTGCACCAATGATAAGGATTCCTGTTCCGAAGAAAAAGCTTGATGCGATAGAAATACCAAAATACCTTCTAAAAATAATGTTAAGGAGGGTATAAAGACTTGCCCAGCCAAGGCTCATAATAATTTTTCCCAAGATCGCAATAATCAAAGATCCTACATTTACGGTAGTTTCGTAGCCGGCAATCAATCCACCGATCGTACCACCGATAAAATATGTAATACACATACAAGCCATTGCAAAGGCACAAACCAATGTCTTAGAGATCATATAGCCCTGCTTCTTTGCGTGGGTGGTAAAGAGCTGTTTTACATATCCCGACTTATAATCATGACCAATGAAAATAGATACCATGATACCACCGAAGATAAATACCATGTTCATATTGGCATAGTCCGCAATGGTGCGAATCACATAAAGAGGTTCAGAAGCAGCAATAATCTGCCATACATTCGAATATAAAGGCTCCATGGTATTTCCATTTGCATCAGGCATCATTGTTAAGCATGACACCATTGCCGGAATGATCGCGGCAATACATAAGAAAATATAAAACAGAGGTGTATGGAACAGACGGTAAAAATCCACGCCAAGCATTCCCTTGATCCTCTGCATAAAAGTTGGCGATTCAAACTTTAATTCTTTTGTCATTTTACTTTCCCCCCTTCTGTGACATCAATTCGATATAATATTCTTCCAAACCGATTTTATTTTTCTTGATCTCGCTTACCACATGACCGTTTTTCATTAAGTGATCCACAATAGCTGCTGTATCATCCACATCATATACTCGGATATACCCTTCTTCTTCACGGACATGGTCAAACTGCTTTTTCAATATGTTTTTGGCTCCCACCATATCCTTCGTTTTCAGAGACACAAAGACCTGCGCTCTGCTGTCCATTTCTTCTGCAGACAGTTCCATGATCATCTTACCCTGGCGGATAATTCCATAATGAGTCGCGATCTTTTCAAGTTCTCCCAAAATATGAGAGGAAATAAGAACTGTACATCCGTATTTCTGTGTAATATCTACAAGAATCTCACGCATAATTCTCATACCGTCCGTGTCAAGTCCATTAATAGGCTCGTCCAAGATAAGTAGTGCCGGTTCACCAAGAAGTGCCATGGCAATACCAATGCGCTGCTTCATACCAAGAGAACATTTCTTGAATTTAATATTCGCTGAGTCCTCCATACGCACGATTTCAAGTACCCTTCTGATCTCCTCATCAGGATTTTTCAGATTCAGATTGATCGCCTGCATCTTTAAATTCTGATACACGCTGGAACCCGGAAAACACCCTGCATTTTCAATAAGTGCCCCCACTCTTACCCGCACTCCTGCATCTGTATAATCTCTGCCAAACAGTTTAATCTCTCCTTCATCCGGCACAAGATGTCCACAGATGAGTTTCTCTGTTGTGGATTTTCCACTTCCGTTCTCGCCGATAAATCCATAGATCGCTCCAACCGGAACAGTCATATTCAAATGGTCTACTGCATACATTCCACGAAAGCTTTTTGATAGATTTCGTATTTCAATCGCATTCATTTTTCTCTTCTCCTTTACTGTTAATTTCTATACCTTATAGCATAGGGGCAAATATCCTTACTACTGCTGTGATAAATCTTTGCAGTAAGTTAGTTTTAAGCATATCAGGGGTAACTTCAATACTCTTTTTCAGAGTATCCTCAATATCGGCTTTCAGCGATCTATTCGCTTCACACTGATACATCCACACACCGTTTTCAAAGTGATGTACAAGACTTCTGTAATCTAAATTGATGGTTCCGATCATGGCATAATCATCATCTACAAGATAACTCTTGGCATGGATAAATCCCGGCTCATATTCATAGATTTTCACTCCGGCACTCATGAGGCGGTGATAAAAGCTTCTTGTCATGGCAAATATCAGCTTTTTATCCGGAATATGAGGAACAATGATTCTCACATCTATCCCTCTTAAAGCTGCGTTTTCCAAGTCTGAACAAAGGTCATTATCTATAATGAGATAAGGTGAAGTCATCCACGCATACTCCGTGGCACCAGCCAGCATATTCTGAATGACACTCTTACCTACTCTACGCCCATAAATCGGATGTGGTCCATCACCGAAAGGAATCAAGTATCCTAGTTCTTTAATATCATTTTGTACCGGATACAATTCATTTCCTGTAACAAATACTTCCTTTTCATTAATGCCAAAATCAACGAGGAAAAGCTTTGTTAGCTCCCATACCGCTTCACCTTCTAAGCGTACCCCGGTATCCTTCCAATGTCCAAACTTCTCCACTTCATTGATATATTCATCTGCAATATTTACACCACCTGTATAGCCTATTTTTCCATCAATGACAAGAATTTTGCGGTGACTGCGGTTATTAAATTCGCTATCCGCATTACCTCTTAATCTGGAAAAAGGAATTGCTTGAATCCCCCATTTTCTAAGAGTCCTATGGTAATCTCCCGGCAAAGTCATCATACAGCCAATGTCATCATATAACACCTTGACTTCTACACCTTGTGCCGCCTTCCGCTTCAAAATATCTAATATGGAATTCCAGAATTTTCCTTCCTCAATAATAAAATATTCCATATAGATAAACTTCTCTGCAGCTTCCAGATCCATCAACATTCTCTGGAACATTTCCTCACCAAGGGAAAAATATTCCTGCTTCGTGTTTGTAAACAAGTGGGTCTCCGCAATATCACAGAGCATCTTCGCCTGAGCTGCTGCAACTGGATTATCTTTTTTCAATTCTTTCAACAAATTACTATCATCTTTTCTATAAGAATGTCTTTTCAGATCATCCAAACGCCTGATAAATTTCTTTTGAAGCGTTCTAGAGTAAAACATAAAATACAGCATAAATCCAGCAATTGGAACAACCAATATAAACAGTAGCCACGGTATCTTGTAGTCCGGATTATCATCTGATGCAATGACCATTATTACGCATGCAATTTCCGTCGCCAATGCCGCCAGGTAAAAGTATGGAACAAAATAGCATAAAGACACCACAATCCCCAGCACTGCCAAAACCTCAAATAAAGTAATAAAAATAGCAATAATATACCTTACCGGTATATAATCAATTTCACGCTGCACCTTCTTTTTATTTACATCATATGTAATCGTTTTCTTCATCCCACACCTCACAAAGCACAATAAGCGAGATACCCTTGGGCATCCCGCTGATCCTATAATTTACACATTTCCTTTCGCTGCATCGATTCTAGCCTATACTTCTCAAAAAACTCCGCCATCGTAATCTCCCTTTAACCTTTTATGATTTATTGCCGAGCGTAATGATTTTCTCTTTGATCATGCACACATTATTTAACACTAATGTTTTCAAAAGATTTGTGAAATGTTAAAGTTTTGTTAAAGCTAATAAATTTTAACAAAAAAACACTATGCTACAAAAGCATAGTGTTTCTAATCGATTCTATACATACTTCTTCTCAAATTCATCCAGTGGCATTGGTTTTCCAAAATAGTACCCCTGAATGTATTTGATCTTCATTTTTTTGATAAATTCATACTGCCGCTGGTTCTCTACACCTTCTACGCAGACATTGACTCCAATGGCACCTGCCAATTCCGCTACCATTTTTACAAAAGCGTCGGAGAAATCATCTTCCCGGATGTGTTCAATGAAACAACGGTCAATCTTGATTACATCTATAGGCATTTCTCTGATATGGTTCAAAGAAGAATAGCCTGTTCCGAAGTCATCTAATGCCACTCCTACTCCCAAGCTCTTGATCTGCCCTAAGATCATCTTCATGCGGTCCATATCATCTACTGCCAGGCTTTCCGTAACCTCAAGACGCAGATTTGCCGGATTAATGCCTGACTCAGTCAGAGCTCGCTTGATCTTCTTTACGATATCATTCTGCAAAAGCTGTACTACAGAAAGGTTGACATTGACTTTATAATTCGGATGTCCGTTTTCATTCCAATATTTACACTGACGAACCGCCTGATTCAATACATATTCACCAATTGGATTAATGAGTCCTAAGTATTCTGCCACCGGAATAAAATCGCTTGGAGAGATAAAGCCCATCTCTGAGGAATTCCAGCGAACTAAGGCTTCTGCTCCCATGCACACATCTTTCTTACCGGATACATCCATGATCGGCTGATAATAAACCTCAAATTCCACACAGGAATTCAATGTAGCTTTGCGCATATTCTTTTCCATATCCAATCTACGGAAAGAAGAGCCTTCTTCCTTGTCATTGTATACTTCTGCGCAGTTCTTGCCCCGACGTTTTGCGGAGTAAAGAGCCATGTCAGCTTTACGGATGACTTCGTCTACTACATCCGCATCTGTTGGGAAACAAACGATTCCCATACTCATGGTACAGAAATAATCCTCTCCCTTTAAATACCATGGTTTACGGAAAACTCGCTGAATATCAGCTACGATCCGCTCCAGATTCTCAAATTCCTCTGGCGTGATCATAACGATAAACTCATCTCCACCCATACGGTAACAGTTATTTTCCACACCTGGAATTCTCTTTAAGCTATTGGAGATTGCCTTTAGCAGTACATCCCCATACTGATGACCCAGACCATCATTAATGTGTTTAAAGTCATCTAGATCGATATAGAGAAGAGCCCCTTCCTTTCCCTCAGCTTTTGCAATGCGAATAAGACGATCCAAGTCTTTCTCGCAGCGCATCCGGTTAAAGAGTCCTGTTAAAAAGTCATTATTTGCCTGTCTTTCGATACGTTTCTGGTACAATTTCTTATCTGTAACATCATAAATGGTGCACAGACTAACAGTTCTTCCATCTACCCATTTGATCTGGGTCTTGTTCATATCGAACCATTTTTCCTCTTCTGCCACATATATTTCTTCAAAACATTTTATCCGATTTCGTTCCTGCTCAGAAAAGATCAGACGTTCTAATTTATTTTCAGAGATCACATGGCGAAATAGTTCCCGAAAACGCTGATTTGCATACAAAAGAGTCTGAGTCTTCTGATCGCATACATAAATTCCGCAACCCACATTCTCAAGGATCGCCTCTAATGCTTCCCGAGAACTTGCCAGAGAATTCTTTGCCTCACGCTTATTAAGGATACTCTGCATGATCCGCTTGGTGTCTTTTAAGAATTTACAGTCTCTCTCCGACCATTCTCTCTGTCCTTCGAAATGATAAAAGCACAAATACATAGCCAATTTATCATTGACTTCTACAGGCAAAAATGCCGCAGCCTGCAGTTCCATATCTTGAAACACATCCCGAAGGTCTTCCGGCGTTACATCCCCGTAAGAAACAAAATAGCTTTTTCCCGTAAAAAAGGATAGACTCTGCTTGTCTCTCGCCTCAAAAGTTCTAGACATTTCCGGTGTTCTGGCATACTGGCAGACCATCTCCACCTTCTCATCTTCCTCATTCATTCGGATCAACATTCCACCATCAATATCTAAGGTCTTGCAGACCTCTTCCATGATATCATCTGCAATCTTATCGAAAACGTGCTCAGATTCTAACATCTTTACGATCTGGGTCATAGATTCAGACCGACTCAGCTGCTCTTTTGCATCCCGCTCTGCCGCTGCACTGGCAAGTACAGCTTCTTGGGCAATGGTCTCTTCTAACTTGATCGCGAAAAGCTGCCGGGATTCCCCTTCCAGATATTCCATGGCATCTGCCATATAGCTTTCTCTTGTTAATAATATTCCCTCCGGAAGTTCCTCAAGACCTGTCATATTCTCTTCCAGCAAAGCCGTAATGACCCAGGTCATCTGAACATTACCAGAGATACTTATTGGCAAAATATAATGTTTCAGATAAGATCTGCTTCCATCCATTTCAGTCACACCACTTACATTCTGCGACTTAAGGCTTGTACTTATGGCTTCCATAGCATTCTGATCTGTAATAACATCCAGAAAATCTATCTCTTCCTGACTGCCGTAGAAACTGGTGATCCGTTTCTGTTCCTTTCCCACACAGAACATGTAGACATGAAATGCTTTACAGAACCGATCCTGCACCCCCTGTAGCACTGCCGGATCTATTAGTCCATTTTCTCTTTCTTCCTCTTCCTGAAACATTTGTGAAATCTTCATTTTATTTCCCCTTTTCCTTGTGACGATTGGCTTATGCTAAACCAATGATCAACAAATAGAACTCTCCTTTTTTCTGCATCAAGGTTTCTTTCAATAAATGATATTTCTTTTGAAGACGAAGCTGTTTTTTCACAAAACCAACCTCGTTCGTATACATGATGATAATTCCTTTTTCCGATAAAATGGAAGCGGCTTTCGTAAAGAAAAGCTCGTACAGCCTGTCCATTTCCTCTTTGGTCTTCTTGCCTCGTACCGGCATATTGGTTACGATCTCATCGAATTTGTATTCATGTTTAAAGTCGAAGAAATCTCTGTGTATAAAATTGATCTTCTCTCCGGCAAGAGAAGCATTCTCTCTAGCTTTCTCTATAGCTTCTCCAAAAGTATCCGTTCCATATTGTTCTCTCGCAGGCACTGCTCGATCTCGCTCAATGAGCATCGTTCCCACTCCACAGAACGGATCGATGATCTGCGCATCTTCCAAAAGATATGGTCTTGCGATCTCCATGATAAGTGCTGCTGTAGATGGATGGATAGAAGTTGCTATGCTATTCTTCCGATACTCAAACCTCTTATCTGCTATGGTATAAAGCTTAAGAGCCGGATAAAATTCGCCCGTCTTTGTCTGAACAAGTCGGATCTCTATCTCATAATCTGATGTAGAATTGACCAGTTCTCCCCCTGAGAGCCGTTCCAATTCTCCTGCCAGCTTTCTTGTAAAAGTGCTTCGCTCCTCTAAGGTCATTTTGCTCTTACATTCTACTCGAAAATAGAATGGACCTTTTTGTTCATGAAGACTTTCTAGCAACGTATATAGATTGCTATTCCAAAGATCCTTTGCTGCCTGAACCGGATCATTTGAAACAAATTCTTTATTTGTTAAATCTAATTTAAACAAAAGTTCGCGATATGGTCGCAGATCCATCAGCTCTTTTAGGGATTTTGTCTTAACTTCTACTCCCAGTCCATGAAGCTTCGCCTCTCCTTTTGTCACCATCTTCCGTACAACTTCCCGATGAGCCGGATTCGTCTGTAAGATCACGTTCACTTCCTTGTCCCATCCCCGGAAAATATGAGTGGTGATGCCATCATAGCGAATGATCAGGTTCTGCAAAGCCCTTCTTTCTTCGTCTAAGTGCTTTCTGTTCTGTTCTTCTACTTCTTCTGCCATAACTGCTTCCAGTCGCTGCTTTAACTGAGGCAGATACTCTTCTGCATCCAACTGAGCCAATGCTGTCACATAAGAAGCTTTTACAAATCGGGTATCTTCCTTCTGATAGGCTTCCATAATAGCGGATGCCGCTTCCTGATAGCCCAGATCTCCCAATAAAAGTACAGCATTCTTTCTAGTCTTAGGATCTTCTTCCTCAAGAAATCCAACTACGTTCTCACCCAGGTCATGTGTTTTTGTTAAATCTTCTTTTATTTTATCATCTTTCAGTAGTTGCCTTAACTGGCTTAAATTCGTTCTGACATTTACTTTCTCTGCAAGTTCCAAAATTATGTCTTTATAATCTGCTTTCCCGTTCACTATTCAACCTGCCATTTCATTTCTACGCCATTTTTTTCAATGTACGCTACTACGTCTTCTTTGAACTGATCCCAAGCCCACTCATTCCGTACATAGTATCTCGGGCACTCTTTTCCCGTTACATCATAGTGACGGATGACCTGGTCGATCTCTAAGTTGTATTTTCCCATAAGCCACGCAGTAAGATGAACCAGCGAATCATAAGTCACATCACTAAATTTACCACTCTCATCTTTATAACAAGTCTCAATGGCTATGGTATCGACATTTCTCTGATTAGATGCATATGAAATCTCATCTAAAGGCACACACTGGATGATCTCGCCCTCCAGCCCTACAATAAAGTGACTGCTGGCTGATGCTTCGTGGGTAATGGATATACCTTCAAAATAATTTCTATTCGCCTGGGCAGTAGTACCAGGATTTCCAACATAATGGATCACTATTCCATTCACTTCCTCCAGTGGATCCCCTGGTCTGGAATATTCATTGATCGTAAGTAACTGTTCGTCTATCTCCGGTGCATCCTCTACCCCTATATAAGTGATATATTCCGGTTCTTGCTGACCCGTTTGGGCGTTCTGATTCTTATCTTCTTGAGCCACTCCATTGGTTTTGGTATCTTTCTCCTTCGGTGCAATCATAACTGCCACCATCAGAATAATGGTAATCACCAAAAGCCCCAATCCGGTGAGTGTCATTCTTCTTCTTAATTCTCTCTGTCTACGACGTTTTCTCATAGCTGCTTCCCGTCGTTTAGAATAATTGTACTCTTCTCTACTCATTCTCTTTCCTTTGTATACCTTCTTCTAAAAATCTCTCATATGTTACAAGATGCCAAAATATTATATCATAAATTGGAACAATATGCCACTGATTCTTTGCGTTTTTACAGGATTTTTCGGCATTTTTTCCAGCAAAAAACGCGGTCAAAATGACCGCGTTTTTAGTATTCTTATAAAATTTGAAGCCAATTACATGATCTCTTTGATCCATCCTTCTGGTGCTTCAATTCTGCCCATCTGGATTCCTGTTAATGTATCATATAACTTCTGGATAACTGGTCCCATTTTCTCCATTCCGCTTGGGAAGCAGATATTTCTGCCATGATCGTCGATCTTACCAACTGGAGAGATAACAGCTGCTGTTCCGCAAAGTCCACACTCTGCAAAATCATCTAATTCACTAAGTAAAACTTCTCTGTGTTCTACAGTAAGTCCTAAATATTTCTCTGCAACGATCATAAGAGAACGACGAGTAATGGATGGAAGGATACTGTCAGACTTTGGTGTAACCAGCTTGCCATCTTTGGTAATGAAGATGAAGTTTGCTCCACCAGTCTCTTCTACTTTTGTTCTAGTTGCAGGATCCAGATACATATTCTCATCATATCCCTTATTATGAGCATCTACGATTGCATGAAGACTCATAGCATAGTTAAGTCCTGCTTTAACATGACCTGTTCCGTGTGGTGCTGCTCTGTCGAAATCAGATACACGGATTGTAAGAGGTTTTGCGCCACCTTTGAAGTATGGACCTACAGGAGTAACCAGAATACGGAACTGATATTCTTCTGCTGGCTTAACACCGATTACAGAGTTGGTAGCGATCATATATGGTCTGATGTAAAGAGTTGCGCCGGATCCGTATGGTGGAACCCATGCAGCGTTGGCTTTTACTACCTGCTCTACAGCATCGATGAAACGATCCTCTGGGAATACTGGCATTTCCAGTCTCTCGCAGGAATCTTTCATTCTCTGAGCGTTTAAGTCAGGACGGAAACATACAACTTTGCCATCTTCTGTGGTGTATGCCTTTAATCCTTCAAAACAGGTCTGAGCGTACTGTAATACACCTGCACATTCATTTAAAACAATATTAGAATCGGTGATGATCGCACCGTCATCCCACTTTCCATCTTTATAATTGGATACATAACGATAATCTGCGTTCATATATCCAAATCCAAGGTTTGCCCAATCAAGGTCTTTCTTTTCCATGTTTAACTCCTCCGTTTCTTGTAAACCTGTGTAATAAACTGATTCATGCTACTATAACCAGTTGTTATGAATCTACGGTTCTTGTATTAATTGAGATAATTCTAGTACAATCGATTTCATTTGTCTAGATTATATTACGAAATTTTACTATTGCGAAAATTCATAAGTACCATAACTTACCCATTATAACAACTTCGTCTTTCATACCTTATTTTATAAAGAAAGCAGTTCTAAGATTTCTTCCTTTAGTTCTTCTTTTCGATTTTTCAGAAGAAGTAACCTGTTGTACTTATAATAGGCCTCATTTCCAGTCTCCTGTACAAAGCGGATACTGTAGAAACCAGCAGAAAGTTCAGATAAGAACATGACCATTTCCTGACTTTCTCCATAGACCGCCCCAAAAAAGGCAAAACAATTGGTCAAATGATCACTTACGCTGGCAACTGTCTCTTTTCTCTTTGCCTCCATTTCGTCAAATCGTTCTTTAATTATTGTAAAATCTGTTTTAGGATCATTGGTTCCCTTCTGTGCCATAAGAGTCTTATATTCCTGCAATTCTGCAATGACCATAGCTTTTACTTTCTGCTCTTCTCTTGAGATCATCCCTGCTTTCTTCTCATGTTCCAGCATGGTATTCAAGGTTTCTGCATAACGCTCTAACAGCTCACCTGCAGCGCCTTTTCCGTTTTTTAAATCTTCTCTTAAGAATTTCAACTGTTCAAAAAGCTGTTTTGTCTTATCCAGAGAAAACGCATACTCTTTGAATTCCTGATTCAGGCTTTCTACGATGAGGCCAATGAGACTTAATTTTTCATCGAATGGGGCATCTTTCAGATTCTGAGTATCCTGAGGGATCACGCCCTCTAAGATCTTTGGAATCTGATAGGTATCCGCATATTTATGATACAGTTCATAGTAATTAGAAAAACCTCTGGCAATCTCCTCATCCTGCACATACTGAACCACCAGATCAAAAGTCACCGGAATCTGCAGTTTTTCATACATCAGAATCATCTGGGACAGATCTTCCCATCCTCTGGCTGTCACGAATCGTTTCCCATCCAGGTCAGAGACCACGGAATAGAAATTCTCTTTCTTGATCTCCAGATAGGACATAATGCTTCCGGCAATGCCCATGCGATAAGCATATTCCTTCCAAACACTGTAATCTTCTTCGATATCAATACGTTTTACACGGTCATAAGTAACAATATCAAAATCCCGGACCGACTTGTTATATTCCGGTGGGTTTCCTGCGGTCACGATCACAAATCCCTCTGGGATCCGATGATTTCCAAAGGTCTTGTACTGCAAAAATTGCAACATGGTCGGTGCCAAAGTCTCGGAAACACAATTGATCTCATCCAAAAATAAGATACCTTCTTTTACGCTGGAATTTTCAATCTGCTCGTAAATTGCCGCAATGATCTCGCTCATGGTATATTCTGTTACCGAATAGGTGTTGCCTTCGTACTCTTTTTCCTTGATAAAAGGCAATCCGATGGCACTTTGTCTGGTGTGATGGGTAATGGTGTATGCCACCAGATTGATCCCGCACTCTCTTGCCACCTGCTCCATGATGGCAGTCTTACCGATTCCCGGCGGTCCCATCAAAAGCACCGGTCTTTGTCTCTCTATGGGAATGGCATAATCTCCAGTCTCATCCTTTGCCAGATACGCCAGCACTGTATTTTTAATTTCCTGCTTTGCCTCTTTAATGTTCATGTAGTTCTCCTCTTATAGATATAATTTGATGGCCCAATCCGGCACATCTTCTTCCCGAAATTCTTCCTCCGTCCAAAAAACAAAGGCAGTATCATAGGACGTGGCATTTTTCGGATAAGTGCCAATCCCATCGGTAAAGTACATTAAACCTTTCAGGTTGGTAAGGATCCCTTTCCTCCGCAATTCTTCTACATAAGAAAAGACCGGTCGAAAATCCGTTCCGTATCCGCCTTTTACTGCAAAATGTTCCGCATACTGTTTTAGATCCTCCAACTTCGTGATCCGAATATCATTTTGCACCTGATTGTCACACTCAATAATATGAATATTTATCTTATCAAAAAAGTTCTCCTGATTACCAAAGATAGCTCCGGTCTCATTTAAAAACTCCTGCACCAGCCCTCTCTGACAGGAAGCAGAGGTATCAATGGCAATGACCAGTTCCTCAATCTTTTTGGACTCCCGATATTCATTTTCCTCGATCAAAGGCATATTTCCATACATGGACAGACCATACATATAGAAGTTATAGTCAAAGGAATCCATGTCTATCTTTGTTTCTTCTCGGATCACAGAAAATTTCTTCAAAAATTCCTTGTAGCTGGTTCGCTTCCGGTTCTCTAACGCTAAGAAATGAAGTAAGAACCCACTATCCTTTGCCGCCTCCTTGGAAAAAGTCTCCAAGTCTGTCTGAATCCGTTTGGAATGTTCTTCCCATTCCTTCTTCTTCTCTTCAAAATCCTGCGGCTTGTCCAAATAAACATCCTTGGAATTCTCCGGATCATTTTCCTGCTCCTGTTCGTTTGGAAGCTGCGGATTCGGATTCTCCATCTCAGGTTGATCCTGCCCCTTATCTTCTGGTGGCTCTTCTGGCATCCGTTCCCAAAAGCTATGATCACACAGGGCAAATTCCTGCCGTAAGGCTTCTTCCAGATAAGGATCTCTTTTCTTCGTAATAAAATAATGATAGATTTTCTCCGCCGTCAAAACTTTTAAATCTTGTTTTAATTTATCATACCATTCCTGTCTAAAATCAGAAGTAACCTGCCAGATACAGGGATAATCCATTGAGTCCACCACAGACTCTGCCGCAATATCACAGCTTAGATCCCAGAGTTCGATATCCTCATGTGCCTTTGCTGAAAACATATGCCGGAACAGGCAATGCATCAGCAAATGCATATAAGTACGATTTAATTTTTCCGGTCGTTCCAGATATAACTGCGATAAATAGTTCGGATTAAATCTGATAAACGCCGCATCCGTCCCCACTCTTCTAGTGGAAAGATCCATGCGGTAATCCAGACTATTTAAAGCCACTCCCATAAAACGCATGGAAAGATAAAGCTCTGTCCGACATTCATTTAAGATTTTCTGTCCCAGGTTGTCCAGTTCTTCTCTTGTCTTCATTTTCATTCCAATCTTTTTTCAATCTCATCTGCGGTACACATTTTACCACTCGTCTAGTTCAAAGGAAAGTCCTACCTCGTCCTGGGCACCATCCTTGGTGTTTCCAGCATCTTCGCCATCCTTCGTTTTTAGATTATTTCTGTGGAAATGCTCCCTATCGTATTCCATGAACATTGCTGTGTATTCTGGTCTCTTCTTCTCTACAGAATGATCAATAGCTTCCTGACAGGCTTCTTTCGTCAAAAGCACCTGCTCTAATAAGAAACTGATCTTTTCCATCTCGTTT
Organism: Agathobacter sp.; assembly: GCA_017623935.1. GTDB lineage: Bacteria > Bacillota > Clostridia > Lachnospirales > Lachnospiraceae > Roseburia. The sequence goes on along the minus strand of JAGAOC010000039.1, from coordinate 32,705 downwards.
TCTTCTATTAATTCTGTGATCAGCCAGACCGATCCTAACAGCAGAAACTGTTCATAATTCTCTTTCGCCGTCGTCTCTAATTCATAGGGAAACATAAGTCGGTCAAAGGCAATATCCGCCGCAATCCTTCTGTCATCGGTCACTGCCTGATAAAATAATCCATCATAGGCTCTATAATCAATCCATTTTCTAGTGACACACTCCCGATAAGGATATCCTGCCCCTTCAATCTTATGGTGCAGAACTCTAGCTTCTACATCCTCCACAAAATCATAGACATAAGATGGAAATGTCAGTTTAATTTTCTTTTTTTCTCCAAACATATCGCCGTACAGCGTAAAATGAAGCGTTCGATCATTGTCCGCCAAAATGTCTTTAATCACGGTGTAATTTCCTATATTTAGCTGTACGTCCACATAAGAAAGACTTTCACATTGCTTGATCACCCCATCATAATAGTCTTCCACCTCATCACACAGGGTCAATTTTTTCAGTCCCGTACAGTTATAAAAAGCATACCTGCCCAAGCTATAGATTCCTCTCGGAAGCACAGCCTCTTCAATCTCTTTTCTCCTAGAAAAAGCACTGCTCCCAATGCCCTTTACCGGAATTCCTTCGATCTCCTCCGGAATCAGAAGCCTTTTTGCCCCTTCTTTTCCCCCGGTGATCTCCATATATGATTCGCCATTTCTATTTGTTTTCTTAGTATAAGTATAATCCATTTTATCTATGTTCTTCCAGCCAAGCGGCTTTTAACTCTCCTATAAAATAAAGGGAACCAAAGGCAACGGTCTTATGCTCTCTGTCCAGATTAGAAAAACAGGCAGAAAGATGAGGGCGTTCCAGTCCATTCTTTTCTTCCTCTGTAAGCCCCTGCACCTGTAGATTCATCTCTTCTTCTGTAAGACAGCGTGCCTTAACTCCAGCTTCCCTGATCTGAGCTGCCAATTCCTCGGCTTGTAACGCCCTGTTGCTTTCTGGTGTCACAGTCACAAAATCTATCGCTATCGGAAGTAATTCTTTAATCATGATTAAATAATCTTTATCCGCCATAACCCCCATGCAGAAGTGAAATTTTTCATTTGGATAAAGTTCTTTTAGGCTTTTACAAAAAGCATGGACTCCGTGACCATTGTGAGCCCCATCCACCAAAAAGAATGGATCTTCTGACAGCACTTCCATCCTTCCAGCCCAACTGGCAGTCCTGATCCCCTCGGGGATGGCAGCTTGGAGCGCCTCTAACGCGTCTTGTACTGGAACTTCTGATGTAAGTTCCTCTGACGCGACTTGTGCTGGGATTTCTGATATAAGTTCCGCCACTGCCTTGGCGCAGACCATCGCCGCTGCTCCGTTTTCATACTGGTATTCGCCTTGCATATGAGGTTTGAAAGAACGCACCTGCTCTATATCCTCAGGTGCCACAAAAATAAGTTCTTTTGCCTTGTTCTCCTTGGCTTTCTCTCGGAAGACCTCTGCCACCTCTGCTCCCTGCATCTGGGATATGACAAGCGAACCTTCTTTTATGATCCCTGCTTTTTCAGCCGCGATCTTCTCTAAAGAATCTCCCAAGATATCTGTATGGTCAAAACCTATCTTAGTCAGAACCGCCGCCACCGGAGTCCCTAAGGCATTGGTGGAATCCAGTCTTCCGCCTAAGCCTGTCTCCATAATAGCAAGTTCTACCTTCTGCTCCGCAAAATAAAGCACCGCCATGAGCAGACAATAATCAAACATGGTCAGTGCCACTCCAAAATCCGTATTCAGGAGCAGATTTCCCAATCTGGTCACATCCTCTTTCGGTATGTATGCGCCATTTACCCGAATCCGTTCTTCAAAACAGATCAGGTGTGGAGAGGTAAATAATCCGGTTTTAATTCCGGCTTTCTGAAAGATACTATCTAAAAAGGCGCAGGTAGAACCTTTTCCATTGGTTCCTGCCACATGAATATAGGGAATGTTCCAATCCGCAAACATAGGATGTTTCAACGCTTTTGCTGTCACTTCCACTCCCGGCAGATTTCCAAACCGCCTTGCATTTTCTATTTTCTCAATGACTTCTTCGTAATTATAATTCAACTTGTACTCCTTTATTGTCTCTTCCGATTCACGAACCAATTTCCTCGTAAAAAAGATTGCGCTCCGCGCAATCTCCGCGCGCGAGCGGTTTTGCGAAGCAATAAACTTCTTCTCCGCGACACATATTCCACTTAGCGAGGTTCTTTCGAGCTTAGTGGAATAGCGTACAGAGTTGCTGCGCATAATTGACACGTAGTGTCTTTTATTTGCTAGGAAATTCCAGAGGATTTTCCTAGCAAATAAAAAATAACCTCTGCAGAAAATCACGGGAAGTTCCGTAATCACCTACAGAGGTTATTTTAACACTATTTTGGATTTTATACAGCTATTTCTTTTCGAATTTCTCTACACCGCCAAAATGACTCCGCCATCATTGGCATACATACTGGAAATTCCTGCGGTATTTACCACGATGATATTTTTGAATTTGGCAGCCTTTTCAATCAGTTCTCTTACAAACGCAGCCTTATCCGGTGCGTTGCAATGAGAAATAGCAAGGATCTTCTCCTCGGTATTCTTGGTTGCCTGGATCACTTCCTCTACCATCTTGGTAAGGGCACGCTTCATTCCTCTTGCCTGTCCAAGCTGCTTAATGGTTCCCTCTTCTGTAGCTCCCATAACCGGCTTGATGTTCAAGGTGCTGGCAACAAAAGCTTTCAGGTTGCTTAAGCGACCTGTCTTACGAAGGGTCTCTAAAGTCTCTAATACAAAGAAAGTATTCATAGAAGCAATGTACTCATCCGTTTTCTCTACAACTTCTTCAAAAGAAAGTCCTTTTTCTTCCAATTCCTGAATTTTCAGACCGATAATGGTCTCTCCAATAGATGCGGAACAGGAATTAAATACATGGATGTTCTTCTTTGCGCCATGCTCTTCTTCATAGAGATTCGCACCTAAAACTGCACTGTTGTAAGATCCGCTTAATTTAGCAGATAAAGTTACCACATATACATTCTCAGCCTCTCCGTCATAGGCTTCCATGTAGGTCTCTGGAGATGGGCAGGCAGATTTCGGTCCTTTCGGGCTTTCCTCTACTCTTCTCAAGAAATCCTTCTGATCAAATGTCTCATCATCTGTGATGTGATATCCGTCAATCTCAATCTCTAGAGGCACATTGCAAAAATGTGGATCCTGTTTCACGTTCTCTGGTAATTCTCCGCAACTATCAATTACAATTTTGTACATAATAATGAATCCTTTCACACAAATCTATCAAAACATTATTCATAAGTATCATTTTCTACCTAAAGTAGTTTTCATTACCACGTAATCTTAACACGAAAACCCACATAATGGAAGAGGGTAAATGAGAATTTTATAAAAAATATATATTTTACAAGGAGAAGAATCTAGTAACCGCATCTGTCAATGACTTCATATCACTACTTCCCATAAGCTCTCTAGCCGAATGCATTGCCAAAATCGGAATCCCCATGTCCACTGTTTTAATAGGAAGTAACGTGGATACCACAGAGCCTAAGGTTCCCCCGCCTCTTACATCTGAGCGGTTTGCAAAACGCTGTACCGGAATATTTCCTTCTTTGCAGATCTGCCATAAGATACTGACCGCTTCCGAATCTGTAGCATAAGACTGGGAACAAGCTTCCTTAATACAAAATCCTTTGCCTAAGACTGGCTGATTCGTAATATCCATCTTACCAACTTTATTCGGGTGAAGACCATGAGCCACATCTACAGAAAGAAGCATACCTCCATAGATTGCCTGCTCTACTTCCTCTTCCGTATTCCCCAAAAGCATTAAAATTCTTCTAAGCAGATCTCGGATCATAAGAGATGCCGCTCCCTGCTTACTTTTATTTCCGATCTCCTCATGATCAAAAAGGGCAATCAAATTGATTCCTGATTCTCTGCACCCATTCTCAATTGCCAGAGTAAGAGCCCCTACAGAAGTCTGATTATCCAGTCTCGGAGAAGAGATCATAGAATCCTTGATCCCTACATAACACGGTTCCTCCACACAATAAGTATTCAGTTCAAAATCCAGTATGTCTTCTTTTTCAACTTTCAATTCCTCAGAAAGAAAAGTAAGAAAATAATCAGTACTTTTCTCTTCTTCTGAAAGTAGATCCAAAATCGGCATAAGATCCACCTGCGGATTCAATTCTACTCCCTTATTTACTTCCCGATTCATATGAATTGCCAGGTTCGGAATCGTAAGAACCGCTTTTTCAGATCTATAATAATGAATCTCAGGGGAAAATGGATCCTCTCCCTTTGTCACGACTCTTCCTGCCAATCCCAAAGGTCGATCCAGCCAGGTATTCAAGATAGGGCCTCCATATACCTCTACATTGATCTGGGCATATCCTTTGGTCACAAAATCCGGATTGGGCTTAATCCGAAAACAAGGATAGTCTGTGTGAGCCGCTGCCAGCCGAACCATGTCCCCTTTTTCATAATGTTCCCCAATTGTGAAAGCAAATAGCGTTGTTCCATGGTGCTCTACCAGATACTTGCCCCCAAGTTCTAAATTCCAGCTTTTTTCATAATCCAGCCGGACAAATCCCTCTTTCTCCAATTCTTCTGTCACAGCAGAAACACAATGAAATGGTGATACACCTTCTTTTAATATATGAAATAAAAATTGATTTTCCATTTTTACAACCTCCGTAATTTATTTAGATTTATTCTACCATAACCGCCGAATCTGTAGTAAAATATTTTCATATGGAACCAACATCAAATGGAGGATAACATGCTGGCATTAAAATTAACCGAAGTAAAAGATTTTATGAATAAATTATTGCGCTCTGAGACCTTTGATCATTTTCTTCTCCAGGAAGCAGTCATTGCCAGTGCCGCAAATTATGTGATTGACGGACGGGTTAACAAAGAATACTTTACAAGTGAAGAATTAGAAGAAGCTCATCTTACAGATTTTCCATTTCTTCCTTTCTCTATGCTTCGAGGAAACTGCTTTGATCTGATCAAAGGCAAGAAAACGCCTTCCTCTTTTCGATTTGTCTTCCTTCTCTCTCCCGAGAATCAAAAGAAGACCCTAGAATCGCTCCACAGTTCCTTTACTGAAAAAGACATCCGCGGATTTTTCCTAAACCTAAAATATCAGAATCAGGCTCTAACCTTGACTACAGGTGTCTCTTATCAGATTTTCTCTATGGATAAATCATTGGAAAATGAATGGGATAAGCTGGTTATTCGCTTTTTGAAGCAGCAAAATTTCGCCTTTGAAGAGATGTAAATTTAACGCTTTACTTTTAGAAAGGGGTATGATATTCTAAGCTTAGTTGCTCTGCAACAGTAATTTTTATTGGAGGTACTTTCGATGAACAAAGGTACAGTAAAGTGGTTCAACAACCAGAAGGGCTACGGATTCATCACAGGAGAAGATGGAAATGATGTATTCGTACACTACTCAGGACTGGAAATGGAAGGTTTCAAATCCTTAGAAGAAGGCGCATCTGTTGAATATGAAATCACAGAAGGTGCAAAAGGTCCTCAGGCAACCAGCGTAAAAGTTGTACAGTAATGCACCGGAATTATATAATTTCCAAAATACCGAGATAAACCACATGGGTTATCCCGGTATTTTTATTTCATGGAAATTCTTCTTGAATTCTCTAGTCTTTCAAATCCATCCCCGTAACAAATCTCTCTTGATCATTTCTGCTCTATGGATAAGAGCAAGACTTTCTTTGCCTTCTCCTCTCCATATACATTGGCATAGATCTTCCAGTATTCTTCAAAGGTCAGCTTCTTCTCAAAGGTCAGAAGCTCCATTTCTGTATCAAAAACCTTCGCCTGGATTCCCAACTCTTTCAAATCATTTTTCAGATAGAAATGTTTACGTGAGATCCTCTGCTCCTGATTATCTGCCGGAATAGAAGTACTCTCGATCTCCAAAAATACCCTTCTATCCGGGTAGGCTTCCCTAATCAGGGCAATCGCTTTGGAACCATAGCCACAGCCTCTCTTCTCCGGCACGATCGCAAGGTAATCAATGAGCACCAGATCCTGATCATTCATGGTAATGACCAGTCCACAGAATACTCCATCCTCTTCTAACCGCCAGATATCTACTTGATCTGTTTTATTTTTCTGAACCATCAGAGAAAATGACTTCCGCTCACACTCCGGAAAAGCAGACAAATACAATTCTTCTATTTCCGGAAACTGGGAATCTACTTTTGCTTCTACTATAACCATGAAAATGCCTCTCTAACGAAATACTTCTTTGATACTGTCATAATGCAGGAAGATTCCCTGGTCAGCTAATTCTTTGATCTCATCTACAGTAGCAAGGCGATAACCATTGGTTTCCCCCTCTTGTAAGTGAATATCTTCTTCTGTGAAATCCATCTCAAAACGATAGATATCTACAAAATAATTATCTCCTTCACCCGGATTCTCTCTATGATAAGAAAATTCGTATCCACCAGCTGCATTGCTGACATCAAGCCCAGTCTCTTCTAAAATCTCTCTCTTAACTGCGTCAATTGAATCTTCTCCTGCCATAGCAGCTCCACCTGACACTTCCCACCATCCTGGTGCCCAGGCTTTCGTCATAACTCGCTGAGTGATCAGATATTTGTGGTCTGGTCTAGCAATAACACCTAATACGGTAAGATGATATTCTCCATCTTTTAAACACCAGTCATTACGCTTCATTGTTCTTCCAGTGCGCTGTTTGTTACTATCATAAATATCCCATAATTCCATTTTGATCGTTCTCCTTTTTTTGTTTTTCTGCCACATGTCTACACAATTTATAAATCTAAAACAAATCTAAAAGATTTTTCTAGAAAATTTAGAATTGTTTTTTAATTTGGACACATATAAGACACATTTTCCGGGTATATTAATACTTGTAAACGGAAGACATTCCTTTACATTATTCCCTTTTTATTAAACATTTTCATAACTAAACTCCTCGAAAAGAAGCCCTTTGTCCCCGCAAAGCGGCTTCTTTTCACGTTGTCAGCTATTTCTATAACATCTTACCTGTTTCTTAGGGACCTGTCAAATAATATGTTCCGTCATATTCTTTCGATACCATTTCGGCAAAAGTGTATTCTGGCATTTCTCATTATGACGCTCTTTGATCTCCATGGTCTTAAAATACTGCTTCCACAGTACTTCAAACATGTCCCTGCTCTGCTCTATATCAATTCTAAATTCTTCTCCTGTGGCAAAAAAACAAGGCATATATGCTTTATGTACGATAGCATACTTTCTTTTTTCATCAAAAATAATAAAGTTCTCATTAGGAAAACGATCTGCAAAATGCTCCGTCAAAAGAGGCAACACGTTGCACTTTGGTTCAATCTTTCCATAAAGGAATTGCCCCATATCCGTAAATCTCAAGTGTTCTTTAAACCGATATCCCTCGTTTCCAGCTTTTCTGGACAATTCCATCACCCGCATCACATAGGAATCCGACAAATGCTCATCAATCCTGCGTCCTTTCTTAAAGCCTCTTACCAGATATCCCAATACAACACTGGCTCTCTCAGTATCATAATGGCACAGGGCATGGAATAATGTCTTATACACAGAAATCCCCAGCCTCATCTGAATGGTTCGTATGGTCTTCTCTGCCTTATCAATATCTGTTGAAATCTCAATCTCCCTTGCAAATAAGGTTGGTTCTCCCTCATCTCCAATAGCAATAGATATATTATCCTGGTATTCTCCCTCCATACGATTCTTATAAACAAAGGCGTCATAGATTGCCGTAAAAATCCCCTCCATTGTGTCTTCACATCGAAGTATGAGTTGCTCCATAATAATTGTCCTCCATTGCGCTGTAAAATAAAGTTTCCAATAATCAACTTATAAGATCGAATTATACGACCAAATCATAAAATCTATGAATTTGCTGCCAAATGATATGGTGCAGTCGTATCAAATAAAGACATCTGTTGCCAATTCCCCTGGCTGCCATCTGGTAAAAGAAGTTGTCCCTTTGGCTCGTTATAGATCAAATGCCTGGTAATAAATTGTTCCTCTATCGGTGTTCCATACAACATTCTGCCTCGGCAAGTCACAAAATACTGCGCCCTTTTTAAAACAACGCCCATTTTCTTAATATCCGAAAAGTCCAACATACCATGCTTTCTGGCAGTCATGATCCGCTTGGCACTGGTGGTTCCAATCCCAGGAACCCGAAGTAACGTATAATAGTCCGCCTGATTGATCTCCACCGGAAAAAATTCCAAGTGCTTAACTGCCCAAAAACACTTAGGATCGATCTGCTCATGAAAATTAGGGTTCTTCTCAGACAACAACTCATCTGCTCCAAATCCATAGAACCGCAATAGAAAATCTGCCTGATACAGACGGTGCTCTCGAAGAAGCGGCGGTTTCTGCCCCAAAAGCGGCAAACTCTCATCTTGATTCACATTCACAAATCCAGAGTAAAATACTCTCTTCATCTCAAATTTCTGGTACAGTGCTTCCGTCACTGACATAATCTGAAAATCAGTCTCTCCCGTAGCTCCAATGATCATCTGGGTACTCTGCCCCGCTGGTACGAAGTAATGATTCTTATTTCGTCTTACAATCCCATGTTCCAGACTAGCAAGCCTATCTGGCAGCAATTGACTGCCTTCTTTCGGCAAGTTCTGAGAAGAATGTTCAAACTGCCAAGATTCTTCTGCAACCGCTTCTGCTTTCTTCTTCTGATCCTTCGCTAAAATCGCCTGCTGGTTCTTCTTATAATCCAGCAGCTTGGCATGGCTGTCAGCAATCTCCGCTACCTGTTCGTAATATTGCTTCTCATCAATGCATACCCGACTCTTCATACTGGTAATTCCGTGGTTCATGCGGCTTTCTTTGATCCCATTCTGAATCTGGCGCATAGGCGTAAGAATGTTCTTCCGCACCTTATTGGGTGCCAGTTCCCGCAGTCCCTCTGCAGTAGGCAGCTCTAGGTTCACGCTCATTCGATCCGCCAGATATCCCACCATTTCCACCATATGAGCGGAAGCCCCTGGAATCCCCTTCACATGAATATATCCATTGAAATGATACTTCGTCCGAAGCAAAAATATAGTCTCATACAAAAGCTGCATAGTAGTATCGGGAGACTGAAAAATCCCGGAACTCAAGAATAGTCCTTCAATATAATTCCTCCGATAAAACTCTATGGTAAGAGTGCAGATCTCTTCCGGTGTGAACATGGCACGCTTCACATCATTACTGGAGCGGTTCACACAATATCTGCAATTATAGATACATTCATTAGTAAGAAGGATCTTAAGTAGCGAGATACATCTTCCATCTCCAGTAAAAGTATGGCACAATCCGCAGCCTACTGCATTGCCTAAAGATTTCCCATCTCCTTTTCTCTCAACACCACTGGAAGTACAAGCCACATCGTACTTCGCTGAGTCCGAAAGAATTGTTAACTTCTCCATGATTCCATCCTGCAAGATTACCTGTCCCATGCCATACTCACTTTCTTTCACATCCAATCCAACGCAAACGTTTGTTCTTTTTTAATTATAACACCCGAACATTTGTTTTGCAATATAAAAAACAGGAAAACTCATTTTCCCTGGCTCAAGCGCAAAAATAGGGACGATTCAAACGAATCGTCCCATAACCCACTTAGTCCATCAAAAGTAATCTCTCTAGTCCATAAAATCAGTAATCCATGATTACCTTTTTGCATTTTTTACAACACCAGGCTTCCACATTTGGCACATCAAAATCAGCATTTGTCAATCTAATATCGTCGCTTGATCTTGTTATATGCAATTTATGCTTTTTGATACAAAAGAAGATTGGAGTATTACTTTGAACAAATCCTTTTTCCATTTCATTTTCACAATTTGGACACTTCATCTTTCCACCTCCGTTTTCCATCACATCTCTTCTAAAACATCCCACACCACTAGGAAATTCCCCTATGCAGTATGGACGGATAGATCACGAACACTGCCACACTGATCAGAATATTAACGATGAGATTTACCAAAAGTCCTCCTACGATTCCGCCGAAGATCATTCCTACTACAAAGAAAATGATTATCACCAGAATCATCATAAATTTCAGCACGAACTGGATCATGGATTTTACCATATCCATAGCAGTTGCCGGGAAAAGTGCCTCAAGCATCAGTCCTACCGCAGATAACATAAAGTCCATGGAAAGCAATGCTACATACCAAAGCAACATAATAAGTGGATTTTCTCCGGTCACGATCATTCCCAGTAAAAGTCCAGGAAGCAGGTCTAGGGCACTGGCGTAAGTGCCTGCCATCATGGCATAAAATACTTTCTTATAAGGACTTTCCGGCACTAAAAACAGCCAGTTCATAGAGGTTTCCTGAGCAATAGGATTACCATAAGTTCTAAAGAATAAGACAAACGCCATGACACATCCTGCCCCTGTAAAGGTATTTAATTCAAATACTTTCACACTGACATAGGACATCACAAGTCCCACTACAAAATACCAGAGCATTGTGGTTGTGATCTGTCCCAGTTTTGCGGTTCGATGGCGGATATACAGTTCCTTTGTAAAGAACATTTCCGCACCAAGACCTTTCATACCGGTATTTTTCTTTAACTTTGCTGAACGCTTCTGTTCCGCTGCGGTCTTTCTGCCTTCTAATGCATCCTGAAGCTGTGTTTCTCTTTTTTCAGCACCAGTCATGGCATCTTCGTAAAAATCAGCCTTAATCTGCCAGATAAAATAGAACATTACTGCCATTCCAGCGATCAAAAGTGCCATGTAAATAAGCGAACTTACGATCTCTCCATCTACTGCACACATGATCATGCCTTTATACCAGCCGATGATCGGGATCCATCTTGACCACTCTGCCGCAAAAATGTTATCTATAACAGCAGTAAACGATTGATCAAAAGCAAGATAACCAATTCCCGCAATGCCCACCACAAGGAGCGCCACAAAGATCATAAAAGGAATGATATATTTTTTCAGATTCTCGTTGGTGGCAGTTACCGTATAAGAGAGCACTGACATTAATTGTTTTAATAAAAGTAAGAACATCCAACCAATAAAGATTGCCAGTACTGCGTATAATCCCAGTCCCAGATTGATCACAAGGTTCGGGATCTGGAATAAAACATATATAGATCCCATCATTAATGCTACCATCTGAAAAGAGAGTCGGAAAAACAGGACAGATTGTGGCTTCATCGGTGCCGTAAAAAGCAGATTTACATCTGCCATTAAAAAGAAATCTGAACCTTGTTTGCTTCCGCCGTGGATTCCAAAAAGTAATACTGCGACAATAAGAACAAAAATTCCTGTTTCTATTGCTTTTTTCACAAAGATAATATCTTCTTCCGTCATTTCGTCTTCTTCCGCGACGGCTTCCTCATCCTCTTCCTCACTATATTGGGAGGATTCTTCGATATATTCCGTTTGTACTTCCTCCGGTAAAACCATATCGATAATACTAAAGGCCACACCAAAGATCACGCCGATTGCAATGATGGCAATAAAAACTGCGGCAACTGTACTACGAAATATTTTCTTAACAGAATTTAAAAAGGTATGCCATGCATAATATCCCCATATCTTCATAGGCTACACCTCGGTTTCTGTAATCTCGAAAAAGATGTCTTCCAGTGTCTTTTCCTGATTACCGATCTCTGATTTCTTAACTACTGCTGCCACCTGTCCCGCTTTCATAATGTAGGTGGTATCCCATAATTCCTCAATACTGTCGATCATATGGGTACTGAGGAGCACTGTGCAGCCCTGCTCTTTTAACTCTAACAATTGTTTTTTCAATTCCTTGATGGCATGAGGATCTAATCCGATCATTGGCTCATCAAATAAGATCAGCTTTGGTTTTGGAAGGAGTCCACAGCAGATACTTAATTTTTGCTGCATACCTTTGGAAAGTTCGTCTCCAAATTTATCTTTTTTATCATCTAATTCATACCGGGCAAGAAGTTCCTCTTTATAGGCTTCATAATCCTTTAATCTGTAGGCTCTTGCAATAAATTCCAGATGTTCTTCCACTGTAAGATTTGGATACAGAGAAGGGATCTCCGGCACATATCCCATGATCTTCTTGGCTTCTATGGACTTATTGTTCAGTCCGTCAACTTCGATCTGTCCCTGATATTTTAAAAATCCCATGATACATTTGATCAGGGTACTCTTTCCTGCTCCATTTGGTCCTAAGAGAATTCCGATCTGACCATCTTCAATTACGAAATTAATGTCTTTATTAGCGACTACCTTATGATAGTTCTTGGTTACATTTAAAACAGTAAGCATATTCTCTCCCTCTTTCTTGCATTTTCTCTCGCTTTCGCTCATTCGATCACAAGCAAAGCTTGTGATTGCATTTCCCCGCTCGTTGTGAGAATGTGAACATTCTCAAGCTCGCTTTTGCTCATTATAACATAAAAGAGAGTCTACAAATCTTATTATTCCTTAAGAGAACCTTAAAAGCGATCGGGCTGCGCAAAAAACACCAGCTGCAAAACGCAGCTGGTGTCTTAAAATTCTTATTATATTAAAGATTATTCACGATGCATTGAGAATGTTTCCATATGGTAATTCTCGATATTCTCATGAATTCCACGGTTATCTGCTTTTCCGATCAATTCTTCACGGAACTTCTTAGTAGTAACCATGTCGTTGAAGGAGCTTGGTCCGCCTACGCAACCGCCTTCACAAGCCATACCTTCGATGAAGTCTTCGGTAAGTTTGCCAGCTTTCATAAGAAGCAGGGCTTTCTTACATTCAGCAGCACCGTTTGCGATGCAAACCTTAGCATCGATCTCGTCTTCGCTCTCTTTTAAGCTCTGAAGAACTGCTGCTGTAACACCACCGGAGTTACCAAATCTCTTACCATATACAGAAGATTCCTGATAAGAAGTATCATCAGCTTCTAAAACAACTCCTTTAGCTTTCATGATGGCACGGATCTCACTGTAAGTTAATACATAATCTGCATTACCTTCGATCTGCTGATCTACAACTTCTGATTTCTTAGCAACACATGGTCCAATGAATACAGTTACTGCATCTGGATCTTTTGCTTTGATCATTCTAGAGATCGCACACATTGGAGAAACAGTTGTGGAAACTGCATCATTTAATTCTGGATAGTGTTTACGAACCATATTTACGAATCCTGGACAGCAGGAAGTTACTTTCTTCTTGCCTTCTTTGTATGCTTCTGCCCACTCTTCTGCTTCATAAGCGGCAGTCATATCTCCACCAAGACCAACTTCGATAAAGTCATTAAATCCAACTTCACGCATAGCTTTCTTCCAGCTGTTCATGGTAATACCAGGTCCAAACTGTCCTTCTGTAGCAGGTGCAGCCATAGCGTATACTTTCTTGTCAGATTTGATTGCGTTGATTACATCTACGATAAATGTCTTAGATCCAATTGCTCCGAATGGACAGCTATGGATACATTTACCACAACGGATACATTTGCTTTCGTCGATCACAGAAATACCATGTTCATCATATGTAATAGCATTTACAGGGCAGGCACTCTTACATGGTCTCTTTAAATGCGCAATTGCGTTATATGGACACGCCTGAGCACATTTACCACACTCTTTACATTTCTGTGGATCAATGTGAGAACGAAGGCGTCCAGCTTCAATAGCACCGAATTTGCAGGCATTGATACAAGCCTTACCGATACAGTTCTGGCAGTTCTCAGTTACTGTATAACTGGAAATAGGACAGTCTTCACAGGCAGAGCTGATAACCTGGATAACATTTCCATCATCTACTACACCAGGTGCTTTTCCTTCTGCCAGACGAATACGCTGTCTGATAATTTCTCTTTCTTTGTAAATACAACATCTGAACTGAGGGATTGGTCCTGGAATCAGTTCAAATGCAATCTGGTCACGTTTGGAATCCAGCTCATCTGTAAAAGCCAGTTTCGCAACTTCATATAACACTGCATGTTTAATTTTGATCACATTCTCGTCTGCGTACATACTATCTCCTTTATCATCATTCCTATAATATTGTTATCCATATTCTACAGGATACCGCAAAAAATTTCCATACTTGTATCAATCTAAATACAATTTTTTTCACAATGTAACATAAAAGAGGATCTTTTACATAAAATATAGGAAATCCTTACAGGAGTTTTTTGTGGAAAACCAGAAAATCGAACTTTTACTGGGGGCAGCCATCAATGCTTCTCCCGCTGAATTATCGGAAGATTCCGAACTTGCTACCGGTTATGATAAAGAAACAGGAATCTGGGAGATCATTGTCCGCCACACTGGTATCCCAGATTCTTTTCACGACTCTTTCCCTGACATTGATGTGACCCTCCTTCTGGCAGGCTATGCCATTATGCGGCTTCCTCAGAACCTGATCGAGCCTCTGTCTAAACTTCCTTACATTGTCTATATTGAAAAACCCAAACGTTTTTTCTATGAAATTCAAAATGCAAAACGAAGCTCCTGTATCAGCGCCTTACAGACCCAGCCTCAAAATCCCTCTTCGGCTTTTTCCGGAAAAGGAACTTTAGTTGCTATCATTGATTCCGGCATTGATTATACCCATCCTGATTTTAGAAATGCGGATAACAGTACACGGATCCTGGCACTTTGGGATCAGACCATTGCATCGGATCCTGCTTTAGACCGACTTCCGCCGACAGGCTATTCCCTTGGCTCTTTATTTCCAAAGGATACCATTAATAAAGCCTTGCAAGCCTCCTCTATAGAAGAGCGTATGGGAATCTGCCCCAGCCAGGATCTGTCCGGTCATGGAACTGCTGTGGCGGGAATAGCCGCCGGAAATGGAAGGGCTTCTAATGGCACTTATCGGGGCGTTGCTTATCAGGCTGACCTTTTAGTAGTCAAACTAGGAACACCGTCTCCCACCGGTTTTCCTAGTACCACTCAGCTTATGGAAGCGGTCAATTACTGCGTAGAATATGCCTCTGATCTGGGACTTCCTGTTGCCATTAATTTAAGTTTTGGAAACACCTACGGCTCCCACACGGGAAGCTCTCTCCTTGAGACCTACTTAGATGCAGTTTCCCAATATGGGCAGGTATGCATTGTGACTGGCAGTGGAAATGAAGGCAGTTCCGGCGGCCATACCGGAGGCAGGCTCACCGAAAATGGTTCTCAAAATGTTCAATTTACGATTGGGGAATATGAAAAATCTTTAAGTATTCAGATCTGGAAAAATTATTGGGATGAAATGTTATTTCGAATTAGTCCGCCTACAGGTACAGGGATCACTTTTCCGCTGACTCCGGGCTACTATC
Organism: Agathobacter sp.; assembly: GCA_017623935.1. Classification (GTDB taxonomy): domain Bacteria; phylum Bacillota; class Clostridia; order Lachnospirales; family Lachnospiraceae; genus Roseburia. The sequence goes on along the minus strand of JAGAOC010000039.1, from coordinate 17,388 downwards.
GGTATTTCTTTGGGAATACCATTCTATACCTGACTGCCGGCGATCCTTCGCCCTATAACCTGTATCAGGAGTTTTATCTGGACTTTTTTCCTCGGGACGGGTACTTAGATTCCGGAATCTGGACCTTAGAACTGATTCCCCAACGGATCTCTGATGGTGCCTGGGAAATGTGGATGCCATCTTCTGCTCTCAGAAATCCTCTGACTCAGTTTTTGACTCCAACGCCCGACATTACTCTGACCATTCCGTCCACCGCCCAAAAAGTCATCAGTGTTGCCGCTTATGACAGTAATTTTAACCAACCGGCTTCTTTTTCCGGAAGAGGCTACAGTTGGAATACCAATGCCATCAAGCCGGACCTTGCAGCTCCTGGCGTAAACATTACTACAAGTGCTCCTGGTGGTAGCTACCGCTCCCTTTCCGGCACTTCCATGGCAGCTCCCTTTGTGACAGGAAGCTGTAGTATCCTAATGGAATGGGGGATCATTCGAGGAAATGATCCTTATTTGTACGGAGAAAAAGCGAAAGCTTATCTTATCAATGGGGCACGTCCTCTGCCTGGGATCACGGAATACCCGAATCCCCAGATTGGATGGGGCACCCTGTGCCTGTATGACAGTATTCCAAGATGAAAATAGATTGCGCTTCGCGCAATCTACGCGCGCGAGCGGTATTGCAAAGCAATAAACTTCTTCTCCGCGAGCTGCGCATAATTGACACGTAGTGTCTTTTGTTTACAAGGGAATTCCAGAGAAATTTCCTTGTAAACAAAAAAAAGCCAGCGACTTTTCTTATGGTCGCCGGCTTCTTTTCATTTACCTCAAAAACATCTTAAGCAGTTTAAAATAGCTGCCTTTGTATGGCTGATACCGCATTGGAAGATCCATCCAAGTCTTCTTATCTACGGTGCTCTTTAAATGGGAAAAAGTATCAAATCCTTCTTTTCCATGATAGGTGCCCATACCACTTTCGCCAACGCCACCAAAGCCCATTTCGCTGGTGGCAAGGTGAATGATGGTGTCATTAATACAACCGCCACCATAGTTCAAGCGCTCCTGTACTGCCCGAATGTGCTTCTTATCCTCAGAAAACAGATACAGTGCTAATGGCTTTGCCTTATCTCCCAAGATTTCAAAAATATCCTCGAATTTTTCAAAAGTAAGGATCGGCATGATCGGTCCAAAGATTTCTTCCTGCATGACCGCATCTTCCCAGGTGACATTATCCATAACGGTTGGTGCGATCTGATTGGTGATAGGATCTGACATTCCGCCTAATACCACTTTCTTCTGATCGATCAGTCCGTTGATACGATTAAAATGCTTTTCATTAATGATCTTTCCATAATCCGGATTGTTCAGAGGATTCTCTCCATACTGACGTTTTACCTGCTTACAGATCTCCTGGATCAACTCTTCCTTAATACTTTTTTCACAGAGAATATAATCCGGTGCCACACAGGTCTGACCGCAGTTTAGATATTTTCCAAAAACGATCCTTTTTGCTGCCAGTTTCAGCTTAGCGGAACTATCCACGATACATGGGCTTTTTCCCCCTAACTCTAAGACAGCAGGGGTTAAACGCTCTGCGGTGTGACGTAACACTTCTTTTCCAACACTCTGGCTTCCTGTAAAGAAAACAAAGTCAAATTTCATATCTAACAGACAGGCATTTTCTTTTCTGCCGCCATTTACCACTGCTACATATTCCGGATCAAAACACTCCGTAATGATCTTCTCGATCAACGCACTGGTGGCTGGAGAATAAGCACTTGGTTTTACAATGGCAGTATTTCCTGCTGCAATGGCATCCGCTAATGGATCAATAGTCAAAAGAAATGGGTAATTCCATGGACTCATGATCAGTACATTTCCATATGGAGATGGCTTTTTATAGCTGGATGATGCAAACTGCGCCAGCGGCGTGTGGACTCTGCGCTTTGCTGCAAATCTTCTAGTGTGCTTGATCATATAGCTGATCTCACTTAAGACCAGTCCTGTTTCGCACATAAATCCTTCAAAAGTGCTTTTGCCCAAGTCTGCTTTTAAGGCTTCTGCGATCTCTGCTTCGTATTTCTGGATGGTGCTTCTTAATTTTTTGAGCATCTCCACTCGAAATGATACCGGGAGGGTTGCTCCGGTTCTGTAATATTTACGCTGTTTATCTAAAATTCCTTGAATCTGACTTGCTTCCATATTCTCTCCAATCTAATCTCCATAATCATTCCGATCGACTTGCAACTGATCTTCATGATCTTTCCAATCAACTCCATGGGGATGTTCTATTTATCCCACTCAGCTACCATATAATAGAATTTTTCCAGTTCCTTGGCATTCATAAGCTTTGGCACTGGGTAAAGTGGATTCGCCTCTTTGTCCGCATGTTTTGCCATTTTCTTGATATCTTCTTCCTTGATCTCTGGGAAAGTCTTTGGAATGTTCATCTTTCGGTTCAATTCCCAGATTGCCGCGATAAATTTCTCAGCTCCGGACTTATAGCTATCTTTCTTTGATACCACTCCAGCTGCCTGACCCAGCTCATATAATTTCTTATATACGCACTCGCCATAATCTTCCAATACCACTGGCATTAATACAGAGTTTGCCAGTCCGTGAGGAATATTATACTGTCCGCCTAAAGAATGGGCTACCGCATGAATATAACCTACATAAGACTTAGAAAAAGCTACTCCGGCTACATAAGCCGCCCAAAGCATTTTCTCACGAGCTTTCTTATTTTTGCCGTCTTTATATGCTGTCTCAATATTTTCAAAGATCAGTTTTAATGCTTCTTTTGCCAGTTTTCTGGTCTCTCTGGTAGTTGATCTTCCAATATAAGCTTCCACTGCGTGAGTCAGAGCATCCATTCCCGTAGTAGCAGTCAATGATGGCGGCAGTGTATAGGTTACTTCCGGATCCAAAACTGCATAATCCGGGATAAAAGTGAAATTGTTCATGGTATATTTGTGCTTTTTCTCACTATCTGTAATAACTGCTGTAACAGTAACCTCGCTTCCGGTTCCTGCAGTAGTTGGAATGGCAACGAGAAGTGGAGTCTTCTTTAATACTTTTAAAAGGCCTTTCAGCTGGTTTAAGGATCTCTTAGGATATACAATTCTTGCTCCCACTGCTTTAGCACAGTCCATGGAAGAACCGCCTCCGAAAGCGATCAATGCTTCGCATTTTTCCTTGATATATAATTCTCTTGCTGCTTCTACATTATGTACGGTTGGGTTTGGGCGGGTCTCATCATAAACGGCACAGTGAATCCCCGCCTTTTCCAATAATGCCTCAAGATTTTTGGTAACCCCTGCCTTGCGCAGCTGCTGATCCGTTATAAGCAAAACAGACTTTACCTTCTTCTTCTGAAAAAGACTTTCCAATTCTCTTACACTGGCAAAGATCTCCGGCTGCCGATATGGTAAAAATGGCAGTGCCGCACGAAAAGCGAACTGAAAGACTCTGCAATATATTTTCTTAATTCTGTTCATAGCACAAATCTCCTTTTTTAAAAGTTATTAAGATGTTGAATTGTCAACTTCTTCCAGTTTTTTTGCTAATAAAAAAGGAATGTCTATGACTTACCTTAAGCAATAAACATTCCTTTTCACGAGTAATCTTTCTGTTATCTGCAACACTCTACTTTTCGCTAGTTCAGCACAAAGTCACTGCAATTACTGTTCCGCCATTACTTCTTCCCGAAGTTCCCGTACTTTCTCTATCGGAAGGCAGATTCTTTTGGAAATTTCTTCGTCAGACAAAATATCCAAAAGATTTTTTGCATCTTCTATTTTTGCCAGTTCTTTTCCTTCTCTAATTAAATTTTGTGCAACTTCACACATATTCCTTACCTCCTTATTTTTTTGATCAACATATAAAAGAGATTCATACTCTTTATCTCCAGTCACAACTGATAGCATTTTTAAAACCGCATCTATGTGCTGAATTTCTCTTGAATCATCTGGTCTATACAATTGATTTTTTCTTTTTTGAACAAAGAAATTCGCAACGATTCCAAAATCACTCTTAAACTTTGCTAACTGCTCATCTGTCAACCATGCTACTTCTATTACATGGATTTTATAGTCATTAACATATGCATCCAAATCTTTCGGTACATTTACGCACTCTTTTATAGACCTATGCCTACACCATCTTCTCTTTGTACCAAAGTATAGCACAAAGGATGCTACCGGTACAATGCTTTTTCTCTTATCTAGAAGCTGACTTCTATAAGACGCCCCATCATAACCGATCAATAAACACATACATTCAAAATGTCTGCGAATACATCATTGTAATCGACTAAGATTTTCTCTGATATATCCTTCTGTCCCATAAACCTTCTTTCCCCCGCAAGGCTCTTCTGTAAGAATTACATACCATATACACAACAAATAACTTTTATGATCTTATTCTTATTTTTAATTTTGGATAATTCTCGAAAATGAGAATGATATCTAAGAATATTCATGCGAAAAATTCTTAAATACTAATGACTTGATATCTGACAATCGTGCCTTACCAGATATGGATGCTTCCTGCATCCGACACTCTAATATAATATAAACTACATATATAAAATTCCTACAGATGCTCTCGCAAGAAGCTATCTGTTGATATGTGTATTATAATAGTTTTCCATTCCGAATACAAGATGTTTTTATTTCTTGTACAAAAAAGAGCAAATCCACCTTGTTGTAGATCTGCTCTATACGGACGGCACCCTCCTCTGTCTTTTTCACAAAACATTTGACAGCGTAGCCTTTTTGATGGCGGACTTATCCGAGGTTGGATTCAAGTCCAATATCTTCCACATATTCATAAACGCTCTCCGTTTTATCGTAAATTATCTTCTAATCTTCATTAGAATACATTTGTGCAGCTGCCTTTGCGTTATACTCTGCTATTTTCTTAAGACCGTCCTCTGAGCTCATGATCGCTTGAAACTGGTTAGAAAGCTCCATATATTCATCCATATGATCTGCCACAAGCCCCTTTAGATTCATCTCAGACATCCGTGTTACCAGATCCGCTAAGATCTTTCCCTGTTCCAGCCCGAAGATATCTCCATAGGCCTTTAAGGTTATCTCATACTCTCTCTGGCGTTGCATCTCCAGTTGCTCCTCTGGGCTGTGGTATTCCCTGGATTCATCATAGGTCTCTTCCTCATCCTCTTCATCAAGATCATTATAATCATCCTCTGAACCATACACGCGATTCCCCTCTTCCGGTTCATAAGGATCCTCTTCGCCCACAGTATACACTTCTATATTTGCCATCAAATCTAAAACAACTTCATATCCTTTTTCAATGGCAATGGTAGCTGGGGTTTCTCCCTTATTGTTGACAGCATTGTAATCTGCGCCTTTCTTAATGAGCAGACGCGCCAGTTCGCAATCTCCATGATCCAAAACATGATGTAACACACTGTCGCCATACTTGTCTTTGGCGTTAATGTCCGCACCGACTTTTAACATAAGCTTGATCACATCCCTGTCACAGTGATAATCTGCATGAAGTGCCAGCGGTGTGTTGCCATCATTGTCCCCATGATTAACATCTGCTCCTTTCTTAAGAAGAAGTTCTGTGACTTTTCCAACGATTCCCGAAGAAATCCTCTGGAGAAGAAGCAGTGGAGTCTCATTTCCTTTTTCTGTAGGTGCGTCAATGGTATGTAACATCTCCATGATCTCATAGCAGATCTTATGATCAAATTTCCAGAAATCAACTTTATTTTTTACCAGACAATGAGCCGGTGTTTCCCCAGCTGTATTGTAAAGAGAATCATCAGCTCCGGCAGCCAGGAGTACCTTAGCCGCCTTCGGATTCTGATACATACAGGCAAGATGAAGAGGAGTATTTCCCATCTCTGCCGGTGCATCTGTGGTCATGTTTATATCTACCCCTTTTTCGATCATTCTCTGTAAAAGAAGATCGTTACCTCTTAGGGCTGCCAAATGAACTGCTGTCATTCCCTCGTTATTGAATACTTCCATGGATTCCACACTGCAAAATTCCAAAGCTTCCAGCAATCCCTGAAAAACATGGTCTCCAACGTTCTTTTTTACAAATTCATCTGCCAGAATATTAGCAGGAGTCCTTCCTCCTGTAATAGCCGTATCCAGATCTACTCCTAATTCCTTTAATTTATACATTAAATGTATATTGCGCCACGCATGTTCTACACAATAATCCCGGATAGAAGTAACTTGACTTCCTTTACAGATTGGCATACACAGATCATAGTCTTCCTCGTAGAGGATCTGCAATAACTCACAGTCCCCTTCATGTTTTAACATATCATTCATTAATTTGATCACATAGACCAATTCCGTATCATCATCTCGGTCAATCTGTCTTAAAATCTTCCTTGCCATGTAATAAACGAAGAAACTGTGGTCATCCTGCGGACCTCCCCACCAATTTCTTGCATAAGTGCTAATAACATTAAAATGATCTTCTATGGTAAGCCAGCCTTTTTCTTTGCTCAACTTTGTAACACCTTCCCAATAAGAAGCATTGGGATGATCTTCCAAAATATCGGCTACACTCCTGCCCTCATTGTCTCTTATCTGCATATCTGCGCCATGATCAACGAGCATATAGGCAGTGGCGCAATTCGCTACATTGTCAGCCGTTGTAAGATGTAATGCGGTTTCTCCTGCATGATTCTGTTTATCCAGAAGATCTTTTTCCTGCATAAAGATCATAGAGGCAGTAATGTGTTCATTTTTTGCGGCAAGCATTAAAACGGTATTTCCCTCCTGATCTGTTACATGACAGTCTGCTCCTAATTTCATATATAACTCTGTGAGCATACAAGAATACATAGGATATTTATTCTGCACCAGACACATAAGAGGGGTCTCTCCCGCCTCATCCTTCTGGTTGATATCGCACTTTAATAACTTTGCTATATCAGGGCGAAATACTGCCGGTTCTTTTTCGTTAGAGGCTGTATTTTTTTTCACATAAGGATAATTAGCGCTGGATAGATAATGAAAACAGTTTCTTCCTTTTTCATCACTAAGTGCTGAATCTGCTCCATATTCTAAGAGCAGCTTTACCATCTCATAATTTCCGTCATAACAAGCAAGCTGTAAGGGAGTGATTCCTTTATGTACTTCTGCATAATCTCCTTTTCCCTGTCCGCCTCTGACATTTGGATCTATGCCTTTTTTCAGGAGGATCTCTGTGGCTTCATAGTAATTGTGGCATACTAACTGATGGAAAATGGTAAGTCCATAATACCCAATGGTATATGCTCCATTCACAGAAATATCCTGAGCCTGACTGAGCACCTCTTCGTTTAGGCTTTCGCTTGCTATATAATTTCCTCTGGCATTCGGATCCCACCACACGTTACATTTTCGCATTTCCCGCTCGATAGTGAGATGAAATTTCTCTGCTGCTGCTAATTCCTCCTGAGTCAAAACAATGTTGTCTTTAGCTATTTCCATATGTTTACTCCTCTTTCAAATGAGCCCAATTTTTCTATTAAAACTGCTTATTCTTCTTTTGCGTCAGCTTCTAAGAGCATTTCCACGATCGCTGTGTTATCCACCTTGATCGCATAATAAAGGGCAGATTTTCCCCACTTATCACAAGCATTTACCTCGGCACCTTTTTCGATCAGCAGATCTACGATATCAATGGTACCTTTTTGGTATCCTGCCTGCTTTAAGGCACAGATCAACGGGGTTTCTCCTGATCTATTCATAGAATTCACATCGACTCCGTACTTAAGCAGCATACCTACGATATGGGCTTTTCCATGTCTTGCTGCGATATGGATCAAAAAATCTCCGTCTTTACAGATCCTGTTTGGATCAGCTCCTGCGTTTAATAAAAGCTCCGCTATGTAGAGATTATCCTCTCGAATTGCAATATACAATGGAGTTTCTCCCTTATCATTTATAGCATCTACTTCAATATTTTCCTGCTGCAACATTCCTTTGACCATCTCGCTATGGCCGTTATAGCAGGACTGATGTAAAGGAGTATTTCCATAGGAATCCCGTTTATTTACATCCATGACATCATCCACCAACTGCGCCATACCGGTAATGTTTACATAATCAATGGCAGTTCTTCCATTATCATCAGAAAGTGTGTCATCTGCTCCATATTCTTTCAGAAAACGAACTGTATCTGTCTTTCCGGACCGAATGGCATAGATCATAACACTCTGTCCTGCATTATCCGTAGCATTAATATCTGCTCCTGCATCCAGCAATAATTTGATGATCTCCTTACTTCCAATGGAAGCAGCCAGATGTAATGGAGTAACCCCATTATTGGTCATAAGATTCACATTTGCCCCATTCTCGATCAAGATCCTGGCAATATCCCTGGTTCCCTTTCGGCAGGCATAATGCAATGCAGTATAACCATTGTTGTCTTTTCGGTTCAGATTAATGCCCCCTCTTTTTAAAAAGGAGAGGATCACTCCCTTTTGTCCATTCTGACAAGCTTTTAAAAATAAAATATCTGTCTGCATTCTCTAATCTCCTTATATCAAAGAGCCTGCAGAAAAAATCTGCAAGCTCTTATCAGTCCTATGATAGAAAATCTATTACAGGAAAATATATTTCAATACGAATAATACCGCCAGTACATACATAAGCGGTGTGATCTTCTTTGCTTTTCCGCAAACCAGATTAATGATCACATAAGAGATAACTCCTACTGCGATACCTTCGGAAATGCTGTACATAAGAGGCATTGCGATCAGACATAAATAAGCTGGTACAGCTTCTGTCATGTCGTTGAAGTCGATCTCTACTACTGTGCTTACCATTAAGAATCCTACAAAGATCAAAGCTGGTGCTGTAGCAAATCCTGGAATGGTAACAAATACCGGTGACAGGAAAATGGATAACAGGAATAAGAAACCTGTTACAACAGAAGCAAGTCCTGTTCTTCCGCCTTCTGCTACACCAGCAGAGCTTTCTACGAAAGTTGTGGTAGTAGAAGTTCCTAATACTGCACCTGCAGAAGTTGCGATAGCATCTGCTAAGAGTGCCTGTTTGATCTTAGGCAGTTTTCCGTTCTTGTCTAACATATCTGCTTTGTTTGCTACACCGATCAAAGTTCCTAATGTATCAAACATATCTACAAATAAGAATGCAAAGATAATTACGATAAAATCAAGGATCTTAATGTCCTGTCCTGCTACGTTAAAGCACTGACCAAAGGTCTTGCCAATGGATGTCAGATCAAAATCAGACCAGGATGGGATCAAAGAATAATATCCTGCGTCTGGAGTTACTACGTAAAGTCCAGTAAGCTGGCAGATGATACCTAAGATCCAGGTTGCTAAGATTCCGATCAGGATCGCACCACGAACTTTTTTTACGTATAAAATAGCAATGATCATTACACCGATAACTGCTAACAGTGCGCTGATACCTTCGGTATTAAAGTTTTCTGTAAAATCTACAACAGTTACTAAAGTTGAGCTGTCTACTACAAGATGTCCATTCTGTAAACCGATAAATGCAATGAAAAGGCCGATACCTACAGATACTCCCTTTTTCAGCTGAAGAGGAATGGCATTAAAGATTGCCTCTCGGATGTTTGTTACAGAAAGTACAATAAAGATGAGACCTTCTACAAATACTGCAAGTAATGCTACCTGCCAACTGTAACCCATAGTTCCGCATACCGTGTATGCAAAATAGGCATTCAGTCCCAATCCCGGAGCCAGAGCAAATGGATAATTTGCTAATAATGCCATTGCTAAAGTTCCCACAAATGCTGCCAGAGCAGTTGCCATAAGGATAGCATTTTTATCCATACCGGAGTCTGCTAAGATAGCTGGGTTAACTGCTAAAATGTAAGCCATTGTCATAAATGTGGTAATACCTGCAATGACTTCTGTTTTTACATTGGTCTTGTTTTCTTTTAATTTGAAAAGTTTCTCCAACATTTTCATTTTCTCCTTTATGATCTAAATACTTGTTTTGCCACCGCTGGAAGCTCTTCAAAAGCATGAATTGCCGGAACTTCCTGATCGATGGTGCCAAATCCATAAGCTGCATGAATAAATGGAAGTCCTGCGGACATGGTAGCGTCATAATCGCCCTGAATATCTCCTACATAGACTGCCTGATCCAACTGATTTCGGCGGCATACATCTGCGATATTCTCGCCTTTTTGCTTACCGTTATTGCCATAACACTCGATATCTTCCACCAGATCCCAGAGCTTGTAATAGTCCAGAAAAGCTTCCACATAACCAGCCTGACAATTACTTACAATGTAAAGATGGTAGTCTTTCTTTAAGAGCTCCATCGTCTCTCTGATCTTTGGATATAGGATTCCACCATGCTGGCGGAGATATTCATTTTCTCCTTCACAGCAGCAAGCTAACAGTTCTTTTCTTGGTTCTTCTTCCATATCCGGAAAAAGGATCTCAGCGATCTTATCCATGGTCTTTCCCATAACACTGGAAATGTCCTTTCCAGTGAGAGGTTCTCTCTTGTATCCGAACTTCTCTATGGCAATGTTCCAGGAAACTGCTACATTATCTGCGGAATCCCACAGAGTTCCATCCATGTCAAAAATAATACCTTTTTTCATGATCCACCTGCTCTATTATGCTTCGTCAATGGCCTTTCCAATATCATGACGCATATACTTATTATCAAATTCTACCCAATCTGTAGCTTCATATGCTTTTTTTCTTGCATCTTTTAGATCAGATCCTTTTGCGGTGATACCAAGAACACGTCCACCATTGGTAACGATAACGCCATTTTCATTGAATTTAGTGCCTGCATGGAAACAGAAATAATCGTCCTTATCATCGAACTTGTCCATGCCTTTGATCTCAAATCCTTTTTCGTAAGAAACAGGATATCCGTCAGAAGCTAATACAACACATACGGCTGCGTTGTCTTCAAATTCCAGAGTAAGGGAATCTAATTTTCCATCTACACAAGCTTCCATAACGTCAATAATGTCGTTCTTCATACGTGGAAGCACTACCTGCGCTTCTGGATCGCCAAAGCGGGCATTGTACTCTAATACCTTTGGTCCCTCTTCGGTTAACATAAGTCCGAAGAAGATAACGCCGGTAAAAGGACGTCCTTCTGCTGCCATAGCGTCAACTGTTGCCTGGTAGATATATTTCTTACAGAATTCATCTACTTCTGCTGTATAGAATGGACTTGGGGAGAAGGTTCCCATACCACCAGTATTTAAGCCCTGGTCTCCGTCCTTTGCACGTTTGTGATCCTGTGCGGAAGACATGATCTGGATGGTTTTTCCATCTACGAAAGAAAGAACAGATACTTCACGACCTGTCATAAATTCTTCTACAACCATAGTATTTCCTGCAGTTCCGAATTTCTTATCCTGCATGATCTCTTTTACGCCAGCTTCTGCTTCTTCTAAGGTATTGCAGATCAATACACCTTTTCCTAAAGCCAGTCCATCTGCCTTTAATACGATTGGCATTTTTGCGGTCTTTAAGTATTCTAAAGCTGCTTCTGGATCAGTGAAATTCTCATAAGCTGCTGTTGGAATGTTGTATTTTTTCATGAGATCCTTAGAAAATGCTTTGGATCCTTCTAAGATTGCTGCATTTTTTCTAGGTCCGAATACTTTTAATCCTTCTGCTTCAAAAGCATCTACGATACCGCCAACTAATGGATCGTCCATTCCTACGATAGTAAAATCAATAGCATTTTCTTTTGCAAATGCTACCAGTTTATCAAATTCCATTGCGCCAATGTTCACACATTCTGCTAATGCAGCAATTCCTGCATTTCCTGGTGCGCAGTAGATCTTGTCTACTCTTTTGCTCTTTGCAACACTTGTTACGATAGCGTGCTCTCTTCCGCCGCTTCCAACTACTAATACTTTCATGTTTTTCTTCCTTTCTGCTGCTAAAACGTATTTTTCTATAGGTTTCATTTCACGAAACAAAGCGGGTAAGTCATAAATCTCTCATTTATGAAAATCTTACTCCGCTTTGAAAATATTATTCTATTCGGCAATGATGACTTTTCCATCTTCTACAGATACCTTGCCATTAGCGATCAGATCGATAGCCTTTGGCATGATGATCCATTCTGCCTCTTCCATAACTCTCTGCTGAAGTTCTTTTGGGGTATCTCCCTGTTTTACTTCAACAGCTTTCTGCATAATGATAGGACCTGTATCGGTTCCTTCGTCCACAAAATGAACGGTTGCACCGGTCACTTTCACACCACGGGATAAAACCCCTTCGTGAACTTTTAATCCATAATATCCGGTTCCACAGAAAGATGGAATCAGGGATGGATGAATGTTGATGATCCGATTGCGGTATTTTGCGATCATTTCTTCTGGAATGACTACTAAAAATCCTGCTAAAACTACCAGATCAACCTCATAGAAATCCAGCTTGTCCAAAAATGCCTTGTTAAATTCTGCTCTGGACTCATAATCCTTCGGTGAGATACAGATTCCTTCAATTCCATGATTCTTAGCTCTCTCTAAGGCATAAACATCCTTGTTGTTACTAATGACAACAGAGATCTTCGCATTGGTAATGGTGCCATTGTTAATGGCGTCAATGATGGCCTGAAGATTTGTTCCTCCACCGGAAACACAAACTGCCAGTTTTAGCATAAGGTTACTCCTTTTTCTCCATCAACGATCTTACCGATCACATATGGGGTATCTCCAGCTGCTTTGATCGCTTCCATAGTCTTATCTACATCTGCTGGATCAACGCATACCATCATACCAATACCCATGTTGTAAGTATTGTACATCATTTCTTCTTCTACGTTTCCTTCTCTTGCCATCATCTTAAAGATTGCAGGAATCTCGTAGCTGTTCTTCTCGATCATTGCATGTTTTCCTTCTGGAAGCATACGAGGTACGTTCTCCTGGAAACCGCCACCTGTGATATGGCTGCAGGCTTTTACAGTAACGCCAGCTTCTTTGATGGATTTTAATGCTTTTACATAGATTCTTGTTGGAGCGATCAGTGCTTCTCCAAGAGTCTTTCCTAATTCTTCATGATATGTATTTAATGTCTCTGCGTCCATGTTGAAGATCTTACGAACCAGTGAAAATCCGTTAGAATGAACACCAGAGGAAGCCATACCGATGATCACATCATCTGCTTTTAAGTTCTCGCCAGTGATGATGTCTTTCTTATCTACAACACCAACTGCAAAACCAGCCAGATCGTATTCATCTTCTGGCATAAGTCCTGGATGTTCTGCTGTCTCTCCACCGATCAATGCACATCCAGACTGGAGGCATCCTTCTGCAACACCGCTTACGATAGTTGCGATCTTCTCTGGGTAGTTCTTACCGCATGCAATATAGTCAAGGAAGAATAATGGTTCTCCACCGGCACAGGCAATGTCATTTACACACATAGCAACTGCGTCGATACCGATTGTGTCATGTTTGTCTAAGATAAATGCTAATTTTACCTTAGTACCGCATCCGTCTGTACCTGATACTAAAGTAGGCTCTTCCATCTCTTTGATCTTATCAAGAGAAAATGCTCCTGAAAATCCACCAAGACCACCTAATACTTCTGGTCTCATTGTTTTCTTTACGTGTTCTTTCATCAGTTCTACTGATTTGTAACCAGCTTCAATATCAACACCGGAATTCTTGTAATCCATTCTTTTTTCCTCCTGGGTTTTTAAAATGAGGCGGCAGCCTTTTCCACCGCCAAATATAGTATATATGGAATATAATATTATTTCCAATTATAAATAGTTATATCATTTATTAGTAGTTCTTATAACCAACTTCCTGAAGTCTTGCGTCTTTTGCCTGAACCTGCTCTTTTAAATCTTTAGAGTATGCTTTTAATCTCTCTAAGAGCTCTGCATCTGAAGTTGCTAAGATCTTAGCAGCTAAGAGACCTGCGTTTGCTCCACCGTTGATAGCTACTGTTGCAACCGGGATTCCGGATGGCATCTGAACGATGCTGTATAAAGAATCTCTTCCACCTAAAGAAGTGGTGTGCATTGGGATACCGATAACAGGCATTGGGAAGATCGCTGCACACATTCCTGGAAGATGTGCTGCCATTCCTGCTCCTGCAATGATCACTTTAAAGCCTTTAGATTCTGCACTCTTTGCATATTCAAAGAATACGTCTGGCTCTCTGTGTGCTGAAATGATAGTCATTTCATAACTGATCCCTAACTGTTCTAAAATATCAGCAGCTTTTGCCATTACTGGCATATCTGAATCGCTGCCCATTACAATTCCTACCTGTGCCATTTTATTTTCCTCCTAGAAATTCATTTATTTGTTTTTTAAATTGCTTATTTGTTTTTTTAATTGCTTATTTCTTCTTACAGTCCTTCTAACGGAACATTCAGTTCTTCCGTTCCCGGCAGAACGAACCGTCCCTCCCGGATGATATCCTGGGTACTTCCATCCTTTCGGATCACAGTGATCGCCCCTAATTCATGATAAGGGATGGTAATATCTGTGTGACAGTTAAAATATGCCTTAGAAACGTCCTCTTTTCTCAAAGCAGATACTTCATTATCCCTTGCCACAATGGCTTTTCCATCCGGATTATAAGTCATATTATCCTCATCATGCGTATAACAGGTGTCGCCCACTGCAAAATGTGGACCTGTCTTCTCCGCAATAAGGATCGGAAGTTTATCTGCAATATCATAAACTTTCGCCATGCGATATGCCGTGGTATTAGTTCCAATCGCAAATTCTCCCATTGGAAGAGTCTCATGGTGCATCAGCACATTGTCCTGAATGTATTTTCTGTTCTCTTCCTCTTTTTCAAAGTTGGTGCAGGTATATGCTGCGATCATTCCATCTTTGAAATCTATCTCCAGATTCTCGTAATTTAATTCATTTAAGTAGACCTGAGTCACATGAAGTTTTCCTTCTGTTCCCTTCAAAACTGGGGATGTGAACACTTCGCCTACTGGAATATTAACATCTGCCACGCAGTTCTCAAATGCAGTCTCTTTCTTCGGATCTTTCAGATCATAGATCTTCACATAAAGATCTGTCTTATTGCCATTGGTTCCCACAATATGAACCCGATCCGCTGTATCTAAGACATCAATGATCTTCTGCTGCATGGTCTGATACAGATTATAATCTAAAGTATTGATCTTCACAGTCTCTGCAAAGATCTCATCGAATTTTTCTCCGATAGTAGGAAGCGGATACGCAATAATGGTAAAACTCCGTTCCTCTCCCTTAATATACTGATACATGATCCGGGTAAATTCACTGGTCTGATATACTGCTAACTGCTGCTGTTTTTCATCATAGGACGCATTTTCCGGTTTTGTCTTCGGAGAAAATGGTTCTTCGCCGAACACCTCCACTACAGCCGGTCCGGCGTAGCCTCCTGCCTCTGTCTTATATTTTTCAAAAGCATTCCGATAAACTTCCAGACCTCGCTCTACATAAGCCTTATCCAACCAAAGTGCTGCGTCTTCTTTATGGTCAAAATCATACTGACGATTGACATAAGTAGAAGACGGTCTTACTACTACTTTCAGATCTAAGCCTTCCAGATTCTTCACTGCTGCCCGCATCATCCGTTCAAATCCCAATGGATAACGGACTTCTGCAATGGTCTTCTTGGACAAGTCTTTGCCTGTTGTCTCAAATCCGATCCGATAACCTTCTGTATAGGTATCTGCCATTGCCTGAATCTCTTCCTCAGAAAATCTCTGCAAATAGTTAGCGATCTCTAACTCATTCGCACTGACATAAAGACCATATCGATACAAATATGCCGGCTCTGATAGATCCGATTCCATCAAAATATCATAGTAAAAATCAAAATCCGGGCAGACTAGTCTTGCCACTTTCCGCTCATTAAAATATTCGGAATAGTCATGCATAAAGGAATAAAAGCTTTCCTTTACATTTCTTAAGGTATGATCATCCTGTTCCTCTAACAGTACATACAACTCCACCAAAAGCTCTGCAAAAATACATAAGAACTGATTATCGCCTTCATATACTGCCGGCAGATAATTTCTGATCTGATGATAAATAGCAGAAAGAAGTGTTCCTAACTCGCTTCCCAGCTTCTGGCAGGCATATGCCGGATTGGCAAAGGAATTCTCATAAGAATCCCCCACCAGTTCCCCAAAGAACTTCTGATTATTTTCTTCGCCCTCTTTTGCAGTCTCATTGGAAGTGCCCTGTGTCAGGACTTTCTGCAGAAGCTCGTACTCATTCTTCAAATACTCTGCTGTCTGTCTAAAATATGATCCAATCTCTCCCTGTATTTCCGGATCCTCTGCGATCTGGGCAATGCGCTCCATGACCAGAGACAATCTTTCCTCGAATTCTTCGTTATTCTGATTTCTAATTTCCAGATATTTCATAAATTTACAGTTCCAATTTCCTATCCTAAAAATCCAATGACGTAGGTTCCGCCCCAACAGATAATTGCCAGCACGGATAATCCCAGCGCTGCCCTTGGAAATGACTTAAAGGAATCTTCTTCTAAAAGACTCTGAATTGCCATAACAAATGCTGCCACCGCTAAGATCAGGGCACTTACCCCCACCGTACCAAAATATGCTGAAAGTGCTCCCCCACTCTTAAATGATAAACCGATCACACCTATATAACCGGCTACCAGAAGTATGGCTAAAATCATCGCCCCTATTCCTTTTTTGGAATGGGTTTTCTCTGTGAACTTGTAATGATTCCGCCTACGTTTTGTTCCAAACATAATTCTCTACTTTCTTTATTTGCAGCCGTACTGCTCATAGTAATGATCAATCGCTTCTTTGACAGTGTCATCGATCACAACTCTGCCCTGGCATTCATGGTTGTGAAGGTGCTCAACAACTTCATCCATGGTTACGATAGCTTTTGCGTCAAATCCGTATTTCTCTTTGATCTCATCTAATGCGCTTACTTTGCCGCCCAGACCAACTTCCATACGGTTTAAGGATACCATAAGTCCAACGATCTCTACGTCTGCTGCACCTTTTACCTTTGGTACAGTTTCTTCCATAGATTTACCAGATGTAGTAACGTCTTCAATCATAACAACTCTATCACCGTCTTTTAATTTGCTTCCTAAGAAGCTTCCCTTATCTGCACCGTGATCTTTCTCTTCTTTACGATCTGAACAGTAACGGATCTCTTTTCCGTAAAGTTCGCTGTATGCAATTGCTGTTACAACGCTGATCGGAATACCCTTGTATGCTGGTCCAAATAATACGTCAAAGTCATCCCCATAGTTATCATGAATTGCCTTTGCATAATATTCGCCTAATCTCTTAAGCTGTGAGCCTGTCACATATGCTCCTGCATTCATGAAAAATGGAGATTTTCTACCACTCTTTAAAGTGAAATCGCCGAATTTCAATACGTCGCTCTCTACCATGAATTCAATAAATTC
>JAGAOC010000038.1 GCA_017623935.1 Agathobacter sp. | reverse complement strand
CTTTCTTTTCCCACCAAAAGCCTCTCTTTTGCTTTCAAATCCGCTTCTTTTCGCGCCAAAGCACCTCAGGCTTTCAGCTACCTGTTTGCAAGATACGCATTTTGTCCGACATTTTCAATGTCGCATGCATCTTGTTAGGGGAAGTCCCCTAAAACCCCTGGTATTTTCGATAACCTAGTAAGTTTATCTGTAAGAATTATTCCTCGATATCTCTGCACTCCGGCTGTTCTCCTTCCCAGACTTCTGCAAAGATTTCCTCTTCGGTATACTCACAGATACTTGTATCAACGGTTCCGCTGGTGCGGTCAAACAGCATCTCAATCAATTCTCCGGATTCAGAAAGCTTCAGAAAAAATTTTACGCTTTCCGGATTTTCTTCCGGGATCATCAAATAGAAAATCTCTGCTGTTGTCAGTTCGCGGTTCTGGTCAATCAGAAATTGGCAAAGTCCTTTTTCCAATTCCGTTTCCTTTCCCTGCAAGATCGGCGCTGCATATTCTTCCAAATTGGAGATGATCTTTACCGTACCGGATTCCGGTACATTTTCTTCTGACATCTGCGTACCGGATTCCGGTACGTTTTCTTCTGGCACTTGCGTACCGGATTCCGGTACGTTTTCTTCTGGCACTTGCGTACCGGATTCCGGTACGCAAGTTTCCTCCACACGTTCACTGGCTTCTCTTTCTTTTTTACTTTCCGATTTCTGAACACCTATGACAATCAGATTGATAATAAAAGCAACAAGAAGAAGAGCAAAGATCAGCATTTTTATTTGAAGCTTATTTTTTTCCCAACGGTATTTCCAACTCATTTTCTTTTTCCTCTACTTTCTTTTTTCAATGAATAAACAAACTGAGTATGTGGCAACTCATCCGCATCATAAATTAAATCTCTTGTCCGGTTTTCATAGATCAATTCTTTTATATGCTGCACAAAAGTCTGCCCCTGGTATTTTCTCATTCCCACAAAAAGTGGAATCACTCCAAAGGGAATCCCGATATAAAAACACACTTCCGGAGTCAGTCCAAAAAGAAAATAACAGCCAAGTCCCACTGTTCCAATGAGAACAATTGCTAACAGGATCCAGCCTAATTCTTTCATAGAAAATCCAAGTGCAAGCTGATCTTTATATTCTTCATCAATATCTTTATTGATTGGAATTTTCATTCTCTCTAATCCTCCTTCAAAATCTTTAAGCTGCATATTTTTTCGGAAGCAGTGCAACTTCTTCCGTTCTCTCTGTTGAAGTTTGTGTCTCTTCAAAAGGATAATCAGGCAAGCCATATCCGGATATCTTATAATGTGTCAAGGGATAATTCTTTTGTTTTACCCGGCTTCCTTCATGATAAGGATCCGTGGAAGAACTTCCGGTATTTCCTTCAATGGTGGTTACCGTTTTTGTCTCTGAATCATAATCAATCACAATGCCTGTGTGGGATCCATACTCCTGAAAGAATATAATATCGCCGGCTTTTGGTTCATAGCCGCTTCCCTTTGACTGATACTGGTTTCGTTCCTTATACCAGTCAGACATGGTTCTGACGGATGCGGTCTTTGGCATGATTTCATCGTCTATGTATCCACACTGATCGGAACACCATGACACGAACATGGCACACCAGTTTCCATCAATTCCATACCAGTCCTTGTATTTTTCTCCTCCGATATTATCTTCCCAGACTTCTAATTCTGCCTGAGCTACTTCCACGATGCTCCGTCCCCGGGTACTGATGGAATAGAACATAGCTGCAATGGAACAAACCAAAACAGAAATGATTATAATACTCATGACTGCCATTCCAAAGAAAGTAGTCATGGTTCCTGAGTTTCCGTTTCCACTCTGGTTCTTTTGCTCCTGTCTTACCTGTCGGCTTCTTTGAAGAGCTTCTTCGATATACTCTTTTCCTTTCTGCAGAACACTTACAGTTCCTGATACAGCCACTCCAACTACACCACCTGCAGCTCCGGAAGCTGCCCCCGTGGCTGCTCCCGATGCAGCACTTCCGGTTGCTCCGGTGACTGTTCCTCCTACAGTGGCTACGCTAGAACCAGCAGCTTGGGATGTTGTTCCACCCATCGCCTGTCCACCGATAAAATTGGAAGTACCTGTCATTTCCGGACTGGCTCCAACTTTTGCACTTTCCCAGGATGACCACTTATTTTTTCCAGTTGAGCTTCCCCATCCGTAAGGATTACGGTTACCTGATTGTGAACCATTTTTACTTACAGATGCTTTTCTTTTCCTGACACCGGAGCACCAGTATTGATGAGATCTGCCTTGTACCGTTTCAGAATGATTACTAAAAATCTCCGGTGGACTCTTCACATAATCTGGTGACTCCGGAAAAAGTACGTCCGGCTGCTGGCTGTATCCATTCTGATATCTCCATTCGGTTTGTGAATTCTGTACGTTCATTTGCGTTGATGCAACCGGATCCTTTTGCAAGTTCTGTGTTCTTTTTACACTTCTCCTGCTTTGCATTTCTGTAGGCTGCTTATGTACAGGATGTTGCATACTTACCAAATGATTGGCACTCACTGGACTCTGCACATTTACCGGATGATTGGTACTCACTGGACTCTGCACATTTACCGAATGATTGGCTCTCATCGAACTCTGCACATTTATCGGATGATTGGTACTCCCTTTTTCATTAGAGAAAGTTTTTTCCAAAGAAGAAAAGGAAACAGATCCTCCCTGGGATGAATTCTTCGCTTCCTGTTCTTCCTGCTCCGCCTCTCCAATATTACTTGCGCGAAGAGATCTTTTAATTCCGGTTGAAGCATTGCGAACCAGATTTACACCCTGATCTACACCTTTTTTCACTCCCTTGTTTTTCTTCCAGGGATTCTCTTCTTTCTTCAGAACTTCCATTGAATCATCCTTTCATGATCTTATACAGAGTGCCTTCTTTCTCCACTTCTTTTTCCATAATCAGTTGCTCCAGCATTTCTGTTACTTCTTTTTCCGTATGAGTGGATGCACACATTTCAATAAGCGCCTGTTCTTCCATGGCACTGATCTTTAGCAAAGAAAGAATTCGTGTTTTCAGATCACCCTTGTTTTCCTTATGCTTTTTCTCTTCTTTCTGTTTTGCCTTGTCATGGAAGTCGGTGTCAAACAACGGATAAAGAATATTGTTCTTATCCATTCTGGCATCCATCAGATATACCTGATCATTCTGGACTAATATTCCATGTCCCGGTACATTCTCAGAAAGTGCGAGATATTCATCCCTGGAAAGCTCCTGGATATCAGCAAGTGCAGCTGCATCCACTCCGCCCTGGTCGAAAAATACTTTATAGGCACAATTGGAAAACATATCTCGAAGCTTCGGATGATCCAATGCGTGCTGTAAGTTCTGTACCGCCAGTGTTACGATTGCGCCTTTCTTTCGGTATGTCTCCACCGCATACAACAACTCTTCTGCCGAAAATTCGTCTTCGCATAACATCTGCGCCTCATCTACAAACAGATGGGATGCCACCAGTTCCTCCTGATTATACTCAATCCGAAGGCCCACCAGTTCCATCAACGTCAGCATGATTGGTTGCTTTGCATTTTCGGGAATATCATCTAACCCAAATCCAACCAGTCTGTGATTGATATCCAGATTGGAAAGATGTGCGAACATATCATAAACACCTGTTACATAGATTTCCAAACAGTCTACGATATCTATCAGACGTTTTCTCTGTTCCGGCGCCACCTCCGTTTCCACTGACTCTTTTAGAATATTCCAAAGCTGTGTCAATGTCGGCTGATTCTGAGAATGATATTTCTTCTGTGCGAAATATGCCTCATACATTCTTCTGACTGCCCGATCGATCAGATTCAAGTGCACCTGAGTCACGAGCATATTTTTCATACAGGCTGCGCAGAATCTTCCGGCATACTCACTCATTTTTGCCACAAAACGATTCCGACCAATGCTGTCCGATTCCCAGATCATTCTTGGAACTTCAAAAGGATTTAAATAGATCTGACACTGCGGTGCAAAATCAAAATACTGACCGCCTAAAGCTGTTATAAATTCTTTTTGCTCATTATTTGGATCAATAACTATAATGTCATCATCCGTAAATAACAATGGCTGGGCAATCTCTGTTGTCTTTACAAAGAAACTCTTTCCAGATCCGGTATGTCCGCAGATCATCCCATGTGGATTCTTAAGAGACTTCCGATTTCCGATCAACAGCTGTTTTGTAATCCTGTTTAAACCTAAAATGATTCCTCCCGGATCATGAAGATCTTTCGAATAAAACGGCTGGAACGCCACTGCTGATGAAGTCAAAAGGAATCTCATATGATTCACCTGTCTGCCTCCAATTGGAAGCACGGTATTTAATGCCTTTAACTGTCTGTGATAATATGGCTCCAGGCTGTATCCGTTTGATACTGCAATCTGTTTTAGCGTATCCATTCTCTGTGCCAATATATCCAGATCATCCGCATAGACAAGTACCAGCATTCCAAGGAAAAGACCTTCCTCGTCATTCTCATCCACCTGGTTCATCAGTCCTTCTATTTCTGACTTCTTTTTACCAAGGCTATAAGAGGTTCCTCTCGCATACTGCTGGTTCTTTACATTCTGATCCTGCTCTAATACTATGGCTCTTTCATTATTGTTGTGGGCAATCTGTAGCCTGTCTTTTAAAAGTCTTCTTTTCACCGGCTCGATGTCCAACGTGATATAAGTCGGAAACAAGGTTCCTGCCAGACTATGTACCACTTTTTCCTCATCTAAAGATGCATCATAATCCTGGGCAAAAAGAATACTTACGTACTTTCGGTTAATCTGCAGAAAATCCTCTTCGGCATGAATATACGCCGGTAAGATCTGATTCTTCCAGGAATCATCCTCCATCGATAAATTCCTTGGCTGTATTCCTCCTTCTCCCAGTCTTAAGATGTTCTGCAGAACAAGAAGACGCTCCTCTCCGGACATCCTGTACAATCTGCTCTTTAATGCAGCAAAACTTGTACGAAGACTAGTATCAAGGGCTGCAAAGAAAAAACCTGCCTCCTCAAACGACTGAGCACGACAGGTTACGGTCAAATATAGTACTCTGCGAATATCCCTGGTTCCCTCGTCAATCTTCTGATTGATCCAGGCTCCAATTCCCTGTTCTAACTGGGGATATTCTTCTCCATGAATCGGCTGAAAAATATTTTCCATGAACAGATTCATATCCTGCTGTTCACTGGCAATCGTAAATTTCATCTGGGAATCCATTGCTTTATAGATTTTCATCACTTCCAGCAAAGTAGAAGTTTTTCTGCCTTCATCCTGGTTTTTATAATTAATATCTTCGAATATATAACATTGATCATAAAGACCAATCCCAGTTCCCGGTTCAATCTTAAAGATTCCATTTGGATGTACCTGATCAATACAGAGTGCATCCTTTACTTTTTCCGGCACCGCCACCACCGGTATACTCATCCCTTTCTTCTTTGAAAAGAGATAAGACGTATTAAAACTTGGCATTTCCTTCCTCCTTTCTTCGTACCGGATTCCGGTACATTAAAAGCCAAATGTTCTTCTTATAAATACATCCGCACCTTTTACCATGCCTGTCAGTATAACCATCGTGGCCATATTCTGGATTGCCTGAATTGCTCCATCCAGATTCTCTCCTGCGCCCGATAATTGTCCAAAATCAATGTTCGCGCAAAGCATGGAAGCAATCGATACAGCCAATGCAATTATGACGATTTCAAAACATTTCGCCAGAAAAGTCCGTATCCAGCTGGATGCCACACTGGATATTCCATGGCCTGCTGGTACAGTACTCCAGGCGAAAGGACCAACGGCAGCAAGAAGATACAGCTGCAGATACCTTCCGTATATGGTCATAAATATTGTGGCCGCACATACCATGGCAACCACAAAATAGATAATTCCATAGACCACATAAAAGATATAACTTCCTGTATCCATATCCATCTGCTGAAAAGATAGATTTCCCATCGTCAGGAAACCTCCTGACATTGCGGACGCCATGGAAAACATCATTGCCATCAGCCGGGTACCATTTAATAACAGGAAATTTCCGGCAATCACCTTGATCAGCCCATCAATCAGAATTTCCAACGTGAAATTCTCTTTCAGATTGGTAGACTGACGTATGATTCCTACCATATACATAATATTAAGAAGTACGGCTCCAATTGAAACAGTCCATGACATGACATCATTTATGACATAATTCCAGGCAGTGGACGAAAACTGACTTGGAGTCTGGGATGCCGTTACTCCAATCAGCGTCATTGCCACATCCCAGATTGCACTTCCCAGCCCGTAAAACAGACCACCTTCAAAAAAAGTACTAAAATCCATTTATCCACCTTCTTAATACGTTGAAGAAGTAGTCAATATAGCTAAAATATTGGTTCCAAGGATCATAACAATTCCACCCATGATCCTTTTAAATCCCTGTGCTTCCATCATTCCTCCATTTCCACCCTGCAGAGATAATCCCCATTCAGAAATACCCCATAAAGTAATGATGGATCCCATGGATGAAACAACTGCTGCCACAATATTCTGCAAATTGGTAAAATTAGCTGTAACATTGGATAATCCAGTATTATCTTCTCGTGCAAATACAAAATCCGGACATCCTGTCACGAAAACTACCATAAGTACCAATGTTGCCAACGTATAAAGATTCTCTCTTTTGGTACAAATACCCCAAGCTTTTTTCGCTATTGTTTTTAATTTTTCTCCCATAATCCTATTTCCTCCTGCTGATAAAGTTATATCCCAGCACTCCTGCAATAGAAACTACTGGGATAATCATAAATCCAATTAACCTCTTCCATTGACCTGGTACCGGTAATGCGACCCAGACCAATATTGCTGCCAGGATTGCAATGGCAAAAATCACCAAAAATGCCTTTGGGGTCTTCTGTCCCCTTTTCCTCATACTCATGCCTTTTCTCATGATGCTTTCTCCTTTACATAAAATAATTTGTCATACACTCTGCACATTTCTCCACCACTACCTCTGGATTGGTCTGTGAAGTAAAAGGCATTGTGCAGGTTAAATGGTTCTCCTTACATATGAAGACCCAATCCTGCTGGATCTGATTTGCCTTGCGGATCTTTTGCTGAAGCTCACGATCTGTTCCACCGCCTTTACGGACTGTAAAGATCTGCGCTTCATTCATTGGCTCCTTTACAAAGAAACGGACTTCTTTGTCTCCAACAGATACACAAAGCCGCTCTTCCGTAAGCTCCTCTACAGTTCCACCTGCAAATATCTGTCTGGCAGCTACTTCTATTTTTCTAAGCAATTCCGGAATCTTATCCGGTTCTTTTTCCGGAATCAGTTCTGATTCCATCTCCAGATCTGGTTCTTCTGATCCTGTATCTGTTTTTTCCTGTGTGCCGGATTCCGGAACAATATCTGCTTTTTGATTCTGCTCGGCATAATGTGATACCGGCTCTTCCGGCTGCTCTTCAATCAAATCCTGAGCTTCCACACTAGAAATTCCCAGATGCTTTTTTCTCTCTAAGAGTTCATCCGTTTCCTTTAACAGGCTCTGTTCCAGCTGTAAGTTTTCCTGCCTTTTCTGCTTTAATCTTTCCGCAAAGACTTCCATCCTTTTGGCATTTTCTTCCTGTTCCCGGATTTCTTTCCAGCATTCTGCGATCTTTTCCTTTTCCTGATCCAGCCGTATTCTTTCTTCCTCCAGGAAGGAAATTTTCCGGTTCAAATCCTCTTCCAATTTCTTTAACTCCTGATGATAATCCTGCAGCTGTTTCTCTCTTTGGGCAAAGATCTCTTCTTTTTCCGCCAGCATCAGTTCCATTTCCTCCAGCATTGCCTGATAATCCTGCGCCATATTTCTCCTCCTTTCTGTGCCAGATTTTGATATAAAAAAAGGACGTTCGGCAGACGTCCAGATAGCAAAAAAGAACAGCCGGAACACATTTCCATTACTCTCCATGCGTTCCAGCTATTCTTTTCTAATTCTAATATACCACTTCCCCATTTGACGTTCTAGGTTACTTTACTTCCGCTGATTTTCCGGATCATTTTCCTGTCTTTATGAATATGACCAGAAGATTTCCTTCCTGGAGGAAGAAAGAACACGGATGAATCCAAAAGGACTATCTCCTTGATGTAAAGAAAACTTCTTAATTTCTTTTTGAATATTCTTATCTTTTCTTTCGTATAATGAACGAAGTGGATGAAGCGTTATTTATTAAAGGAAAACATATTCTTACCGGGATTGCTGGTACCTGGTTTACAATCCCAAGATATGATTTATAAAAAGATATGGTTTGTATTAGATATGGTTTATTATACTTCTAAAAATCCCTAATAACATTGAAAAATCAACGTTTCTTTACCTTTTCCACCAGTATGTGATTTGAATATTATTTCTCTATATTTTCAGTGAATCTTGAATGTTTTATTTTTGTAGTTGTGTAATCCTTGAATGGATTTTTTGAAAATTTCCGTGATATTTGAATAAAATTTTCATGATTAAAAAAAAATATCCTCTCTCCTGATCTTCTCCGGAAAAAGGATCAAACTTTTTTTGCCTCTGGATCACGATTTTCTCATTTTCCAATACGCCAAAAAGACCTACACACATCTTAGGTCTTAAAATTTTCTATAAAATTGTATTAGGCTTCTGCAGCTCTCGGTGGATACCCCAATTCCAGCCGCAGCAACCTATGTATAAATGATGGCGAAAGAGTTCTTTTCCATTTGGCAGGATTCTTTCTACCAGCATTCGTCACTTCTATCGTTTGCTTTATGATTTCAGAAAGGTCAATCCCGCCATTCTTGATCTCTTTGTGATATTGGGATAATGTATTTTTTATATCCCGTATTTTATCTGACTCAGCCTCTTTGATCCGGTTTCTTCGAAGGGAGATATTGATGTTATGAATTCTCCACTCATCGTTTTCTGTATCACTGCCTACCGGATCCTCTACGGCAGCCTTCCGGAAAGTTATATAATACATCCGTCCGTCTTCCAGATACAGATTTAAAAACGGCTTTAACTGACCAAGATAAGACCGGATGGTACGTTTTTTTCTATGCATCAGATCCTGGTATTTCTTTAAGAGTTTCTCCTTTCCCACCTGATAGGACTCACTCTTTGCGTGTCTCTTATATATGCGCCATTCACGCATAAGGTGAAGCGCCATGAGCTTTGCTCCACCTTTTAATTTTTGCCATTCCTGGGAACGAACCATGCCACAATGAAGAGAAACATATCCCCGGCCGTAATTCTCTTTTCCGGCAAAATCATTGTTCAGGATGGTAATATCTCTGTCATAATAACTTTTCTTCTCGCAGGAAATGATTTCTTTGCTTTCCAATGCTTCCAGAACGTCATAATATCCTTGAAACGAGATTTTAGTGGCTTCACATACATCTTTATAGTGTACGCCAATAATATGCCCTGTATCGTCCTGATACCGGGCTATGTGTAAAAGCACATCTATTTCATTCTTTGATAGATCTGCGCCCATCATCTTCTCTAATACTTCAATTGAAATCTTCTGCATGGTTTCCTCCTTTCCCCAAGAATATTTTCTAAGTCTTATCTAAACGGCATATTCATATCCTCTGGTGCTCCCAGATCTGCTTCTCCTGGGCCAGTAGCTCCATCTGCATCTCTTCTCTGCTTCAAATGCGCAGGATAAGTTTCCTTGACGGTAAGTACATGATTATAATTTGTTGTATCGTCCTTTGTGTATTTCTCTACTGTCCATCTGCCACTTACTACCACAAGATCTCCCTTATGATAATACTGGGAAGCAAATTTTCCGCAGCTGCCAAAGGCTTTACAAGTGATAAAATCTGTCTCTTTTTCTCCGTTTTTATTTTTGAAGTCCCTCTCCACTGCCAACCGGAATATGGTAAGGATTCCTCCTTCCGTTCCATACTCTTTCTTTTCCGGATCCGCTGCTAAGCGTCCCATTAAAAGTACCTGATTTAACATGATT
>JAGAOC010000037.1 GCA_017623935.1 Agathobacter sp. | reverse complement strand
CAAGGACTCGGTACGGGCGGTTGGCTAGACCTTACCCGACAGGATTTTCCTGTTATACACAATCAGCTTACAAAAGCAAGCAGAGTTTCCTCCGCTCGCTAGAGGAAATCAGCTATGCTGATTTCTCAGCTCGCACTATAATTCTAATATATCTCCACAGTGAATGTAATGGATCTTATCTCCCATGATCTCTTTCATGATCGCATAAGGTTCTTCTCCGGTACAATGACCTGTATAGAATACGGTTGGGAGATCCTTTAATTCTTCTGCTGTTTCTTTGATCACTTGAATTTCCTGATCGGTGTAAGGGGTTTTCTTTTTCATATGGAAACCGCTGATCACTATGTCCGGATAATTACCGTAGATCTCATGATACCGATCCAGAATATTCAGCACTCCATTATGGGCGCAACCGGAAACTAACACCTGTTTTCCCTGCTCCTTGATCACCAGATACTGCTCATGCAAAAACTCATCCTGCACAAATCCCTCATCCTTTTTCTCAAAAAGGACTTTATTTCCCTGTGGCCAGAGACGTCTTCCTGTCACATTGGAAAAAATGGATAACTCTTCATCTATCTTCTCATCCTCTGACAAATAATGAATCTGAGGTAATCTTAAGATATGCTTATCAATTCCAATATATCGCTGCTCTGTGGCACTATTATGATAATATTCTTTTCCAGCCAGATGGCTCATATAAATTGGAACTTTCGGGTTGACACAAACAAACCCCATAAGTCCACCTGCATGATCATAATGTCCATGGCTTAATACACAGATATCTACTTCTTCTAATTTCACCCCAAGCAGCCGTGCATTTCCTAAAAAAGTCTCACTTGCCCCTGTATCCATTAAGATCTTGTGATGCTCTGTCTCAAAATAGAGACTTAACCCATGTTCTTTTCTGCACAGATCAGTTCCTTCTGTATTTTCTATTAAAGTATATACTCTCATAAGCAGCTCCTTCGCTAATCCTGCAGATCGGACTCTTCATAAAATCCCATCTGAAATTCCTCGTTGATCTGGGCAATCTCTTTCTCTCCATTAATATAATCCCGGTACATATCCCACAGATCGATCTCACAATCTTCTAATCCTTCCTCCACCGGAATCCACTCCCGGATCAAGGCAATCCTTTCTTCCTTGGTGGTGTCTTTAATTAATATACTTTTCTGCATTTTGAAAACCTCCCGAAAATTTCCATTTATATAATATCACACAGATCAGGGCAGACAACAGCGAACCTAACGGTGCCGCCAGTCCCATTGGGAACAGATTATCCGGATAAAAAACTGAAGCCAGATAAGCTCCCGGAACCCTGACCAGGATTATAGACAACAGATTGTGGATAAAAGAATAAGAGGCTTTTCCATAAGCACAAAAATATCCACTGAAACAAAAATGCACTCCGGCAGCCAGACAGTCGAACACATAGGCTCTTAAATACTGGCTTCCCATTTCCACTACGCCCGGTTCGTTTTCTGCAAACAAGCCCATGATAGGCTCCGCTGCCACTTCACAGACCAGCACTGCCAAAAGTCCAAAAACAAGACAGATCAGAACTCCATATTTTAAAGTCTCTTTTCCTCTCTTATGTTCATTGGCTCCCACATTCTGAGCCGTAACAGCTGATACCGTAGAAAGCATAGCAGAAGGTACTAAAAACATGAAACTGATGATCTTTTCTACGATCCCTACGCTGGCGGCAATGACCACGCCTCGTCCATTTGCAATAGCAGTGATCACTAAAAAAGATATCTGAATAAATCCATCCTGACAGGCGATTGGAACACCTATCCTTAATATATTCTGTAAGATCTGCTTTTTAAAAACAAAATCTTCTTTTTTCAGATGGATTCCAGTATTGCCTTTTTTTAGGAAAAATAGGGCAAATACCACACTTAATGCCTGGGCTGTTACTGTGGCTATGGCAGCTCCCATAGCTCCCATCTGGCAAGGTCCGATCAAAATATAATCCAGCACTACATTAATGACCCCTGCTGCAAAAACAATATACATAGGTCTTTTGGTGTCTCCAAGCCCCCGGAAAATACTTCCGATCACATTATATGCCGTAATAAAAGGAACTCCTATGAAACACACCATCAGATATTGCCGTGTCTCATTTACAGACTCTGCCGGCGTAGAGACCAGCTGAATGATCCCATTTACCAGAAACAATAACAGTACGGTAAATACCACCGAAAAGATCATAAAAAATGAAACTGCATTTCCAATGGTCTTTGATACGCCCCGATCATCCTTTGCCCCTGCCCCATGGCTAATAGACACAGTAGCCCCCATGGCAAGACCCACGATGATCACCGTTATCATATGCATGATCTGACTTCCCGTAGATACTGCTGTGATAGCCGCAGCTCCGTTGAATTGTCCTGTAATATACAGATCTGCCAGCCCATAAAACGTCTGCAAAAAGCAAGAGATCAGATATGGCACCGCAAATCGGATAATGACCTGTATGATATTTCCCTTCGTTAATTCCTGTTTCATAGATATTCCTCTTTGTGTCAACTGCCCCAACCGAATGCCGGGGCAGTTTTTTCTTATTGTCTATGAGCGGCTTTCATTTCGGGCAGTCCGATCTTCCACATATCTTAATATGGAAATAATGGGAACGATCATGATCCCGCAAAAGAAATTACTGACGCCATGGATCACATCCCATGGAAAACCAGCCATGATCCAGGCGATCATCCCTTCAAAACTAAGCCCATAAAGTAACGCCTGAGAAGGCGCATAAAGAATCCCATAGAGCAGTCCATGGGCTCCACATACTAACATATAAACGATTGGCTGTACTTTCTTTGGCATATGCTTTGGAAGCAGCATTGCTGCTCCCCAAAGCATCGTCCATACATAAAGATATGGAATCCACCAGGATGCAAAACCAGCATAGATCCCAGTCAAAAGTACAAAAACATAAATTGGATACAATGCCTTTTTTCGGTACACCACCGTAAAGGATATGATAAATACACCTAAAAGGTGCACATTCGGTATCAGCTCCATGATCATCTTAGAGCAGTACATCACAGCCCCCAGCATTGCAAATATGGCGGTTTCTCTCGTTGTAAGCTTCATTATTTCTCCGCCTTAAAAGAATAGTTCCCTCCCGGAGTGATATCCGTCTGATCCACTCCAGTCATGGCATACTCTCCCTCTACATAGAACGCCCAATAATAACCGTCCTCGTTATAGTCCAAAGTAATTCCGTTGACCGTTCTTACATATAATCCATAAGTCTCGTCCGTTCCATCAATAAGACCCACTTCCTGTAATGCTTCTCCCACAACAGTCTGATCTGTACAGACCTCAAATTTTGTTACGTTTCCTTCTTTATCATAAGCCGAAAACCAAAACTGAGTCTCTCCTTCTCCTACTGTGGTAATGTCTGCCGGAATCTTGTCCTGAAGCTCACTGGACTGACTTTCGGTCTTTTCCACCGAATAACTGGATTCCTTTGGGGTTTCATTGTTGTCACCGCAACCAGTTGTACACAGTGCCATAGCCACAATCAGCACCATACAAAAGATGCATGACAACGCTTTGTTGTTACGTTTCATCTGCATATTTGTATCTCCTTTTAATTAAGTATTTCCTCCAAACCGGCACTCGCAGTTTATCCAAGAGGTTTGTTCTATCTGGATATTTCGACTTGGCATATACTTATCCGCCTTCTCAGATCACTCCAATGGCTTTTCCCAAAACTGTGGCATTTTGGTAGGATAAATAAAATTTCATGCCTCACGGCGACGGGCTCGTACAGGATTTGCACCTGTTTCCCCAGATAGTTTCTAATTTTAGCACAGAGTGAATAATACCGCAAGAATTCGTGCATAATCACAAAAACCCCAGAAAGGAGACCTCCCTTGCGAAAAAAATTTTTCTCTCGACTTTTATTTGAGATCATCGGCAGTATCTTTATCGCTGCTGCTATTTACAATTTTGCGGTGGTAGCCCAATTTCCAATGACAGGCTTTTCTGGGATTTCCATTATCTTATACCGGCTCTTTCAAGTGCCAATTGGTCTATCTACTATTTTCCTGAATATTCCAGTTGCCGCCATCTGCTACAAACTCCTGGGAAAAGATTTCTTCATCAGCTCCCTTCGCTGTATGTTCCTCTCTTCCCTGATGATCGACTATATCGCGCCTCTTTTTCCGGTCTACGAAGGAAGCCGATTGCTGGCAGCTCTCTGCACTGGCGTCTTAGGTGGGATCGGTTACACCATTATCTATATGCAGAATTCTTCCACCGGCGGCTCTGATTTTATCATTATGGCTTATAAGGCGTTAAATCCTCATATCTCTCTGGGGAAGATCGCATTCTGGTCAGATGTAGGAATTATTGTGATAGGTGGGATCATCTTTCAGGATATAGATGGCATCATCTACGGAATGATCGTAAATTATCTCTTCGCCATTTCTGTTGATAAGATCGTATACGGAGTGAATTCCGGAAAGATGGCGCTGATCGTCACCTCTCATGGAAAAAAGATCTGTAAAGTCATTGATGAAACCTGCGATCGGGGTTCCACTCTGATAGATGTAAAAGGAGGATACCGAGGCACTCCCCGGCAGATCGTACTCTGTGCCTGCAGCAACCGGGAAATGTATCTATTAGAAAAAGCCATCAAAGAATCTGATCCAGAGGCTTTCTTGATCATTCTAGAATCCAACGAAGTCCATGGAGAAGGCTTCCACATGAAACGGATCGGAGAACGGGTATAGACCATCCCCACATGAAGCGGATCAGAAAACGGATATAGAAGATGGTATTTTCCATAGAAAAACGCTCCGACAATTTTCATTGTCGAAGCGTCTATTTTTGCTTTATTTTTCACTACCAGCGTTGTTCTGCAAAGGTGCTGTACTTTCACCTTCCACAAAATAGAAAGGAACTTTTTCATTGATGGCTGGTGTTTTTTCATGAATACATTGGAGTAATAATTCTACACAACGCGCTGCCAGCTGCTCATTCGGCTGTCTGATCGTAGTGAGCCTTGGAACCATAAACTGTCCAATCTCGATTCCATCAAATCCAACTATGGAGATGTCTTCAGGCACCCTAAGGCCTCGGTCTTTTGCAGCCCGAATTGCCCCCAGCGCAGTTACGTCAGCCATAGCAAATACAGCTGTCAGATCCGGCATTTTATCCAACAGATTCCCCATGGCTTCATAGCCACCTTCCATTGTAAAATATGCAGCCTCAAATTGATTTTCCGGATCAAAGGGAATTTCATGTTTTTGGAAAGCTGCTACACATCCCTCATATCTGGACTTTGCCGGATTCGAATGGGTAATCTCACCTCCAAGAACACCAATCCTCTTATGACCTAAGGCAAATAAATGCTCAATTACAGTTTCAGCGGCCGCTGTATCATCCACACATACACTGGATAAATTTTCAAAATTAAGTGATGCCGCCGGATTCGTTACCAGAACACATGGAATATCCACTTCTGCAAAACGTTCTTTAAAGTTCTCAAGATTACTTCCCAGGAACAAGATTCCCAGTGGCTGTCTCTCTCGACACACCTGCAATGCCTGCTCTACTTCATGGTCGTCTTCTCCAATATAGTAGATCAAACTAGCGTAATCCTTCTCTTTGATCAGTTGCTGCAGCGACTCCACCATGTTTGCAAAGAGCATATTTCGTGTTCCTTTTACAATAATGGCAATTCCGCTGTTTGTCTGCTGCTTTAAATGTTTTGCGTTATTATTCAAACGGAAGTGGTATTTTTCAACCACTTCCATAACCCTAGCCCGGGCTTTGTCTGAAACATCAGGATGATTATTAAGTACTCTGGAAACAGTCCCCACTGCATAACCAGATTCTCGCGCAATTTCTTTGATCGTCATAGAATAGAACCCCTATTCTTCTTTTACTGATTAGCCTTTTACTGCTCCTGCCGCAACACCCTTGATAATATATTTCTGGCAGAATAAGTATACAACGATTACTGGAATGATACTGATCATAATAACCGCCATAGTAGCACCTAAGTCAACGGTACCATAGCTTCCCTTCAGATACTGAACATGAATTGGAATTGTCATGTATTCAGTTCTGTCTAATACCAGGTATGGAAGCAGGAAGTCATTCCAGATCCACATTACTTCCAATACAGCAACAGAGATCATAATAGATTTCATCATTGGGAATACAACTCTGAAATAGGTAGAAACCGCACCACATCCATCGATCGCAGCAGCTTCTTCAATTTCTGTTGGAATGGATTTAACAAATCCTGTAAACATAAATACCGCAAGACCTGCACCGAATCCTAAGTAAATGATCGGAATGGTATATGGAGTATTTAATCCTAATTTATCTGCTGTACTTGACAGAGTATACATTACCATCTGGAATGGTACGATCATGGAAAATGCACATAAATAATACATGATCTTAGAGAAAATATCATTTACACGCACGATATACCATGCTGCCATGGAAGTACATAACAGAATTAATGCGGTAGAAACAATTGTAATAAATGCACTGAAAAATACAGATTTCAAAAATGGATAATTACCAAAAGTCATACCTTTGATAAAGTTGCCCCATCCTACAAAGGATTCTGCATTAGGAAGTGCAAAAGTATCTGTGTTTACGTAAGCGTTTGCTTTAAAGGAGTTGATTAATACTACAACGATTGGAAGCAAATAAATAACACTTATGATCGAAAAAATGACTGTAAGCATTTTATTGCCAAAACTTCTCTTCTCTTTCACTATTGCTGTACCTCCTTCTCACGAGTCATTCTAAGCTGTGCTAATGCTAATACTGCTACAAGAATAAAGAAAACAACAGCTTTTGCCTGAGCAACACCACGGCTGTTTGCACCAGTATAGAAAGTCTTATAAATGTTCAAAGCCAGCATTTCTGTTGTATTTACCATGGTGCCGCCTTCTTCGAAGCTGATTGGCATACCATTGGTAAGTGCAAGGTTCTGGTCGAACAGTTTGAATGAGTTAGTCAGAGTCAGGAAAACACAGATTGTAATAGAAGACATTACGTTAGGAATTGTGATTCTCCAAAGAGTCTGCCATTTGTTAGCTCCATCAATCTTAGCAGCTTCGATCATATCATCTGAAATACTCTGTAATCCAGCGATGTAAATGATCATCATGTAACCTACCTGCTGCCAGCACATCAGAATTAACATTCCCCAGAAACCGTATTTGGTCTCTGCAAGAAGATATGTACCATATTTTGATAAAATACCATCAAAGATCATAGACCAGATGTATCCTAATACGATACCACCGATCAGGTTTGGCATAAAGAATACGGTACGGAAAACATTTGCACCCTTGATATTCTGAGTAAGGAAATATGCAACGGTAAATGCTAATACGTTAATCGCAATAATGGATACCACTGCAAAAAGTGTTGTATACCAGAAAGAGTGCTGGAATCCTGCATCAGTTAATGCCTCAATATAGTTATCAAATCCTACAAACTTTGCATCCTGAGGAACTGTAAATTTACAGAATGAAAGATAAATACCTTGAATAAATGGCCAGATAAAGCCAATGCAGAATGCTGCGAAGGTTGGTAACATAAATAATACAAAGCATTTGCGGATGGATTTAGTATAAAGTCCAGCGCTGCCTGCTGATGATGATTTTTTCTTTTTCTTATTCATAAAATTCATCCTTTATTTCTCTAAAGATTTTAATATACATATTTTATGTATGCGCATCATTTTAGGGATAAAAAAGGGGGAAGGTTAACCCTCCCCCAATCCTAAGCTCTTATTTACTGATTCTGATACTGTGTTGCCCATCCATCTACGTATGCTGTCTTAACGTTATCCCAGCTTCCGCCGTTAGCAGAGTACTGTAATAATGCGTCAACAACACCAGCTCTCCAAGTATCTACGTTTGGAGTGTAGTTGAATGCCCAAGTTACAACATATTTTCCATCGTTGATGTAGTTGTTAGCTGCTGTGAAGAATACGTTCTCAGATTCTTTAGCAGCTTTGAAAGGAATTGGTCCAAACTGTTCAGCCATCATCTTTGTTCCTTCGTCAGATGTTACAACCCATTTCATGAAGTCTAATGTAGCCTGGATATCTTCTTCAGAAGATTTGCTATTTACTGCCCAGCAGTTTTCTGTACCGCAGCAAAGACCTGCATTTTCTTCGCCATCTACACCACAGTAGATAGGGATCATTGTAAGATCATCTGCGTTCATGTTAAATCCTTTAGAAGTATCAGTTACTAAGTTAGAGTATTCCCAAGTACCATTCTGGTAGAATACTGCTTTACCCTGTCCGAATTCAGCTTCTGCTTCATCACCAGTCTTTGTAGCAAGTTCGCTTGGAGCACATGTTGCATTGTTGATGTATAAATCCCAGATTGCTTTGTAGTTCTCAAGGTAAGCACCTGTTACAGTTGCAGGCTGGCTTGTGATGTTGTTGTCGTTGAACTCATAGTACATTGGCATATTTGCAAGGTGTCCGGAGAATCTCCAAGAAGAAGATCCGTCAAGACCTGCAGATGTAAATGCTGAGAATCCAAGTTCTTCTGAACGAGCTGTGATATCTTCAGCAACTGCTTTTAATGAAGCGAAATCTTTAATATCAGATACTTCGTATCCAGCCTGTTTTAATAAAGCTTTGTTTACGATGATACCGAATGCTTCGTAGCAATATCCGATACAGTATACTTCACCGTTTGCTCCCTTAAGGTTAAAGTCATCTGTTGTCATTTCTTTGTAAACATCTGTGTCTTTTAAATCGTAGCAGTAATCTTTCCAAGTCTCAAGACCTGCCTGATTTCCACACTGGAATAATGTAGGAGCTCCGCTCTTAGCCATCTCAGCTGATAATGTTGGCTCATACTGTCCAGAAGCTGCAGTAACGACTTTAACTTCTACTCCTGTCTGCTCTGTATACTGCTTAGCTAATTCCTGCCAAGCTGCATCTGCTTCAGGTTTGAAGTTTAAGTAATAAACAGATCCCTTTCCACTTGATGAGCCAGTTCCCTTGTCACCACATCCAGCGAACATTGTCATAACACATGTTGCTGAAAGTAATAATGCTAAAACTCTCTTTTTCATTTTTGTTCCTCCCTTTTCCTGTTGAACTGGAAACGTTTCAATTTCCTTGTACTTTAGTTATAAAACTTTTTTCTCGAACATGCAACATAAAATTGCCTTTTACTTCCATTTTTGTATACTTGATTAAATTTCGCTCCTAATTTTTGTATGATTTTCACAATAAATTATTATAATTTGCTTTTTTTCATCCATATTCAACCACACTGTATCGTTTTTGAACAGAATAGCGTGTTCTTTGCGTCTTCCCCTCCAGTGGCCTATGCCTCTCTATAACTCCATAAATTCCGGATCTGGCTCATCAGATCCTCCAATTTCCAGGATCTTTCACTATTGCTAAGGCTATTTGGATCATTGACCAAGATCTCCCCATTGGAATCCACTCCCGTTAATACGATAAAATGTCCTGATGTCGTAAAATCCCCAGGCCCCATAATGCAGATGATCGGGCTTCCCTCTTCTAAGGTATTCATAATATGCTCTTCATCAAAGACCATTTCTTCTGCCCAAAGCCCCAGTTCCTCTGCCAGCTCCGTCATCATATCCCAAGCAGATCCGGCTCCCTTCACATAATATCCTTCATTTTCTGCTTTACGGGCAATACTGTACGGATTTAGATCCGTCTTTCCCGTCACTCCACAGTAGACCATGGCAAGGCAGGTAGGTCCACAACCTGTTACCGCCATAAAATCGCTTCCGTAATTCTCATATCCCCATCGTTCATCCCACTGCAAAAATAAAGGAATCTCTCCCTTTTTCACTTCCTGGGACAGATCGATCTCAGAATGAGCATCTTTCAGTTGCGAATAATTTCCAGCCCCGGCATTTCCCATGTCTCCCGTACCTATATTATGAAAGATATATATCATTAAGAGACCTGCTAAAAGAAACAGCACATACCCGATCCGGTTCCTTAACTGTTTCCTACGCATTTCCCTTCTATATTCTATTTTTGCATTGGCTACCTGTACATACATAAAAAATTCCTCCCTAGCTGTTTGTCCTTGCTATAAGGATTATATCAGCTAGGGAGGAGGAATACTTGGTGATTCTCTTTCAAAGTTCTTATGTTTTTCTTACATTTTTTGGCAAAAAATTTAAGAAGATGTATTTTTATTAAAGATAAATATGTTCCAGTCCTGCCTTTCGAACCTTCCAATCCGGCATTAGGCTTTCCACCAGTCCATAGAACTGTCTGGAATGATTCGGATGGATAAAATGAGCAAATTCATGAAGTATCACATATTCAATGCTCTCTCTGGGTGCTTCTATGAGGCGGGTATTTAAGATGATGGTTCCTTTATTATAATGACAGGATCCCCATCTGGAAGTCATTTTCCTGATCTTGATCTGAGGATACTTTACACCATAGGGCTGAAAAAGCGGATAGATCTCCCGGCTGATCTCCTCAAAAGTTGCCTGGATCACTTCCCGGCTTACTTCTACCTTAGGCGGGATCACTTCTTTTTTTCTTGCCTCAAACTTATCTAGTGCTTGAAAGATAAATTCCTGTTTGGAAGCCACAAATTCATCCAGATACCTTACCGAAACTGCTCTGCTGGCGGAAACGCAGACTTTACCTTCAGGCTTTATCCTGAGGTTAATGTTCTTGACTTTTTTCCGAGTAAGCTCATATTCAATTGTTCTTCCCTGACAGGAAATCTCCCGAATCTGTGTCTGATCTTTCATTAATTATTCCTTCTAAGATTAAACTGCAATACCAGTTCTTTTAAGGAATTTGCCTGATCTGAAAGCTCCTGACTGGTAGCAGAAGTATCCTGTGCTGCCTGACAGCTTCCCTGCATTCCTCTGCTGATACTCTGTATACTGTCTTCCACTTCCCGCATGGACTCAGACTGTCTTTCAGATGCTACCTGGATATTCTTGACTGCTGAAACCATGTTATCCAACTCGGTCATAACATGGCCGAGAGCTTCTTCCGTCTCCTTGGTCAGCTGATTTCCTTTTTCGATCTCGTTTAAAGATTTACCGATCAGTTCCTTAGTGGTTACTGCGGAACGGGCACTATCATCAGCCAGTTTACGGATCTGTTCTGCTACTACCGCAAATCCTTTTCCAGCTTCTCCGGCTCTTGCTGCTTCAATGGCTGCATTTAAAGAAAGTAAGTTGGTCTGATCTGCAATCTCTTCAATGGCTCCAATGATCATGCGGATCTCATCAGATACATCCTGGATGGTCCTCATGGCTTCTGTGAGCTCATTCATTTTCCGCTGACTTTCCTGTGCCTGCACTTCAATATTCTTAACTGCCTCATATGCCTGTCCAGTGGCTTTTGTATTCTCATCTACCTGAGAAGAGACCTCCGTAACTGTCTGTAATACAGAATCGGATACCAACGCCTGATTAGACACATCCTCTGAGAGATTCAGTGAATTTGTTGTAAGATGGCTAGCATCTCCGGACACCTGACCTGCCACTACATCAATCTTGCCAATGGTGCGGTTAATAACATTTATCATATTATGAAGTTCTGTATAGATTTTTTCATAATCTCCCACAAAGGCTTCTCTGTGTTCTACTTCCACATCAAAATTGCCTTTTGCAAACTCACTTATGATCCCAGTCAGATCTATTATGATAAGTTTTAATTTCTCCATGGAAGATCTAACGTGCTGCGCTAGAAAGCCTAATTCGTTATTTTCCAGATAAGTGATCTGAACCTCATCCAAATGTCCCTCAGACATGGCTCTTACTGCTTCTTCCATCTGATCGATAGGACCTAACATTCGCTGCAATACGGTATCATATGCTTTTTTCAGGAAAAAGAACCCAAACAAAAGCAGCAACACTCCTATGATAATATAAATAACCGGGTGTCCTAACCCTAACATTCCAAGCACTGCTACAATTTCCATTAATACGAAAATTGCACCAATGAACTGGAATATGACTAACATTCCTTTTTTAATGCCCTGATCCTGTTGCATTATATTTCCTCCTGTGTACTTTTGCATAGTGACAATATCATAACATAAAGACCACAGAAAACGCAATGTTTCTGTGGTCTAAACACTATCCCTGAGATGGTATCAGGTTCATATGAAATGTAAATTCAGCTTCTTTAAACTGGTAAGGTTCTTCTAACCATGGGCCACAGCTGTTAGAACCGATTCCATTTTGCTTGTGATCCAGGCAGAGGATACTGCTGCCCTCTGGGATCAACTCGTAATTATGCATTTTTTCCGTTAATTCTTCCTGAGAATAAATGGATGCGTTAAAGGAAAACGGTACATCACTAACTGCGGTAAGTCCGAACTTACCATCACTTAAGGTTACCACGTCGCAATCCACATGGCTTCCATTCTCCTGAGGCATAATATAATCCTCGTGCATTTCTGCAATATCCGCTTCATAATAACCATGACTGGAAGCCCTGCATTTATCCTGATAACTTTCTACCGGTCCCATGCCATAATAACCCACTTTTTGGAACTCATCCTGTAAAAATAAACGGATTCCAAATCTAGGAAGATCCGGGAATTCCCTGTTTTTCTTAACCTTCATGACAACGGAGATCTTTCCATCTTCATAAACCTTCCACTCTTCTTCAATGTCCATGATCTTTTGGATGGTATCTGCCCCTAAGGAACAACGGCTACTGATCTTCACATAACCATCTGCCTTCTCACAGATGGTATCATATTCCCGCAGCACTGCTCTATCATAACAGGCTCTACTCCAATCCGCCTTAATATTGCGGTCATTATCTGTTGGTGCCCGCCAGATATTCACACTCACAGGCTTTGTCAGATACTCTTTTCCACCATAGGTAAGCTGTGAAAAAGCTGCCTTATGTTTATCATATACATAACAGAAATCCTCTCCTGCTATGGTAAGGAACAGTTCCTCATCCTGAATGTTAATAGCTCTAGCCTGTACATTCAGAGCTTCGTCCTGGATATTCAGCGCTTCGTCTGTTTTCAGGTTCTTGCGGCTCTCCACCAGGTTCTGCATCTCTTCTAGGTAACGGCATACCGTCTGATTTCTGGAATCCTGATTCTCTAGTAAGACTTCTTCAAATCCCAAACAATCCCCCTGTGAGGTTAATGGTAATGCACCTAAGGAGTTATAGTACAATTTGAGATAAGTCTTTCCTTTCTCCGGAACAGACAAAGAAATCTTAATCTGCACGTTTTCGCCCGGAGCCGCCTGTACGTTGCTTAAAGTTCCAGTCTCTGTGATCTTTCCATCACAGTTTACTTCATAAGTAATCAAGATATTATCCTGCAGATCCGTAAACTGGAGGCAGTTCTTAAGGGTCAGAACCTGATCCTTCTGATCAAAGTCCACTACCCTTACCGGTCTATGGACGTTTTTATATTCCAACAGTCCCGTATGTGGTTTTCTATCCGGATACACCAATCCATCCATGCAGAAGTTACCATCATGTACTGTCTCTCCATGATCTCCTCCGTAATAGAAAATGTCTTTTCCGTTCTCTGCCTTACCATGGTGGATTCCGTGATCACACCATTCCCACACGAAACCTCCGCAGAAAATATCCTGCTCCATAAAAAGCTGATAATAGTCTTCTAAATCTCCCGGTCCATTTCCCATGGCGTGACAATACTCACATAAGATCATTGGCTTATCCGGATCCTTTGCCGCATACTTTCTCATTTCCTCCAAAGAAGGATACATTCTACTATAGAGGTCTAAATTGGAAAAATCAGACTTCTTCTCCGGATTGGCATAAAGTGCACTTTCGTAATGAGTCAGTCGGGAAGGATCAAATTCTTTTGTCCATTTCAAAGCCTCCTCAAAAGTACATCCATATGCACTTTCATTTCCCATAGACCAGATAATGACACTGGTTCGATTCTTATCTCGATGTACGCACCGTTTTACCCGGTCTACGATTGCCTCAGTAAATTCCGGATTATCTGCAATGGTCTCATGCCAGCGACTTTTTCTGTATTCCCACTCCATATTGGTATAGAAAAATTCTGCAGGTCCATGAGCCTCGATATCTGCCTCGTCTATGACCCAAAATCCATACTGATCACAAAGTTGATAGAAGATCGGCGAATTTGGATAATGACTGGTACGGATTGCATTAAAGTTATGCTGTTTCATCATGAGCAGATCTTTTTTCATCTGCTCAATGCTAATGGTAAATCCGCTGACCGGGTCAGAATCATGACGGTTTACTCCTTGGAACTTAATTGCTTTTCCATTAAAGATTACTTTGGTATCACAAATCTCGATCTTACGGATTCCTAATTGTTCTGTAATGACCTCATCCTCGGTCTCTATGACCATTTCATAGAGATATGGAGATTCCGGATTCCACAGATGAGGTGTTTTCACTTCCATCTGAAGAGCGTTTCCATAAGGATCGCTGGAATCTGCCGTCAAAGTCCCTTCATTTTCTGCGGCTACTACTAAATTTCCTGCCTGATCGTATAAAGAAATTTTCGTAGATACCGGCTTATTCAAATACTGAAACTCTACCTGAATCTGAGCGTTTTCCTCTTCTATCTGGGTATGTACAAAATAATCATAGATTCCTTCTTCTGGTCGTTTCAGCAAATACCCATCTCGAAAGATCCCACTCATTCGGAATTTATCCTGATCTTCCAGATAACTTCCATCACACCATTTTAATACCAGGACTGCCAGTCGGTTGCTTCCTTCTCTTAAAAACTCAGTAATGTGAAATTCACTGGTGGAATGAGCCACCTGACTGTATCCTACATAGCTTCCATTGATCCAGACATAGAAGCAGGAATCCACCCCTTCAAAATTCAGATAAACTTCCGGTGCTTTTTCTTCTTTATGATATTCGAACTCTTTAACATACGCTCCACATGGATTCTCCTTTGGCACATAAGGTGGATCAAAAGGAAACGGATACTTCAAGTTGGTGTACTGGTGACAGTCATAGCCCTGATTCTGCCATACTCCCGGCACCTGTACCTTGTCAAAAGCTTCCAAGGAATACTCTTCTTCGTAAAAATTCTCAGTGAGCTGATAGATACTGTCAAAATATCGAAATGCCCACTCCCCATTTAACATTTGGATTCGATCAGATTTTTCTCTCTCTTCCACAAGACAATTCATTCTCTCGGAAGCCGGAATGTAATAAGCTCTATCCGGCATTGTATTTTCATGCAAAATGTGCAGATTCTCATAATGCTTTGGTACGATCATGGTATGTCCCCTCTCCATTCATTTTTCTAAATTATACCGCCTATTCCCCTACCAATTCCATAGCCTTTATTCTCAAAATATGCACAAAATTATACACTACTATAATGATCTTAAAAGATTTATGTAA
Source organism: Agathobacter sp. (assembly GCA_017623935.1). GTDB lineage: Bacteria > Bacillota > Clostridia > Lachnospirales > Lachnospiraceae > Roseburia. The sequence continues at coordinate 19,979 of JAGAOC010000037.1, read as the reverse complement.
AATTCTACTGTCTTAAGAAGTGTTTCAATTGGTATCCTTTCATCATTTCCATGGATCATTGCTCTTTCCTCTTTGGACAATCGCATGGCTGAAAAACGATATACCCGATCTGTGATCCTACAGTAATGTCTGGAATCACTACACGCCATCATTAAATATGGAGAGACGATGGCTTCCGGCCAAGTCTTATGGATCGCCATTTTCAGTTTGTCCCATTCCTCGCAGGAGGTATCGGAACAGATAGATGGATTCATACCATTGACCATACTTGAAGTGATCTTGTCATTTCCAATGACTTTTTTCAAATATTCTGTAGCAGAATCTATGGTATCTTCTCCCAAGAGACGCATATTGATCCCGAAGGATGCCTTTGGTGGAAGGACATTGTAAGCCTTGCTTCCTTCCATACGAGTCACTGCCACAGTGGTACGCATCATGGCATTTAATTCTCCGCCTGATCTCTTACAGATCATGTCTAAAACCGGCAAGAAACACCATAGATTTGCAAAGATCATTCGATACAGAAAATTGGAATGTCTTCCTAATGTATCAAACATTTCTTTGACTGGTTTAGTCAACTGACGTCTAAATGGATTCTTTTCTATTTTAGTTACAGCTTCACTTAACTGACCTAAGATGGTATGCACCGGTGGGGTTGAGGCATGACCACCCTGGGAGTCCATAGAAAAGTTCATATTTACGCTACCTTTTTCACTGATTCCGATCAAGGCACATTCCCGATCCACTCCCGGAAATACATGGTCAACTACAGCTCCGCCTTCATCTACCACAATGGCAGGCTTGATTCCTTTTTTCTCCAGATAAGTAACGATATCTGCACAGGAATCCCCATCTATCTCTTCTTCTCCGGAAAAAGATAAATAGAGATCGTTTTCCGGTACATACTCTTTATCCAAAAGCTGCTCTAAGGCTTCCATGACACCGCACAGGGTTCCCTTGGTATCTAAAGTTCCTCTGCCCCAGATACAATTCTCTTCGATCGTTCCTTCAAAAGCAGGCTTACTCCATCCTTCTTCATCTACTGGAACTACATCATAATGTGCCATGCACACTGATGGCTTATCAGAAGATCTTCCTGGAAGGTAATACAATAATCCTGTTTTTCCTACTTTCTCCAACTGACATTTCTTATGAATATTCGGGAAACGCTCTTTCAGCAATTCCTGGAACTTGGAATACTCCGCCCAATCCACCAATGTTTCATCTCTATTAGAAACGGTTTTACAGCGGATCATATCCGCCATATCTGACACGATCTTTTCTTCATTTAAAGAAATGTTCTCCGCCTCCACAAAGGGAAGTTCTTCCGGCTTAAACAGAAATGTCCGCACCAGTATGACTGCCACAAATAATAATATAATTCCAACTATAACACTAGCTATGATTATCCCTTTCATTATACCAGTCCTTTCTTATAAAGAATCCTTGCTGATACTAATGAAATAATGACGCCTACAGGAACAAGGATTCCTACAGAACTTGCCAAAGATGGAACGCATAAGAATAAGATCACCATGAAGATCAGTGGTGCCAAGGCGATCTTCCAATTCTTGCTTACATATACCACTGCAAGTCCTCCAAATAATGCTGGCAGGATATTGTTAAACGCAGGTTCTAATACTGGCGAATTTAAGATTGGTGCAACAAAAGACAGCGCACACACTCCCACTACCAATACCAAAGTGGTTACGATAGAACAGGTTGAGATCGCAATTGTGGAAATAACTTCTCCCTCTTCTGATCCAGGCTTTACTTCTGCATTTTCCATGGCATTTAAAGCACTTGGAGCCTTTAAGCTGGTAAGATTTCCAGTTACAAATGCCAGATAAGTTCCACCAGTTCCCAACATTGGAGTATAGGTAATTACTTCGATCACTCCTACGGTCCAATAGATTGGAGCTACGCCAAGCAGACCTTTTAACACAGCCGTTCCTTCTGGCCAAGCATTATAATAGATACAAATTACTGCTGGGACCATAAGTACTACTACTGCTGCTGTCCAGATCCAGATTTTTCCATACCGATCGGTATCTTTCATATATTTACTCATCTTAATTTCCTCCTATCCCAGCAGCGGAGTAATGATTCCCGCAAAGATCATTGCACCGACCATACTGATCGCCAGCGCATAAGTTTCCAGCCATTTCATGTTGAATTTCTTGATCAACAGACCACAGATTCCCATGATTGCCGCAGATACCAAAAGTACGAATACCGGTATCCAGCCTGCGATTCCGCTTCGGATGTCCGCAAAGACCATTCCAAGAAAAGCAGAGATCATTCCAAGGAACAGGGATGTCATAAAAAGGTCTCCCCATTTACTATCCTTGTTTTTCATGTTAAATACGCCTTTGTTGATCTTCTTCATAAGGATCGGTGGCAGGATGATACTTGGCATGATTCCTAAGGTCATTACCCAGGCAATGGCAGAATAAGTCTTCGGATCTGTGATCGTCTCTGCCAGCGAGATTCCCAATGCATTCGCTGTAGAAGTTGCTGCCGGAAGCTCATAAGTAATGGCTCCGATAACACTCATACGGATCCATGGCAGTGGAATACCCAAGAATTTCGATAAAGTTACGATTCCAATTAAGATGGAGATTGCCGGAGCAATCGTGAAGACAACCGTTGAAATAATTGTCTTTTTCAGTTTTGCGGTCTCCATTCCCAGCTCTTTCCCTCTTCGATAAGCACGAATCAGAAAGAAGAAAGATTGTGCTAAAACGAATAGGATGACTGCAATGGCAACCACATACAAAAATGTGCTGTTTACGTTGAATTCCATTCTTTTACTCTCCTTTTGTATTTTAATTTCATTTATCCCTATTCCATCCGTTATTTTTGATGCAAATTATTCATTTCGACAAATTTATAAATTCTATTTAAATTTATTTCTTTTTCCGAAGTAATATCTTCCATAATGTTTTTAAACCCAGTATATGTGCTAAATCCAAGCATATACACTGCAACTGCCATTGACAAGTCTTCTGATTCTCCACATAATGAATTGGCAAGATTTTGCAATTGTTCTAATACTATGTCTTTTGAACTCGTCAGTTCTCCATTACTTTCCACAACTTCTTTGATAATTTGCGGTAACGCCATGCACATTTGGAAAAAAGCATCTTTCTCTCCTGTAACTAATTCATAAAATTTATCTAAACTCACACGTCTAATATTTTTATGAGAAACTTTTTTTCCATCGACTGTTGTTTCCCATTTAATATTCTGAGATCGTTGCGCTATTGCTTCCACCAAAAAACACGCACAATCATCATCATTCAATAATTGATGTTGCATTTTTATGTATGTCTTTCCCGCAGAAGCCGAATTCATTGTGTTATGTTTGTTCTTCATCTCAACATAAATTTTATGAACAAAACCTCCATCCGGAAATTCAATTCCGGCGGGATTTGTATAAATCACATCCCAACCTCCTTCCTTACCATTTTGTGGCACATGGCAGTTTTTTATATATTGAAAAATTCCCTGATGAAAATAACCTATATCATTATTATTCCCCTTATCCCTTTGTCTAAATATTTCTTTACTAACAATTTCTTCCCAACTAGATTGATATACAGTTTTATCAAATATTAATTTAATCGGATCAATAATATTACTATTGAAACGTTTAATATCAAATGGCTCCAACTTCGTTCCATATTTTTCTATCGTTTTTCTAACATGACTGGTAAAATCTTCTTTTGAAATATATTTTATTTTCCATTCCATCCTCTATCTCCCTCCAAAGCTTCCACTATTTTCTTTGCCACCTCATATGAGAGATTGACAGGTACTGCATTTCCAACCTGTTTATATTGCGACATAGCGCTTCCACAGAATTCCCATTCATCTGGAAAACTTTGACATCGTGCATTTTCTCTTACTGTAAATGGTCTTGCCTCTAAAGGATGGCAACGTTCCGTCTGTTTCTGAGATGGAGACGTTAATACTGTTAAAGAAGGTTCATCCATACTCATTCTTCGCAAAATCCCAGTCCTCCCTCCTTCCATATCCCAACAACTTTTCATATACGCTTTGGCAATTTCTGGATCAATATCTCTCCAATAGCCTCCTGGCGGCACTAATTCAAAAATTTTCCTTTTATTCTCTCCATATGGGATACCAATACTGTCAGGAACATCTTTAAGAACATCTCTTAGCACTGGTCTATACTTGTGTGGCTCCGGAAAGGAGTAATGCACTTGATCACTCAAATCCTTACGTATGCCTATAGTGATTAACCGCTCCCTCTTTTGTGCAACACCGTAGTCCCATGCATTTAAAACAGACTTCTGAATTACATAACCTGTTTTTTCAAAAATATCTAAAATTGTCTTATATGTTTTTCCCCCATCATGCGTAAGAAGCCCTCTAACATTTTCAAACAAAAACATTTTGGGCTGCAGTTTTTCTAAAAAAACTGCATAATGGTAAAATAATGTACCTCTTGCATCTTCCAATCCCAAGCGCTTTCCTGCATACGAAAAAGCCTGACATGGAGCTCCGCCTGATAGCAGATCTAACTCCCCTTTTTTCAAGTGAAACAACTCCTCCAAATCCTTTGCAGAAACGTTTGCTATATCATCACAAATCACATTCCAATTCGGTCTATTCTTCCTTAATGTATCACAAGCATCCTTATCAAATTCTACTAATCCTAACGTTCGAAATCCTGCCTGTTCAACCCCCAGTGCCAAACCACCTGCACCGGCAAATAACTCAATTGTTGTAAACATATACTACCTCTTACTTTTTATATTATGTAACACTATACCGTATTTACTGTCCCAAAATCCACTCTCCAATCAACAAACCACGAAGAATGTCATTATTTATTAAAACTTTTAACTTTTTTCTAAAACTTTTTAAATACTATAAACTACTTATCAGATACTTCATATATTTCTAATTCTCATGTCAAATAGTATACTATAAATTAAGTTTTTTTTAAATTGAAATCAGACAAATTTTCCTTGTACGTAATCCATCATACACCTTAAAGTTCCTATTTCAACTCAAAAAGTTATCCTTTATACACATTAAACGTTGTTCAGAATAAACCTCTCGCTCCTTAGAATAAATAGAGAGAGAATTGGAAATTACTTACTAAAGAACCCATAGGAAAAGGAGAATATTATGATAGATTATTGTAAACTGGGTGGTCGAATTGCTGAATTAAGAAGAGACCGCCATATGACACAGGAACAATTGGCAGAAAAGCTGGATATTTCTGTAAAGCATTGTAGCGAAGTAGAACGCGGACTATCTTCTCTCTCCTTAGATAAATTAGATTTTGTTGCTGAATTGTTTGATTGTAATTTAGATTATATCATTCACGGCAATCCATCTCAGGATTGTTCTTTATTATTTCCAAATTCCATAATGGAAATCATGACCTCAAAAGATGAAAATGAGAAGGCTATGTTAACAGACTACCTGCATATGTATAGCAAATTAAGAAATACAGATACGCAGGAGTAGGAATTACGGCTACTTGCAGATTATTTGCACCCTTTTAATTTTTCCAGCAAACATTCCAAAGTCTAAGACGTTTTATTTTAATTTAAACGTATACAATAGCTGTATATAAAATATGAACCCACGAGTATACCTCTCGTGGGTTTTATTGTCCCTTTAGAACACTCATATCTTTTACACTTGATCATACTTCGCCAGTCAGTCTTACGATCACCGGCTCATGATGAACTGCTGGGAGAAATTTTTTCAAGACATCTTCGGTCTTCAGCTTAAGACTAGAAGTATTGATACAAGGATGACAACCTAGATACTCCCCCTTTAGCACATCTTCATCAATGAGAAGCTGAACTTTATTCTCGACATCATTCATAAGTCCCATGACACTGACAGAACCTGGATGGGTATTCAGGTATCTTACCATATCTTCTTCTGCCCCAAAAGAAAGTCTTGCAGAATTAATCTGAGCAGAAAGTTCCTTCGTCTTAAAAGGTTTATCCCCCGGCATCATCAGAAGATAGAAATTTGTTTTCTGCCGATTACACAGAAACAAATTCTTACAGATCAATACCTCAAGAATCTTGTCAATCTCATTACAGGCTTCCATGGTATTTGTTACTTCATGGTCAGTTCTCTGAAACGAAATTTCCAATTCATCCAATAAATCATAAACTCGGATTTCTTTATCCTGTCTCCCTTCATTTGTCTGGGGTCTTCCCTCGTATAACTTCAGTTCCATCATAATCTCCAACTAATCCAACATAAGGATTCCGCCCTTTTTATCCTGCACATAGAAAGACTGCACTGTTAAAAGACTTTCTTCTGTAAATCCTTCTTCCTCTCCAGTAGTTCCCTGGAAAATGTCATAGATAAATGTATATCCGTCTGTGGACACTGCTTTTAAGTAGATCCGCACTTCTTCACCAGGCTCTACTTCCTGTTCTGCTTCGATCATAACAGTTCCCACTAATCCGGCAACCGGTTCCACCGGCACTTCTTTTTCTGCTACAGCCTCAGTAGAAACTACTTCATCGCCGTCTCCCATTCCCTGGAAAAAGTCCACCGCTTCCGGCTCTTCTTCTGGTTCTTCCGTCAGAAGTTCTTTTTCATAAATGGTTTCTTCGCCTTTTTCTACAACACACATCAAACTGGAGAATTCAAAATTTCCAGCCCCCTGCAGATCAAACTCCAGCTGACTGTTAACCTGTATGGTTCCTTGGGAAAACTGGGGAGTCTTTTCTAATGTTCCTCGCAGGACATTATCAAATCCAGTGATAAAACCCACATAGTTTTTCAGCACTTCCGTAGATTTCTTTTCTCCATTGCGAAACAAAAAGGTTACGTTTCCATCATAGGATTCCTTCGTGGAAAGGACCACCTTTCCCTGATAGGTATACCCATTCAAAGTCAGCGGATATTCTTTGGTTCCAAAGAACACACTGGCCTTTGTCTGGTCTGTGTATTCTTTCGGAATGACTTCTACTTGTACCGTATAAGTACCAGCAGAAAAATCTGTATCCAGCACCTCAATGGAGTAGTTTTCCACCATACTATTCTCTTCTTCTAAGGTCTTTTTGATGTCGCTCTGCAGACCTCCTAAGTCTGACTGAATAATGTCAGAGGTATCCTGCAGATATACCAACTGGTTGGTGATCTCCTTCATCTGCTTGGTCATGATCACAAAACCAGCCACAATTCCCCCGATCAATATTAAGATCAGAATCCCTACTCCTATGAAAGCTGCTTTCTTTTTGTTCAAATTATTCTTCTCCTTCTTCGGAAACAGTAATAGCAATTCCCAGTTCTTCCAACTGTTTCTCATCTACAGTTCCAGGTGCAGCAGTCATAAGATCTGAAGCATCTTTTACCTTAGGGAATGCGATCACATCACGGATAGAATCTGCATGAACCATATGCATTACCATTCTGTCCACACCGTATGCCAGTCCTGCATGAGGAGGTACACCATAAGAAAATGCGTCTAACAAGAATCCGAACTGTTCATGAGCACGCTCTTTAGTAAAGCCTAATACTTCAAACATCTTCTCCTGAATGTCATCCTGATGGATACGGACAGAACCGCCACCAAGCTCAGTTCCGTTTAATACGATATCATATGCTTTTGCACGAACTGCACCAGGGTTAGTATCGATCTGATCCCAGTCTTCTTCCATAGGCATAGTAAATGGATGATGCATTGCCATGAAACGGTTCTCTTCCTCAGACCACTCTAATAATGGGAACTCAGTTACCCATAAGAAATTGTACTGATTTTCATCGATCAGTCCTAACTGCTCGCCTAATTCCAGACGAAGCGCACCAAGAACATTCCATACGATCTTATTTTTATCTGCAGCAAAAAGAAGCAGATCTCCTGGCTTACCATTCATTCTCTCAACTAATGCAGCCAGTTCTTCTTCTGTCATGAATTTTGCAAAAGAAGATTTGTAAGTACCATCTTCGTTCACTGCCAGATATGCCAGACCTTTTGCACCATAGCCTTTTGCAAATTCCACCAGCTTGTCGATCTTCTTACGTGGCATGCCAGCCTGTCCTTCTACATTGATACCGCGAACAGATCCGCCAGCTTCTAATGCTCCTGTAAATACAGAGAATCCACATCCTTTTACAGTATCAGAAACATCACAGAGTTCCATTCCAAAACGGGTATCCGGCTTATCAGAACCAAAACGATCCATTGCTTCCTGCCAAGGCATTCTTGGAAGTGGAAGAGCCACATCTACACCGATTGCCTCTTTAAATACATACTGTAATAATCTTTCATTTACATCAATGACATCATCAATATCTACAAAAGATAATTCCATATCTGCCTGAGTAAATTCCGGCTGACGGTCTGCACGAAGGTCCTCATCACGGAAACAACGGGCGATCTGGAAATAACGATCGTATCCGGAAGCCATTAACAGCTGTTTGAAAAGCTGTGGAGACTGTGGCAGTGCATAGAAATTGCCCTGATGTACACGGCTTGGTACTAAATAATCTCTTGCTCCTTCTGGAGTAGATTTACATAAGATAGGAGTCTCAATCTCTAAGAATCCTTCATCATCCATAAAGTCTCTCATAAGACGGAGAACTTTGCTTCTGAGCATAAGATTGCTCTGGATATCCGGTCTTCTTAAGTCCAGATAACGATATTTCAGACGAATCTCTTCCTTAGTCTGAGAGTTTTCCTCAATCTGGAAAGGTGGTGTCTGAGACTCAGATAAAATACGGATACTGGTTGCTATAACTTCAATATCTCCAGTTTTTAAGTTTTCATTCACTGCTGCAGAACGCTTCTGAACAGTTCCCTCGATTGCTACAACGAATTCGCTTCTTAAGGTTCCAGCCTTCTCAAAACCATCTGTTCCAACGCTGTTCTCATCAAAAACGATCTGTAAAATTCCACTTCTATCTCTTAAGTCAATAAAGATCAGACTTCCTAAATTTCTTCTCTTCTGTACCCATCCCATGACGGTAACATTTTCTCCCACATTGGAAGAAGATACTTCTGTACATCTATGGCTTCTGTGTAAGCCTTTCATTGATTCTGCCATGATAATCTCCTTTAATATTAATTATTGAAAAATTCTACAAACTCTTCGTATCCTTCATTGGTCAGCTGTTCTTTCTGGAACTTCTTGTTCTTGTTCATGCGAACTACCAGTACCTGCTGTCCATTTTCTCTGGCTTCTTTTGCCTGAGTCATAACATCAACCAGCTTGTCTGCCGGGTAATTCTTCTCTACCAGATAAGCCACTCTCTTTGGACTTTCCGGAATCTTGAATCCGCTTTCCATCAAAAGCAGGATGATTCTCTCAAATCCAATGGAAAATCCACAGGCTGGAACGTCTTTTCCGGTAAATTTACCGATCATCTTATCATAACGTCCGCCTCCACCGCAGGCTGCTCCTAACTCTGGCATAGAGATCTCAAAGATGGTTCCTGTATAATAGCTCATTCCTCTTACTAAAGTAGGATCGAATACTAAATTAAATTCTGCTGCTTTTGTGGCATTGACTGCAGTAGCGATCTCTGTCATATTCTTAACTACTTCTTCATCCAGATAATCTCCTAAGGTCTCTGCTAAGAAAGTAACACCTTCTGATACATCTTTTTTCTCTGCTAATAATTCAAAGAGATTTAAGTATTTGTCGATAGACTCTTTTGCATAACCATTCTCAGCCAGTTCTGCTGCTACGCCTTCTGTGCCAATCTTGTCCATCTTATCTAAAGTGATAAATACACTGTCATAATCTTCTTCTGCAAATCCGCTGTAAGCAGCCATTGCTTTTAAGATCCTTCTCTCGTTGATACGGATCTCAAAATTCTTAAAACCAAGTTTGCCAATGGTAGTGGTTGTAGCAGTGATCAACTCGATCTCTGCTAAGTTGCTTGGCTCACCTAAAATATCAATATCACACTGGGTAAACTGACGATAACGTCCTCTCTGTGGGCGGTCTGCTCTCCAAACGCTTCCAATCTGTAATGCCTTAAAAGGTGTTGGCAGATTATTTGCATTGTTGGAATAGAAACGAGAAAGAGGTACAGTCAGGTCGTAACGCATACCAAAATCTACTACATCACTTTCTTCTGTTGCGGTTTCTAAGTTTAACTTCTCACCACGTTTTAATACTTTAAAAATGAGTTTCTCATTTTCGCCACCCTGCTTATTGCTTAAGTTTGCAATATTCTCCATGCAAGGAGTCTCAATTGGGGTAAATCCGAAACTTCTATATGTTTCCTTGATCACGCTGGTAACGTAATCTCGGATTTCCATTTCTGCTGGTAATATATCTTTCATACCGTTAACCGGTTTCTTACTTAATGCCATTTTACTTCCTCCATTTTATTCCTTTTTCTGGTGATCATTTCATTAATGCGTTCCAGATAATTCTTTACGTCTTTTACATTTTCAACTCGCTCGATCCGACGGCTTCCGTCCGGATTGGTCTCCTGCAGCACGAACTTTGTTGTAGCTCCTGCACCAAGAGCAATTATAGTCTGTTTTTCTTCCATAATCAAGATATTATAAACTCCGGCTTTTCCGGATTTGGCATAGCCCACATTCTCCATATTGCCTGCCATGCTCTTCTGACGGTAGAGATAATAAGGCGCCAGCCCCATTTCTTTACAGTACTCTGCACAGAGATCCATATGCTCCTGGGTATTTTCCATCTGCATATCTTTATAATAATCCTTGAAAATATTCAGTCTTGCAGCTCTCTTTAATGCCAAAGAATGAATGGTGATGTTGTCCGGATCTAACTCCTTCAACACTTCCATAGTATGACGAACATCTTCAATGCTCTCATCCGGTAATCCTAAGATCAGATCCATATTGATATTCTCAAAACCAAGTTCTCTTGCCATCTTGTAACAAGCTATGGTCTGGTCTACCGTATGGTGTCGCCCGATGATCTCCAAGGTTCGCTGCTTCATAGTCTGGGGATTAATAGAGATCCGGTCGATTCCGTGGTCTTTTAATACCTGTAACTTCTCTCTGGTGATAGAGTCCGGTCTGCCTGCCTCTACGGTAAATTCCACACAGTCCTCAAAAGAGAAACTGTTCTGGATCTTTGTAATGAGCCTGTCCAACTGATAAGGCTCTAAAGTAGTAGGGGTTCCTCCCCCAATGTATACGGAATTTAATTTTTTATTCTTACAGGTCTCTACTGTAAAATCAATTTCTTTCTCTAAGGCATCCAAGTACGCGTCAACTTTATCCTTCCACGCTCCTAGCGGATAGGAAGTAAAGGAACAGTACAGACAGGTGCTTGGGCAAAATGGGATTCCAATATAAAGACTGTATCCATTTTCATAATCAATCTTAGATAACAGCTTCCGCTCCCGTTCTGCAATATCCATACTAAGCTGGATCTTCTCATCGGTTGCCAGATAAGTTTCCTTCATATAAGAAGCGATCTCTTCCCGACTCTTGCCCTCTTCCATTAATTTCATAGGGATCTTAGTAGGGCGGATTCCCGTAAGCGTTCCCCAAGGAAGGGTCTGTCCACTGCCTTTTTCCAGGAGTTCGTACAGATTCTGCTTAAGGCGATTCTTAGTCTCTCTCCTATCAGAAAAATCCACTGTAAATTTCGCTTTTTCTTCATTGTCCCATAAGATCTGAATGTGATCTTCCTCATAATGAATGGAAAAAGTAGCTGTTACGTCAGCTAATTCTTCCTGAGTCAGATCTTCCATATTTCTATGGGTACACGCCACATTCTGATCACTGACCTCTTCCGGAGAGCAGGTGTAATACATCTCCACATTCTCTTTCGGGAAAAAAGCCTTGATCAGGGAATGGACATCATATTCAAATTCTGGTTTATTAAAATTTACGATTATCATATATAAGGGTTATACATCCTCTCGTTTTCAATAGTTGTCACATCATTATGTCCCGGATAAACAATGGTGCGCTCCGGCAAAACCATAAGCTTTTCTTTAATAGAGCGCACGATGGAAGACATACTTCCTTTTGGAAAATCGGTTCTTCCTACAGACATGCAAAACAGGGTATCTCCGGAAAAGACCACGTCTTCATATGGAAGATAGTAGCAGCAGCCTCCTACGGTATGCCCCGGTGTATGGAGTACCCGAATATGAAATCCTGCCAGATCCAATTCCTGTTCATCCGCCACAAATTCATCCGCAGAAAAATGCTCTTCTTTTCCCATCATCCAGCTTACGTTTAATTTCGGATCTTCCAAGGTCTCTTTCTCATCTTCATGAGCATAAACCGGAATCTGAAATTCTCTTGCCAGCTCTGCGGCTCCGCCTGCATGGTCAAAATGTCCATGGGTCAAAAGCACTGCCACCGGCTTTAATTCCTCCTGTCTGATCCGATCCGCCAACTGCTTGGCATTGTCGCCCGGATCCACGATCAAAGTTTCTTTTGTCTCGTCATTTATTGCAAAATAGCAATTGGTCTGCACTGCACCAACCACATACTGATTTATCTTTAACTTACCCATGTGGGTACCTCCGTTTGATTAAATTAAGAACCACCAAGTCTAGCCGGTGGTTCTTTCTATATCGATCACGCTGTCGATCTGACGTATTTTTTCTACCAGACTATTGATCTGCTCCCGTCCCTTTGTGTTAAAGGACACATCAATGGTAGCAATTCCCTGTTTGCTGGTCTTAGAATGGATGCCGCTGATATTGATATCCCGTTCGGTAAAAATACGGGTAATATCCACCAGAAGGCCTGCTCTGTCCTGACAGTAAATCTTGATATCTGCATGGTACTCCCCGAAGGTTGAGCTTTCTGCACCTGCCTGCCATTCTGCTTCGATCAAACGATCTCTTTCTATCTCCGAAAGATTCAGCACGTTAATACAATCGGTCCGATGGATAGAAACGCCACGTCCACGAGTAACAAATCCTACGATCTCATCTCCTGGTACAGGACTACAACATTTAGAAAAATGCACCGCCACATCGTAAAGTCCTTTTACTACGATTCCACTTCTGGATTTCTTCGGTGCTTCCTGAGGCTTACTCTCAGCAATCGCTTCCATAACATCTTCGTCAGTCATAGGAACGATATGGTCTTTCTTGTATTCCTCATACATACGGTTTACGATCTGACCTTCTTTTAGTCCGCCATGACCAATGGTGGCAAGACAGGAGTTCCAATCATGGAAACCATATTTCCGAAGGATCTTTTCCTGATACTCGGCTTTATTGATATCCGGGAAATTAATGGCTTTGGCTTTGGCATAAGCTATCATTAATTCTTTTCCACGCAGGATATTTTCTTCTTTTAATTCACTTCTGAACCACTGGTTGATCTTATTCTTTGCCTGAGTGCTCTTAACGATATTCAACCAGTCTCGGCTTGGTCCCTTAGAGTTCTGGGAAGTGATCACTTCCAGACGATCACCGTTTTGGATCACATAATCGATCGGCACCAGTTTTCCATTGACTTTCGCGCCAACCATCTTGTTACCTACAGCAGAATGAATACTATAAGCAAAATCGATCGGAGTAGAACCATTTGGCAGGTTCTTTACATCTCCTGATGGCGTAAAACAGAATACTGTGTCAGAAAACAGATCCAGGTCACTCTTTAACAGACTCATGAATTCTCTGTTATCGGACATATCTCTCTGCCACTCTAAGATCTGGCGGAGCCAGCTTAACTTCTCTTCCTCTGTTACAGTGGTAGAAGTGGCATTGCCGTTATTGGTCTCTTTGTATTTCCAATGGGCAGCGATACCATATTCTGCGGTACGGTGCATCTCAAAGGTACGGATCTGGATCTCAAAAGGCTGACCACTCGGTCCGATCAAAGTGGTATGCAAAGACTGATACATATTCGGCTTCGGCATAGCGATATAGTCTTTGAAACGACCTGGGATCGGTTTGTATTTCTCATGCATGATTCCCAGAACCGCATAACAGTCTTTGATATTATCTACTAAAATACGAATTGCAAATAAGTCATAGATCTGGTCGATGGTCTTATCCTGATTCACCATCTTCTTATAAATACTAAAGAAGTGCTTCGCTCTTCCTGAGATGTCTGCTTTGATTCCAGCCTCATCTACATTCTTCCGAACTTCATCTACCAGACTCTGTACATAACCATCCCGAACATCTTTACGCATGGCAACCTTCTCTACCAGGTCATAATAAGCTTCCGGATTCAAATATTTTAAAGAAAGATCTTCTAATTCGATCTTGATCTTACTGATACCAAGTCTCTGAGCAATTGGGCAGTAGATTTCCTGAGTCTCACGGGCAATGCGAACCTGGGCTTCTTTTGACTGATAGCGCATAGTACGCATATTATGAAGGCGGTCTGCCAGCTTGATCATGATAACACGGATATCCTTCGCCATAGCAAGGAACATCTTACGCAGGTTCTCTGCCTGCATTTCCAGACGATCCGCATTCTTATCGTGGGCTTTCTTCTCTCCTTCTGATAAATGCAGGTTCTTTAATTTGGTAACATCATCTACTAACAGAAGAACTTCTTCTCCGAACTCATCAATGATCTCCTGATCTGTCATAATGGTATCTTCAAGGACATCATGAAGAAGACCTGCGGCAATCGTCTCTTTATCCAACTCTAATTCCGCAAGAATAATAGCTACACAAAGAGGATGAATGATATAAGCTTCTCCTGATTTGCGCACCTGTCCCTCATGAGCATCATAAGCAACCTTATATGCTTTCTCCACCAGAGAAATATCTGCGGAAGGATGATACTTGCGAATACTGTGAATTAACTCCTCATACAGATCTTCCGGGCTAACAAATTCTTTAATAGATTTAATGCTTTCCGCACTGGAATGAAACTCCCGCTCCAGCCGCTCTAATTCTTCTGTAGTAATGTCTGCCACTTGACTCACCTGCTTTTCGTTTCTACTTTCCCAATTTATAAGTGTTTCTATTATATTTTATTTCTTTCTAAAAAGCAATAATTTGTCAAAATCTAAGTGCTTTTCTATACCATTCCATAGGTTCTCCGGTGATTTCTGTCTCTTTTTGAAAGGTAAATCCCAGTTTTTCCGCTAAATGGATAGAAGCAGTATTCCCTTTTTGAATGAGACAATTTACATCTTCATATTCCAGATTTTCCCAGGCGTACTGCATTAATGCCTGACAGACTTCTGTGGCATAGCCCTGGTTCTGATATTCCGGCGCGATAATGTAGCCCATTTCCAGCCCTGCTCCGTCTTCTAACTCCCTCTGCTCAAAACCAGCCCTACCTATGAGCTGCCCTGTCTCTTTATGAAATACCAGCCAGGTTCCGAATTCCTGATACCGGTATATATTTTCAATATATGCTTTTTCATACTCTAGTTCCTCTTTCCATGGAAAAAGTGGTTCCACAAATTCTGTGATCCCCGGTTTCTCATAGAGTTCAAAAAGCTGTTTTACATCGGCTAATTCCAGTTCCCGGATCAGGCACCGAGGGGTTTCTGTGATGATCCAGGGAATGTGATGATACCGCCAGAACACCCGAAGCATAAAACGGGTATCCACCTCTTCAAATCCTTCCACGATCATATCCACACCTTGAAATTTCTGGTTTGGATACTTGGGATTTGCATAAGCAAGCGCTGCCATATGAAGTTGTTGTGCAACGGAAAGGGTCTCGTCTGTGGCAGCGATCAACAGACAGTTATCCGGGGAGATCCCTTCGGATTGGTTCCACCCCTGTAATGCAACCGCCTGGATACCATCACCTCCCAGCACAAGCTGGGCGTGGCGATGGATCCAGGCGCATAAAAATTCCTCATTTTCTATTTCTTCCGGCACATATAATAGAACTTTCCATTCCATACCGTTCATCCACAGATTACATCTTTTCTGGTTCTGGATATTCTACTCCAAAAGTATCTACTGTTACGGTCTTCATAACCTGAGCCTCGATTGGACGGTCACTGTAATCTGTAGCTGTCATAGCGATCTTATCTACCACTTCCAGACCTTCTACGACCTTACCAAAAGCAGCATAAGCTCCATCTAAGTGTGGTGCATCCTGGTGCATGATGAAGAACTGGCTTCCTGCAGAGTTAGGCATCATAGAACGAGCCATAGACAGAACTCCTTTGGAATGTTTTAAGTCATTCTTTACACCATTCTGTGCAAATTCACCTTTGATCCCATATCCTGGGCCACCCATTCCTGAGCCTTCTGGATCTCCACCCTGGATCATGAATCCTGCGATAACACGGTGGAAGATCAGTCCATTATAAAATCCCTTGCTTACAAGACTGATAAAGTTATTAACAGTATTTGGAGCGATCTCTGGATAAAGCTCTGCTTTCATCACATCTCCGTTTTCCATAGTAAAAGTTACAACTGGATTTGCCATTTTTTTGTCCTCTTTTCTTTTGATCTATTTATGCGTAAATTTCTGTTGAAATTCCTGCAGTTATTTTACTTTAAATCAGATAAAAGTTCCACAACTTTCGGAAACTCCATAAAATGAGATGCCTTTACTAACACTGTATCTTCCGGCTTTACATACTGGCTTAAAGCCTCTGCCATCTCATCTCTCGTCTTAAAATAATAAACTTCACAATCAGGATTTATTTCTTTTGTACCAAGAGCGTATTCTTCTGCTAACTCTCCTGCCGCAAAAAGGGTATGGATCCTTTCCTGTCCTACAGCCACACCAACCTCATGGTGCATGGCTTTTTCATTCTCACCCAGTTCTCCCATATCGCCTAACACTGCAATGCTTCTTCCTTTTGCATGAGCCAAAAGTGAGATGGCGGATTTCATGGAAACCGGATTGGCATTGTAGCAATCATCAATGACTGTCATGCCGTTTACTTTCAGGAAATTAGTTCTTCCTGCAATGGTCTTTGCCTGGGCGATCCCTGCTTTGATCTCTTCTAAGGTAAGTCCTAAAGTAAGTCCTACTGCAGTAGCCGCTAAAGCGTTATATACATTATGTTCTCCCGGAATGGAAATATGCGCTTCAAAATCTCCCTCCGGTGTATGAATATGAGCAGCCATTCCTTCAAAACCAAGATTCTCCACATCTGTGGCATAAATCTTTTTCTCTGCCATGAAATTTCCTGCTTCATCAGCCTTCGCCTCTTGTCCCATTCCATAGAAAAGGGCTTCTTTTCCATTTACCTGAGCTTTGGTGGAAAGCTTATCATCATCTCCATTTAAGATAACGGTGCCCTGCTCTCTCATATAGTCAAAACACTCTGTCTTGGCTTTTAAGATTCCATCTCTTGTGCCCAGATTTTCCAGGTGGCAGACTCCAATATTGGTGATGACACAAATATCCGGATTGGCAATCTCAGCTAACCGGCTCATCTCTCCAAAATCGGAAATTCCCATTTCTAAAACTGCTACTTCATGTTCTTCCCGGATACGAAATACGGTAAGTGGAAGACCGATCTCGTTATTGAAATTACCTGCAGTTTTTAATACAGAATATTTCTGTTCCAACACACTGGCTATCATTTCCTTGGTGCTGGTCTTTCCAACGCTTCCGGTAATTCCAACCACTTTGATCCCTAATGCTTTTCTATAAAAAGCAGCAATCTGTTTCATCGCTGTTGTAGAAGACTCCACTAAAATATATGGACCTGCCGGATCATCCAACTGCTTCTCGGAAAGAACTGCTGAGGCACCTTTTTCAAATACCTGCGGAATAAAATCATGTCCATCTACCCGCTCTCCCTTAATCGGGATGAACAGATAGCCCTCCTCCACCTGGCGGCTGTCAGTAACAGCTCCGGTGATAAGACTGGTTTTCTTTTCCTCAGCTCCTATGTATGTTCCGTTACACGCTTTGGCGATATTTTCCAAAGTCATATGTGGCATGGCTGTATTCATACGTTTTCCATCCTTTTATGCTTAATATCATTTTACACTTGCTATCTTCTATGCTTAATATCTTTTCAGAGAGATCTCAATGATCTTCTCGCAAAGTTCATTGAAATTTATTCCTACCGCTGCTGCTTCCTGTGGAAGTAAGCTGGTCGGTGTCATTCCCGGAAGAGTATTTGCCTCTAAACAGAACATCTCGCCCTGCTCATTTAACAGGAAATCGGAACGGGAATAGGTGTTAAGTCCAATGACTCTTGCCACTTCCTCTGCATAATGCTGCATTTTCTCGGAGATCTCCTGTGGCAGTTCTGCCGGACAGGTCTCTACTGCGCTTCCTGCTTTGTATTTGTTCTTATAATCATAAAATCCCTGAATTGGAGCAATCTCGATAACTGGGAGAGCTTTGCCCTCGATCACACCTACAGAAAACTCTCTTCCCTGTACAAATTCCTCAATGACCAGTTCATCTTCCCACTGGAATGCTTCGTCTAAAGCTGCCTTAAATTCTTCCGGATCTCTTACGATGGTAACTCCGATACTGGAACCGCCGCAACATGGTTTTACTACACATGGAAGACGGAGATTTAACTTGGTCACATCATCCTGTCTGTTTTCTTTCGTCATGGCAATTCCCATTGGAGTTGGGATATTATTTGCCACAAAAAACTGCTTTGCCACTCCTTTATTCATGGCAATGGCACTGCTTAAATAATCACTTCCTGTATATTTAATGCCAAACAGATCAAAGGCTGCCTGAATCTTACCGTTCTCGCCATTCTCTCCGTGAAGTGCCATAAATACCACATCTGCCATCTGGCACATTGCGATCACATTCGGTCCAAAGAAGCAATCGGACTGATCCTTCCGGGAAGCCTTTACTTTCGCCAGATCCGGAGCAACTTCCGGAATCTTATCAAACTTCACACTGATCTCTTCTGCTCTGTCGAAGATTCCTTCCAGATTCTCTTCTTTGTCACTATATCCCATAAATACGTCAAGCAAAATTACCTTATGTCCATTCTCTCTTAAAGCGGCACTTACCATGCTTCCTGTCTTAAAAGACACATCACGTTCTGTACTTAAGCCGCCTGCTAAAACAACGATATTCATATCTACGCCTCTTTCTTGTCATTCTAGGCTGTTTTCCCCTGAAAACAGTCATACTTTATTATAATATGACATTCTTTCGAGGAATACAAGTTTTTCGCACTATTTGCCCACAAGATAGCATTTTCCCGGTAGTGGGATTGTGGCACTGGAAGCGTGGCACGGCGCACCATAAAAAAAGTGCAACCCCCTTTGATAATTCAATAGGGATTACACTCTTCAAACTTGTTTTTTAGTTACTCTTTTATCTTGTCAATGTCTGTAAGATTTACACCTAAGACATTTAGTAAAGCTTTTAATGAAAGATATTCATCTTTCATTACGTTATATGTTTTAGTTGCATTTTCTTCTCTTGCAATTAACATATAATTCTGGACTTTTTTGAAGTCCTCCATCGCGTTTTTAATAATTTCTGCATTATTCATATCTTCCCCCACTTTCAACACCCTCTTTCATATAGTTTTATATGTCTACATTATAAAGGATAGGTTAGAATGTTTCAAGAGTGTAACCCCTATTCAATTATTAATGGAAAAGGGCTTTCCGGCAGGATCTGCCGGTAAAAGCCCTTACGTGTAATCGGGTTCTATTTTCCTTTCTTCTGCTATTCGATGTTACTTTCTTCTGCACTCTTTTTCATCTGGCGCAATATCGTATACATATGAGCAAAAACTTCTCTTTCCAGAGAATCCTTCTGTTTTAAAAGACTTCCATACGCAAAGACTTTCTCTTCTAATTGATCTAGTCCCGAAATCTCCGTTCCACAGCAGATGCTTCGCAACAGCTCCGCCTTTGCTGATCCCTTGGGGTTGAAAAGCTCCATAAACTCCTCTTCTATTCCCCGCTCGACAGCAAACTCCTTCATTTTGCTTCCCATAATATTCGTTTCCAGACCTAATTTCTCCTTCATCATTACATTACCACAGAACCCCTCTACACTTGAAACAGCTCCCCACTGCTGTCCTTCCAATTCCAGTATGCGTTTAGTCGTGTAGAATGTCAAGACGCGTATCGCGTCATTTAAATTCGAGCGATTTTATTGTATT
>JAGAOC010000036.1 GCA_017623935.1 Agathobacter sp. | reverse complement strand
TGAAGGGACTTGTTTATTCCATGATTTTCTTCACCGTTCCCTGAAACAGGCGCAGTTCCTATCATGTGAAACTCTTATCATTTCATTTCTTGTCATTCCAATTCTTATAACTCGCAGTTGTTTACTGTTCTTGGGAATGGGATAACGTCACGGATGTTGGACATACCTGTTAAGTACATGACACAACGCTCGAATCCCAGACCGAAGCCTGCATGTCTTGCAGAACCGTATTTTCTCAGATCCAGATAGAATTTGTAATCTTCTTCATTTAATCCCATCTCCTGGATTCTTGCTAAGAGTTTGTCGTAATCATCCTCTCTCTGGCTTCCTCCAATGATCTCTCCGATTCCAGGTACCAGGCAGTCTACTGCTGCAACAGTCTTGCCATCCTCGTTTAATTTCATATAGAAAGCTTTGATATCCTTTGGATAATCTGTTACGAATACAGGACGTTTGAATACCTGCTCGGTCAGATATCTCTCATGCTCGGTCTGCAGATCACAGCCCCAAGATACCTTGTAATCAAAATTATCGTTGTTCTTAGACAGAATGTCGATAGCTTCTGTATAAGTAACTCTTGCAAAGTCGTTGCTTACTACATTTTCCAGACGCTCTAACAGTCCTTTATCTACGAAGTTATTGAAAAATGCCATTTCTTCTGGTGCATTTTCCAATACATAGTTGATGACATATTTTAACATGCTCTCTGCTAACATCATATCATCCTGTAAATCTGCAAATGCGATCTCTGGCTCGATCATCCAGAATTCTGCTGCATGACGAGTGGTATTGGAATTCTCTGCACGGAAAGTTGGTCCAAAGGTGTAGATATTCTTAAATGCCATAGCATAAGTCTCGCCATTTAACTGACCGGAAACTGTCAGGTTGGTTGGTTTATTAAAGAAATCCTTAGAAAAATCAACCTTTCCATCTTCAGTTGTTGGAATGTCATTTAAGTCTAAAGTAGTTACCTGGAACATTTCTCCGGCACCTTCACAGTCGCTTCCTGTGATCAGTGGAGTATGCACGTAAACGAAATCTCTCTCCTGGAAGAATTTGTGGATCGCATAAGCACATAAAGAACGTACACGGAATACTGCCTCAAATGTATTTGTTCTTGGTCTTAAGTGAGAGATGGTTCTTAAATATTCAAAAGTATGACGTTTTTTCTGTAATGGATAATCTGGGGTAGATGCACCTTCGATCACTACTTCTGTTGCCTGAATCTCAAATGGCTGTTTGGATTCTGGTGTTGGGATCAGCTGTCCTTTTACAATGATAGCCGCGCCTACATTGATCTTCTGAATCTCTGCATAGTTGTCCAGACCATCTGCATAAACTACCTGGATCGGCTCGAAAAAGGTTCCGTCATTGACTACGATAAATCCAAAGTTCTTGGAATTACGGTTGCTTCTTACCCAGCCTCCGATGCTAATTTCCTTATTTTCGTATTCCTTCTGGTTACGAAAGATCTCTCTGATGTTAATAAGTTCCATTTCTTGTATCCTCCAATATTGTATATTCCCTTATTTATTTCTACTGTTCTGTGCTCTCAGTAGCTTCTGTACTCTCAGTTGATTCTGTGCTTTCGCTGCTTTCTGACTCTGCTGGCTTCTCGCTGATGGTCGCTTTGCTATAAACCAAGTCAATTGCCTTATTGGTAATATAGAGCTGTCTTAAATAAGTCTCTCCATTTTCCTTATTTCCACTTCCGAAATACTCATACATGGTCTCTTCGTCAGTAAATGCAGTAGATGAGCTTAAGAAGTTCTGAATGAATTCTGCATATTCTTCTTCGTCAATCTCAATTCCCTCTAACTGAGCGATCCGTCTGAAAAGAAGCTCTACTGTGATCTGCTCTTCTTCATAGGTTTTCCATTCTGCCATGGCATCATCCAAGGTCATACTATAATTCTCACTCAGATAAGTCTCAAGGTCGGTTTCTTCTGTTATATAATCTTCGATAAAAGACTCTTTATACTCTTCTACACGCTGTGCCAGATAATCCTCTGGGATCTCCACAGTACTGTTGGCAACCACATAATCCTTGATAAGATCTATCGCTTCACTGGTCTTGGAGCTTTCTACTGACTGTTCCAGATAACTTCTCATATAGTCTACTAAACCTTCTACTGTGGTCAGCCCGTACAGATCACCAAAATTCTCTGCGATGGTCTCATCCGGGATCTCATCATAATCCGCTTCTCTGTAGATACCATTGATCTTATATTCAAAAGTAGTAAGCTGTCCTGCCAGATCCGGATTTAATTCATAATCCTTTGGGAAAGTAACATCTTTTCTTACGGTAGTTCCTACTTTCTCTCCTACCAGACCTTCTACAAATCCTGGAACATAGCCAGAATCCTTGGAAATGGTCAGCATGGCACCTTCTGCAGAACCATTATCAAAAGCTTCTCCATTCCAGTATCCGGTATAATCAACATTGACGATATCCCCTTCCTGGATCGTGTCTCTGTCTGTCACTTCTACTGTTCCCAAACCGTACATTTCCAGAATGTACCGAACATTCTCTTCTACATCTTCATCTGTAATCGTATAATCATTCTGAAGTGTCACATTGATCGCAGAATAATCGCAAAGAGATTTTACCTGCGCCTCAGGATCGATGTTCATTTCAATAGAACTGGTACCTGATCCCTGTGAATCCTGAGATACCTGCTCCTCTTTCTTTTGAGCATTTTCCCCACAAGCTGCTAAAGAAAGAATCATAGCAGCACAGATCCCTGTAAGCAAAAATTTCTTTTTCATCCTTCTATTCCTTCCTATCTCTTCTTAACAAATCTTTCTTTTTTTCTAATAAAAAAGACTTAACTTTATTAACATAACATAATTTCAGGAAAAATACAAACTTTGTGTCGAAGTTTCGTTGATTTTTCACAAAATCAATGCTAAAATGGTTTTTACTGAACATTAAGGAGGATTTTACCATGGAGACATATCAAATTATATTGATTGTTATTGCGGTTGTTCTGTTAGCGGCAATCGTCGCCCTGTATTTCCTTGGCAAAAAAGCCCAGAAGAAGAAAGAAGAACAGGATGCCCAGATCGCCGCAAGTTCCCAGACAGTTACCATGCTGATCATTGATAAGAAACGAATGAAGCTTAAAGACGCCGGTCTGCCACAGCAAGTACTGGCTCAGACTCCAAAGATCATGAGAGGTTCCAAACTTCCGATCGTTAAAGCAAAAGTTGGTCCTAAGATCATGACTTTCATTGCAGACGAGCAGATCTTCAACGAGATCCCTGTTAAGAAAGAAGTAAAAGCTGCTGTCAGCGGTCTTTACATCACTTCTGTTCGCGGATTAAGAGGTCCATTAGAGAAACCTGCTAAGAAGAAGAGCTTCCGTGCCCGTCTTCAGGAGACCTATAATCAGACAAATGCTGAATTACAGGCTGAGAAAGAAGCTAAGAAAGCTCAGAAAGAAGCCAAGAAAGCTGCAAAACAGAACAAACAGAAATAATGTGTTTAATCAGCAAGAGGCTGTGACAAAAGTCACAGCCTCATTTTTTATGCATCGTGGGTCGATTGAGCAAAGCGCAATCTTTTTTAATTCGCCAGTGTAAAATCCTTATTTCCTTTTGGTTTTACTACCATATGGATGTTACAGTCTGCTACTTTCTCATAATTCATATCCAGTACATAATCTACATCGATCTGAATCTCTTCTTCCTGCTCATTTACATTGACCTTTCCAGCTTCGATCCCCACCAGAATACTTCCAAACGGGGTATAGTAATAAGTCACATTTTTCTTATTCTTCTCAAAGATCATATGAGCATTGGTAACGCCCTTCTTGGTGACTTCCATATAGTCAGGTGCAACTTTCACCACGTTACGGGTTGTCTCCGTTGTACCTTCCACTACTTCATCATAGAGGAAATAATGCTTGTTATTGCGAAAATAGTATTCGCCTCCAACAAATAATTCTACTTCATCACTGCCCTGTTCCGGGGACATCTGCAATCCTTTTATTCCAATCAATACTTCTTTTGTCATTCTACCAACCTACTATCTTTCATCTATTTATCTGATGATAAGATCGTATCCTGTATTCTGTCAAGAAAATTTTCAAACTTTTCCCAAAATTTGAATTCTACTTTGTAATTCCCTTCGGTAAATACATCCTCGTACTCTTCCGGGGTCAAAACCTCTTTCAATTCTGCCTCTGCATCTTCATCCACTACTTCATAGACGCTTCCCTGAAAACACATATTAGGATAGAGCACACACCACCAGTTATGCCCCTGGGCTTCTCCGATATAGACCTCTAAAGCCTCATACTCTCCTGCCGGGAAAGTATAGTTTCCATAAGTCTTTACTGGGAAATCCACCCTTGCCAGCTCTGCTGTTACCTGATAGTCATAGCCTTCTTCTTTGATACAAGTCTCAGCCACTTCAATGATCTGAGGGATCTGCTCCTGCACCAGTTCCTTTGTCTCCTGGAGGTCATCCGCCTCCTCAAGGACTGGTGCCAGATATTCCCCAATAGAATCCCGAACCTTTAATTTCAGCTCCTGATCTGCTGTAGAATCACTGTTTGCCAGCACATGAAAACGCAGGATCTTCTCTGCGATCTGGGGCTGGAGGGGATCTTCTGTGTCAAATTTGACGCAAAATTCTTCCTCTGGATCTTCTTGTCCCTGCGCCTGACAGACACTTTTTGTGTCAGATTTGACACAAAATTTGCTTTCTACCCCTGACATATACAGGGTACCAGCCCCTAAAACGCTGGCAATCCCAGCTATCACTAATACTTTTTTCCCGAATTTCATCTTTCATTCTCCTATAAACGTTTCTTTCAACTAATTGGAGAATTCCACCTTTTTCCAGAGTCTATTCAAGATTTTGTCTGTTTCTCGATAAATTCCTCCTGGTATTCCACCGGCACTAGGGTATAACTGCCCTCCCACACTACCTTATCCTCAGAGATCTCAAGCTTTGGGATAGAAATCTCCCCTCTATCATTTTCCATGAAATCTATAAGTTTTCCTAGGGTGGCAAGATCTTTTCCCCCGTTTTTCCCCTGGGTCTCTAAAAATTCTTCCAGATAGGAGCCCGGATCCTGCGCTAAAACTTCCGTATCCACAAATTCCCAGACATCCGGCACCACGCACACATAGGTATTTCTTGGAAAAGAGCTCTTTCCTTGAAGAAATTTAAGCATTTCTTCGTAATCCTCCTGCTGTTTCAACAAATCTTCTCCCAACAAAAGGACTTTCATGTGGTTATAATCCGCATATTTATTTAATTCCTCAGCGCAAAGCTGCCAGGCTTCTTCAAAACTGTCCCCCGTTACTGCTTTTTGTTTTTCCGTCGCCGCTTCTTTTCCGTTTTCCCCAGTGGGAGTTGGGAAAAAAAGACCCAATTCAATCTGATCCTGATCTTCTGCATGATCCACCACCGTAAGTAGCGGAAAACAGCGGTCCTCAAGCTCATTGGCCTGGCAGCCGCAAAGTAAAATTGCCAGTAGCGGGATTGCTCCAAGATACGCTCTCTTCATTTCTGCCGTCCTTTCCATATACCTATTATTACAGGAATGAGCACTGTCAGAGGCGTTCCTGCATACCAGATGTAATTGTAAAACCATTCCCTCGTTTCCGGCAGATAGGCAAAGATCAATGCCAGTACTGCTGCCATAAGAAGGATCGTGACAAGGTATAACCTTTTTTTCCTGCTGTTTGCTTCCTTAGGCTCCGCCAGAGCTTTTAAGAATTCTACTCCGTGAAACAAAAACAGATTCAAAAGGGCAAATAACGTAAAGAACCAGATTCCCAACATAAGCGCATCCAGCCTTTTTACAAAGCCTCCTGTGATCTGTATGGTGCTCATAAGAGTGACCGCAGGATAAGGCATAGTAGCTAAGGATCTTTCGCCAAAATTCCCCAACAGGATCACATATTCCGCCAGAAGAAAGGCTCCACTTACCAAAAGGGCGAAGATCATACAGGAAAAGAGCCCTTTTTTCTTTTTTTGCTCTGGCAGGTATTTCTTGAAAAAAGCCCCAAAAAACAGAGGCATTTCCATGATAAATACCAGATAACCTCCGGAAAAGAGCATATTCCACTGGAAGTTCTCTGCTGGTACAAAATGCTCGCTCTTTACCTCCCCAGACGCCATAAAGAGCATGATAGCCAGAGGGATCAACACAAACCAGAACAAGATCTCGTAGACTCTGCCCCGGCTTTCGATCCCTCCAGAGATCGCATAGCCTGCCACCAGAAATAAAATTGCAAGGATCAGCACATAGGATTCTTCCGGCACCAAACTTTCTTTCATTAAGTCCCCAAACACAAATCCACAAAATCCTGCGATGAGGACACAGTGAAGCACCAGCCAAAACAATAAAATATCTCTTGCCCAGGCTGGAAATCCCGTCTGAATGTCTAAAAGCAGATCTCCCTGCCCCCGTCTGGACAGCCAGTATAAGATGGCAATATAGCCCAGCCCCAGCAGGATCCCCAGGAAAATGGATAAGATTCCCCAGACACCTGAATTTCTGGCAAGATATGCCGGCACGATCAAAAGGCTGATCCCCATTAGATCAAAGGTAAATAGCCGAAAGGTCTGCCTCCTTGAAATCTGATCATTATTTGAAAACATAGGATTACTCTTTTCTTTTTAGTTTGGTTCTTTGGTCTCTTTGTGCGTATACAGGACGCTTTTTCAGCCATTTTAACGGCAATCGGATCAGGGCGTCTCTTTCGTCTTCCCCCTGATTTAAGTCCCCAGCCGTAAAAGGCATAAGGTAAGGGATTCCAAAGCTTTTTAATCGGGAGAGATGGATCAGTATTGTTACCATTCCTACCATAAAGCCAAAATATCCCAGCCATGCAGACAGAAGGATGATATAGAATTTCAATAGTCGGGATGCAAAAGCAAATTCTTCATTGGGCACTGCAAAGGAACAAAGGGCTGTAAATGCCACTACGATGACTACAATAGGGCTTACCAGATTCGCTTCTACTGCTGCCTGTCCAATGATAAGTCCTCCTACTATTCCAATGGTGTTTCCCATAGCCCCCGGCAGTCGTATGCCTGCTTCCCGCAAAAGTTCAAAGGACATTTCCATCAAGATTACTTCCAATACCGCCGGAAAAGGCACCCCCAGCCTTGCTTCCCAGAAGGAGAGCAATAGCGGTGTGGGCAGGATCTGGGTATGAAAGTTTGTGATCGCCAGATACAACCCCGGCAGAGTCATAGAAAGAACTGCCGAAATGTAACGGATGATCCTTGCAAAAGTCGCCACTTCAAAACGATTGTAGTAGTCGTCTGTTGTTTTCAAAAAAGAATTGACATCCACAGGAAGGATCAAGGCTGTGGAAGAATTGTCACAGAGCAGTACCACTCTTCCTTCTAAGATTGCCATAACTGCCCGATCCGGTCGCTGAGTTGTCTGGAACTGCGGAAACGGAGAATACCATTTTTCCTCTGCCAGCTGTTCTATGACACCACTGTCTAATACCCCGTCTATTTCATATTCATTTAATCTTTTTTCTATTTTTTGAAGGAGTTTGGGGCTTGCCAGATCTTCCGAATAGACCAGATCTACATTGGTATGGCTTCTAACTCCGCAATGGAGTTCTTTTACCCGAAGCCGGGTAGAACGAAGCCTTTTTCGGATCAGCGCCGTATTGACCTTGATGGAATCGGAAAATCCCTCATTTGAGCCTCGGATGACTTTTTCCGAATCGGATTCCTTTACGCTCATGCCCGGATAGCCCTTGTCTGCGATCTTTAAAGCATGGGTATAACCGTCTACAAAAAAAATCGCGTCGCCAGTCAGAAGCATTTGTGCCGCCTCTTCCACCGTATCAAACAAGGTCATATCACTAAGCCCCATGGTGTTCTGATCTAAGGCTTCATTGATCTTCTCTTTGGGCAGGGTCTCTAAGTAAGCGGTGAGCCTACCGATAGAGCTGGCTTTTAACATTCCACTGGCAAAGGCCACCTCAATATATGCCAGAAAACACCGGACATTTTCATCCTTGCCCAGCACCATTTCTTTCATTTTGATATCAGCACTTTCCCCGTATATCTCTTTGAATCTTTCTATATTTTTGTCCAAATGAGGACTGATCTTCGTATTCTGAACCACTTTTTACCCCCATAATTGACACCCGAATCTCAGTAAACAAAAAAAGAACAGACGGTATCGTCTGTTCTTAATATTTCCCCGAAGGGAATTTTCTATGCGCTATTCCTGCTGTTGAATAATATTTTTCACCGCTGTTGCCTGATTCCGCACATGTTCGTGCATGGCATGGGTGACTTTTTCCTCATCCCTGGACTGGAGAGCCTCAAGGATTGCCTCGTGCTCCTTGATCAGAGTCGGGTAACTGGAAGCGTCCTTTAAATATTCGATACGGTAACGGTAGATCTGCTCTCGCAGATTATTTAACAAGCTCACCAGCTTCGGATTACCGGTTGCTTCATAAATGACATCATGGAAATTCACATCTGCTTGAGCGATCTTCTTCACATCCTGAGTCTGTAAACTGTCCTCAAACTGTTTCTTGATCTGCTTTAACCGCTCTAACTGCTCCTCTGAAATACGGCTGCAGGCAACCCTTGCCGCCAATTCATCTAAGGTATCGCGGATTTCTAATACATCTTCCATATCTTTTAAGGTCATCTTAGCAACTTCTGCCCCTTTTCTTGGAACAGTGACTGCCAGACCTTCCTGCTCTAACATTCGAATTGCTTCCCGGATCGGGGTTCGACTAACCCCCAGTTTGGAAGCCAATTGAAGCTCCATTAAGCGTTCTCCCGGTTTGAGATCACCTTTTAAGATAGCTTCCCGAAGGGTATTAAATACCACGTCCCTCAGTGGCAGGTAGGCATCCATATTTAATACCAAATTGTCTGTCATGTATTCTAATCTCCTTTATTTTCTTCGGTTGTTATAAATACTGGTCACGTAGATCTGTTTTGCCAGACCACTGGCTTTCATGTCTTCCATAGCCTTTTTAGCAGTCTCTTCGTCCTCAAACAGTCCAAATACAGTAGGGCCGCTTCCGCTCATCATGGCATTGATGGCTCCTGAGGCTTTCATCTGGTCTTTGATCTGTTCAATGACTGGATAATGTGGGATGGTCACAGATTCTAAGACATTTCCCATGCCAGCAGCGATGGCGTGAAGATCCTGCGCCTTTAAGTTCTCTACCATTCCGTCAATATCCGGATGCACCGTGTTCTCGTCTAACACCAGGTTCTGATATACGAACTTGGTAGAAACAGAAATATTTGGCTTTGCAATGAGCACCGGACATTTTACCATTGGAGGCAAGGATTTTAATTTCTCACCGATCCCTTCTGCCAGAGCGGTTCCTCTCATAAGACAGTATGGCACATCTGCGCCGATCAATACGCCCCGCTCCATCAGTTGTTTTCTGGATAATCCCAGCTGAAAGATCTCATTTAAACCATAGAGCATAGCTGCTGCGTCCGTACTTCCCCCAGCCATTCCCGCTGCTACCGGAATCCGCTTGGTGAGTTCTACAGACACACCTTCTTCTATTTGAAATTCATCCATTAAAAGTTTTCCCGCTTTGTATACCAGATTATTCTCATTTACCGGAAGAAAAGAAAGATTAGAAGAAATCCTGATTCCAGGCTCTTTTTCCTTCTTAATAAGAAGCTGATCATATAAATGAATGGTCTGCATGATCATGCGGACTTCATGATAACCATCTTCCCTTCTTCTTACTACATCTAACCCTAAATTGATCTTTGCTAATGCTTTTAATGAAATCTGATCCATAGTTCTCTCCTCTGTATGTTGTATACAATATGCATTGTACCATTATTTGAAAAAAAGGTCAATTTTATGCTTTACTTTTTTTCTTTTTCAATAGATAATAAAGTTAGAAAGAAGTATTTTTGAAGACGTTTTTTGCAAGGAACTGCTTGGATGATCGCAGATCCTTGTTATGCATCTTCTGTACATATGAGATTTTAGAACAGGGAGGGGAGATTATGAATATGAATTCAGTATCTAATTATGAGAACATTTTAAACACTTCTGCGGTATCTGCAGTAACACCTGTTACCCAGCCGACTCCGGTAGAATCCGTTGCTAACGAATCTGCTGCTTCTAAGGTGACTTTCAGCGACACCGCTGCTATCTATGAGAAATCCGAAGAGGCTTCTGCTGACACCAGAGTCATTAAGAAAGATCACTCTGCTATCATCGAGCAGTTGAAAGCTGATCAGGAAGCCCGGGAAAAACAGTTAATGGACATCGTTGCTCAGACCATTTCCCAGCAGGGCAAAGTTTTTGGGCAGAGCAATGATATGTGGTCTTTCCTTGCAAAAGGCGATTTCACTGTATCTCCTGAGGTAAAAGCCCAGGCACAGGCTGACATTGCAGAAGACGGCTACTGGGGTGTTGAACAGACTTCCGACCGTATCTTAGATTTTGCTAAGGCTCTTGCAGGGGATGACGTTTCTAAAGCCGAAGAACTGTTAGAAGCATTTAAAGAAGGCTTCTCTCAGGCTACCAAGACTTGGGGTAAGGATCTGCCGGACATCAGCCAGAAGACCTACGAAGCTGTAGAGAAGAAATTCAATGAGTGGATGGGTAAATCTGATGAAGATTCCACCACTGAGGCTACTAAGACTTCCACCAAGACGAATGCAGCTAAGACTGAAGCTGCTGAGAAAGCAGAAACTGCTAAGAAGACAGAGACTGCTAAGACCGAAGCTGCTGAGCAAGTTGTTGTGGCAACTCAGAACGAAGTTTCTAAGAAAACTGCCGGTGCAGCTGTTCAAGCCGCAGCCCAGACAATCGCATAACACAGTTGCACTTCGCACAATTCGTAACACTGTATAGATCGAATCAAAAAGGTTGCTTAAGTATTTTCACTTAAGCAACCTTTTTTCATCTAATAAAACTTTATTTATTCCGTTCGTTTCTTCCATATAAGAATGTTGCAAAATAGATCACGGAAGCAATAATAACGATCATTGGCCCCGTTGCCACATTCGTATAGTAAGAGACCATCAATCCTAATACTCCGGAGAATATAGCAAACACCAGAGAAAACAGATGGTATTCCCGCATATTTACTGAAATATTTCTAGCAGAAGCTGCTGGCAGGATCAAAAGCGCATTAATGATCAGGATTCCTACCCATTTGATAGAAAGCATTACGATCAATGCCACTAATACTGCGAACAGATTTTCAAATACTTTCACTTTGATCCCTTCACTCTTCGCTAAGGTCTTGTGAATACAGATGGCATTTAACGCATTATATCCAAAGAGCCAAAAAAGAATGGTGATCACAAAGATCACTGCCAGATAACCGATCTCCGCCTTTGTGATACTTAAAATGTCTCCTACCAATAAGCTGGAATACTTGCTAAAATTTCCTCCCTTTGAAAGGATTGCAAGACCAACTGCTACTGAACATGAGGAAAACACCGAAATAATGGTGTCCGTGGAAGCAGTATTCATACTTCCGATCTTATTTAATAAGAGGGCAAAGATCACTGCAAAGACTACCATGGACAAGTTCGTATCCTGCACTCCAAATACAACTCCCACTGCAATTCCTGTCAATGCCGAATGTCCCAAGGCATCTGAAAAATAAGCCATCTTTTTATTGACGATCATGGTTCCCATTAATCCAAACAATGGAGTAATAATTAAAACAGCAATTAATGCATAGCGCATAAAACCATAATCAAGCCAGGAGGTCCAATCAATCATCATTCTCCTCCTTATTCATCCAATTTTCTTTATTTCCGGTAGAAAATACCTGGTCAAATTCCGGGCTGGCGAAAACTTCCTTCACACTGCCCTGCTTTAAGATCTTCGTATCTAAGAGCACTACATGATCTGCATACTCTGCAACATAATCCAGATCATGAGAGATCAGGATAATTGCCAGATCATAATGATTTTTCAGGTATTCCATAGTCTTATAAAAAAGCTCCATACCATTTCGGTCGATACCGGAAACCGGTTCATCTAACAGGAGCAGGTTCGGCTTGTCCATGATAGCCATGGATAAGAGAACTCTCTGCAATTCCCCTCCGGAAAGGTTGCATACCTGCTTATCAATCAGATCTTCCGCCTCAAAAATAGTTAAAGCTTCTTTTATTTTTTGATACATTTTCTTTGTTTTAGGGAAGAATACAGGGTATCGTCCTTTATAACTTGCGATCAGGTCATAGACACTGACCGGAGTATTCTTCTCTATATTAATGGACTGAGGTACATATCCGATCTTTAATTTCTGCATCTTACCATCTTTGGTATCTTTGAACTCGATCTGACCTGTGTGAGGAATATCATCTAAGATTGCCCGGATCAAAGTAGACTTTCCTGCACCGTTCTTACCGATAATGGCATTCAGTGATCCACAATGTATATGCAGATTTATATTTTCCAAAATCACCTGATTTTGAAGGGTCACACCCAAATTATTAATTTTAATACAGTGAAATCCACAGGGCTTAATTATCTTACGCATAGCTGTCCTTTCTGTGCAATGAATTCAATTCTATCTACTTAATCAATTCCTGTTTTAACAATTCGATATTGTTATGCATTGCATTTAGATAGCTGTCCTTCTCATAATCCCCTCTATTTAATGTGTCCAGATACAAAACTGTAACATCACTTTCCTTCTCCACGGTAGTTCCTATTTCTTTTCCATATAATTCTTCTGCCAGAATATAGGTAACGCCATCATTTTCAACCGCCTCTAATACATCTGCGATCTCGCCTGCGCTGACTTGTCTCTCTTCATCCAGATTCAATTCATAGCAGACATTCATACCATATTCATCTGCCACATAGGCATATGCTTCATGAAATAATATTACGTTGGTGCCTTCTGTCATGGCAAACAATTCCTGCTGTTCTTCCTGAAGATCCTGAAGCTTTGCATCATAGATCTGAGCATTTAAAATATAATCTTCTGCATGAGCTTCATCCAAGCTGGCCAGCTGTTCTGCTATCGTTGCCACCATGATCCGATAAGAAGAAATGCTCATCCACGCATGGGCATTCTCTTCATGCTCATGTTCATGGACATGTCCGGTTCTAGAGGCCTCTAGTTCCTCGTCCTCCGCCACAAAGCTATCTTCTATTCCTTCCTCTAAGAACTCCACTTCGCTGCAGGCTTCCACAACAGCAAGTTCCGGGTAGGTTTCTGCCACTTCTTCCATAAAACTCTCAATACCACCGCCATTGATCACAAATACATCTGCACCAGATAAAAGTTTCATATCTTTCGGTGTCATCTGAAAGTCATGAAGACAACCAGTCTGTGGTTCACTTAAATTTTGAAGGCTTACATTCTCTGCATCCCCAACGATATTTAATGCAGCAATATACATGGGATAAAAGGAAGTTACGATCTTAAAATCCTCTTCTTCTTCCGCCTGCTCTTTTGCCACATACAATGTTGTAAGTCCAACACTTCCCAACAGGATGCATAATAACATAATTAAAACGAAACTATATTTATTCTTCATACGTTTTACTTTCTCTTTTTGCCTGAAGGATTGTTTTTAGATTTCTTTTTTGCCTGCTGCTTGAGAGTCTTCTTCGCTACCGGCTTGCCCGTGGATTTCCAACGAGCTTTCTTTGCTGGTGCTTCCTGACTGCCCTTGGCGCCGTTTCCTGCAGCATTATTTCCGTCAGCATCTTTTCCTGCAACAGCAGAACTGCCGTCTTTTCCAGATGTACCTTGGGTTTTGCTGCTACCAGACTGCGCTTTTGCAGTCTCCATCTCCTGCAATACTTCCTCCGGAAGCACTAAGGAATCGATCAGCTCCCATATTTCGTCTCTTCCCTGCTTTGTTTCCGCTGAAAAAGGAAGGATAATGGTACCTGGTTCTACGTTCAATCCTCTTCGGATGGCTTCAATATGCTGTTTCACCTTGGTTCTTGGAATCTTATCCAACTTGGTTGCGATAATGATCGGTGCAAATCCCTGAGATACCATCCAGCTATACATCAGCTCGTCATTTTCTGATGGATCATGGCGGATGTCAATTAACAAGAATACTGCTTTTAACATCTGGGAGGTATGAAGATAATTCTCGATCATCTTTCCCCATTTCGCCTTGATCTCCACACTGGCATTAGCATAGCCGTATCCCGGCAGATCCACCAGATACATTGCGTCATTTACATTATAAAAATTAATGGTCTGAGTCTTTCCCGGCTGGGAAGAAGTTCTAGCTAGCGCCTTGCGGTTCATCAGACCGTTGATCAGGGACGATTTCCCTACGTTTGATTTTCCTGCAAACGCCACTTCATAATATGGGTTCTCTGGAATCTCACTGGTAACACCACACACAGTTTCCAGATTCACACTTTTAATTACCATATCTGCTCCTTTATACAAATGCCTGCTGGATTACTTCTTTCATATGTTCTACTGGTATAATATTAAGTCCTTTTTTAATTTCCGCAGAAATCTCCGGTAAATCCTTTTCATTTCCTTTTGGGATACAAACAGTTTTCATCTGGGCATTTTTTGCTGCCAGAAGTTTCTCTTTTAATCCTCCGATCGGAAGCACTCTTCCTCTCAAAGTGATCTCACCAGTCATAGCAATATCACTGCGAACTTTCTTACCGATAATTGCAGAAAGCATAGCAGTTGCCATAGTGATTCCGGCAGATGGTCCATCCTTTGGAACCGCACCTTCCGGAATGTGGATATGAATATCGTTTTTCTGGAAAAATTCCGGATCAACACCATATTCCTGACTGATAGAACGAATGTAGCTGATTCCTGCAGAAGCGGATTCTTTCATCACATCTCCTAACTTTCCTGTCAGCACGAATTCGCCTTTTCCCGGCATCACATTTACTTCGATCTCTAAGGTTACTCCGCCAACACTAGTCCAAGCCAATCCTCGGACAATGCCTACTTCATCATTTTCGTTCTTCTTATCCTGAGCATATTTTTCTTTGCCCAGGTATTTTTCCAGATTATTGATGGTGATCTTTACTGATTCTGCTTTCTTCTGATAGATCTCTCTGGCACATTTTCTGCAGATCTCTCCTAATTTTCGCTCCAGAGAACGAACACCTGCTTCCTTGGTATAGGAATGGATGACCTTCTTAAGAACTGCATCTCCAAGGGATACCTGTTCTGGTTTCAGACCATTCTTTGTAAGCTGTTTCTCCCAAAGATGATCTTTTGCGATGTGGAATTTCTCATTTTCAGTGTAACTGCTGACCTCAATGATCTCCATTCGATCCAAAAGCGGCTTTGGAATGGTATCCATGGAATTAGCTGTTGCAATGAAAAGCACCTCTGACAGATCCACCGGCAGCTCCACATAATGATCCCGGAACTGGTTATTCTGTTCTGAGTCTAATACTTCCAACAATGCGGAAGAAGGATCTCCTTTATAATCACTGCCTAATTTATCAATCTCATCGAAAAGCATTAACGGATTCTTCACTCCCGCCTGCTTGATTCCCTGAATGATACGTCCCGGCATGGCTCCCACATAAGTCTTTCTATGCCCCCGGATCTCGGCCTCATCCCGAACTCCGCCTAAACAGATACGGACATACTTCTTATTCAACGCTTCTGCTACTGAACGGGCAATACTGGTCTTACCGGTTCCCGGAGGTCCCACCAGACAGATAATCGGGCTCTGGCCTTTGGAAGTAAGATTCCGTACTGCCAAAAATTCCATAATACGTTCTTTGACCTTCTCTAATCCATAGTGATCTCTATCTAAGATCTCCTGAGCCGCGTCTAAATCCTTACTGTCTTTGGTACTCTTATCCCAAGGTAACTCCAAAAGCGTCTCAATATATCCCCGGATCACGGTACTTTCTGAAGAATTACTGCTAACGTTGCGGAATCTGCCGATCTCTTTCTTAAGTCTCGTTTTAACTTCCGCAGAAGCTTTTAATTTCTCAGTCTTCTCCATAAATTCATCCGCTTCAGTAGAAGTCGTATTATCCTCTCCTAATTCCTGGCGGATCAAAGACATCTGTTCCCGAAGGATATAATCTTTCTGGTTCTTATCAATTTTCTCTTTAATTTTTCTCTGAAAATCATTCTTAATGGTATTAACATCTATCTGTTGAAGCAGTAGGCTCATCAGAACTTCATACCGTTCTTCTAATCCAACAGCTTCTAATACCTTTTGTTTCTCCTTATAAGAAACCGGCAGGTTATTCGGAATATAATCTAAGATCTTCTCCAGATCATCCACAGCATGAACCTGTTTCTGGGTCTCCACGCTGATCTTTCCACTGGACTTTGCATATCTTAAGAAGTTCTCCACCAGGCTTTCTACCATGGCCTGCTTCACTTCTTCTGATAGATCTTCCTGGCTATCCTTTTCAAGGACTTCGATCTCAACTTTTAAATATTCTGTCTCTTCTGTAAAACTGCAGACCTTTGCCCGGCTGGTGCCTTCCACCAGGATCCGGACAATATTATTCTGCATTTTGATCACTTGCCGCACTTCTGCAACAATACCAATTTCATATAAATCTTCTAATCCAGGATTCTCCTGCTCCACATCCTTCTGTGTAACAAGAAATACCTGCTGATCATTTCTCATTGCCTCTTCAATGGCTTTCAAGGATTTTTCCCGACTAATATCAAAATGCGCGATCATTCCCGGAAGAATGGTCATACCTCGAAGTGCCACTGCCGGCATAGTCATTACTAATTTCTCCAACTCTAATCTCCTAATTAGGATGCAAGTTCTTCTGTATCCTCTTTCTTCGATTCAATAGCAGGAATGTCTTCTTCCTCTAAGCGAAGATTCTCTTCTACTGTCTCTTTTGAAATGACACATCTGCTGATGGACTCATCAGAAGGAATACGATACATTAAATCCAGCATAACGGATTCCATAATGGCACGAAGACCTCTTGCTCCTGTTTTCCGTTCTAATGCTTTATCTGCAATTGCCTCAATTGCATCGTCACTGAATTCCAGACCAACTCCGTCTAATTCAAACAGTTTCTCATACTGTTTTACTAAAGAATTCTTAGGCTCTTTTAAAATACGGATCAGTGCATCTTTATCTAAGAGGTCTAAGGATACGGTAATCGGCACACGACCGATAAACTCTGGAATCAGACCAAATTTTACAAAATCCTGTGGCAGAACACGCTTAAATGCTGCTCCCACGTTAATATTTGACTTATCTTTTACCTGAGCAGTAAATCCAATAGAAGAAGTATCCATTCGTGACTCAATGATCTTCTCTAATCCATCAAAGGCACCACCACAGATAAAGAGAATATTTGTGGTATCGATTGGGATCAGCTCCTGCTGAGGATGTTTTCTGCCTCCCTGAGGTGGAACAGACGCAACCGTTCCCTCTAAGATCTTAAGAAGAGCCTGCTGTACACCTTCACCGGATACGTCTCTTGTAATGGAAACGTTTTCAGATTTCTTTGTGATCTTATCAATCTCATCAATATAAATAATACCATGCTGAGCGCGTTCTACATCATAATCTGCAGCCTGGATCAATTTTAAAAGGATATTTTCCACATCCTCACCAACATATCCGGCTTCAGTCAAAGTTGTAGCATCTGCAATAGCAAATGGTACGTTGATCACTCTCGCCAGTGTCTGTGCCAGTAATGTCTTACCGGAACCTGTTGGTCCTAACATAAGGATATTACTCTTCTGCAATTCCACGCCCAGGTCAGAACCTGCCAACACTCTCTTATAATGATTATATACTGCAACTGATAAAACCTTCTTTGCCTGATCCTGTCCGATTACGTAATCGTCCAAAAAAGCCTTTAATTCTTCTGGTTTTAACAGATTGATTTCCTCTGCCGCTGAGCCTTTTCCTTCTCTCTCGAAAGACTCTTCTTCAATAATCTCTGCGCACACATCTACACATTCGTCGCAGATAAACGCCCCGTTTGGTCCAGAGATCAGACGTGCTACCTGATCCTGTGTTTTTCCGCAAAATGAACAGCGGAATTTTCCATCAT
Source organism: Agathobacter sp. (assembly GCA_017623935.1). GTDB lineage: Bacteria > Bacillota > Clostridia > Lachnospirales > Lachnospiraceae > Roseburia. The sequence goes on along the minus strand of JAGAOC010000036.1, from coordinate 3,957 downwards.
TTCTTCCTGACATAGCTTTTCTCCATTTAATTTATGTCTTACCGGATCTCTCCGAAATATTTTTTTGAAAATTTATCAAAATTTCGCAGAAAATAAAATGCGGTTTGAGGGCATCCCGTATTCGGGGTACCCTCATTCCCAAAAGATGATCTTTGCCTGTGTTTCCCTAAGCCACAACACAAATCATCACATTTTCATTATCTGTTCTCAATCACACTATCGATCAGACCATATTCTGCCGCTTCCTGCGCAGACATATAGTAATCTCTTTCTGTATCTGCCGCGATCACATCATATGGTTTTCCTGTGTTTGCAGCCAGAATCTCATTTAATTTCTTCTTAGTCTTTAAGATGTTCTCTGCAGCGATCTGGATCTCAGTAGCCTGACCTTTCGCTCCGCCGGATGGCTGATGGATCATGATCTCTGCGTTTGGCAGTGCATGACGTTTTCCCTTTGCACCACCAGCCAGTAAAAATGCCCCCATGCTGGCAGCCATACCGATACAAATAGTAGAAACATCACATTTAATATATTGCATGGTATCGTAAATTGCCATTCCCGCTGTTACCATTCCACCAGGAGAATTAATATATAAATGAATATCTTTATTAGGGTCTTCTGACTCTAAAAATAACAACTGTGCCACAACAAGACCTGCTGTTGTTTCATTTACTTCTTCCCCAAGGAAAATGATCCTATCCTTTAACAAACGGGAATAAATATCATAACTACGCTCTCCTCGGCTGTTCTGTTCAATGACATAAGGTACAAAACTCATGTAAAATGCCTCCTTCATAAAAGTTCAAAAGACCGGCCCAAACTACGGGCCAGTCTATCATATTTCCTAGAAATCGCCAGAATCTTATTCTTCTGTTTCAGCGTCTTTCTTAGACTTTGCTTTTGCTCTTTCTTTAATGTTGGCCATAACAAGGTCTACTGCTTTTGTGATCGCAAGATCTTTCTTCATAGAAGTCTTCTCTGCTTCTCCCATGTACTCTTTTAACTTATCAGCTTCCATGCCGTAAGCTGCTGCCATCTTCTCGATCTCTGCATCTACGTCTTCATCAGAAACTTCGATGTTTTCATCTTTTGCAATCTGCTCAAGAACAAGGCTGCTCTGGATACGAGTTGTAGCTTCTGGGCGAACCTGATCTTTTAATTTGTCGATTGTCATTCCTGAGAACTGTAAGTACTGTTCCATAGTAAGACCGCTCTGTGCGATTCTCTGAGCGAACTCTTCGATCATTGTCTCACACTGAGTATCGATCATTGCTTCTGGGATATCCATTTTGGATTTCTCAATGATCTTCTTGATTGCTTCGTCTTCTTTCGTACGTTTAGCTTCGTTCTCTTTCTGCTCTGTAAGACGTTTCTTTAAATCTTCTTTGTACTCTGCAAGTGTATCGAATTCAGATACATCCTGTGCAAATTCATCATCTAATTCTGGAAGCTCTTTTGCTTTGATCTCATTGATCTTAACTTTGAAAAGAGCAGGTTTTCCAGCGAGATCTGGTGCATGGTATTCTTCTGGGAAAGTAACGTTAACATCAACGTCATCTCCAACATTCTTACCAACGAGCTGATCTTCAAAAGTATCGATAAAGCTGTGGGAACCGATCTCAAGAGAGTGATTCTCGCCTTTACCACCTTCAAATGCAACACCATCAACAAATCCTTCAAAGTCAATTACTGCAGTATCGCCAACAGCAACTGGTCTGTCTGTTACAGAGATTGTTCTGGAGTTGTTGTTTCTTTCTTTCTCTAATGCTGCTTCTAATTCTTCATCAGATACAGTAGTATCGATCTTAGTAACAGTTACGCCCATGTATTTTCCAAGGGTAACTTCTGGTCTTACAGCAACTTCTGCAGTAAAGATAAATGGTTTGCCTTTTTCGATCTGAACGATATCTACTACTGGGCGGGAAACAATATCAATTCCGCTCTCTTCTACTGCTGCTGGGTAATTTGCCTGCATAAGGGTGTTTGCAGCATCTTCATAAAAAATTCCTGTTCCGTACATCTTCTCAACCATAGCTCTTGGAACTTTTCCTTTACGGAATCCAGGAATACTGATCTTATTCTTCTCCTTCTGGTAAGCTGCCTCGATAGCTTTCTCCAAATCTTCAGCAGAAACTTCGATTGTAAGTTTCGCCATGTTATTTTCTAACTTTTCAACCTGTACACTCATTATTACTGTTTCCTCCTTATATAAATATCACCATGTACATTCATCAATGGTCGTTCCTGTAAACCAAGGATTGGAAGGCCCTATAATATGGGCATACTTCGACCACTACAGTCATTAAAAGATTATAGCACACCGCCTTAGAGTTGGCTAGTCTTTTTTTTAATTTCTTACCACATTGCATTTAAGCGGTAATTTACAGCTACCAATAATTGTCAATAAATTTTGTAATATTTTATCGCATTAGGGTCAAACTATAGATTGTAAAGGAGGTGAGTTCAAATGACAAACTCAAACAACAGCGCAAAAGCAGCAAGCAAAGAAGCAATGAAACGTTTTAAGGAAGAAGTAGCAAGTGAGATCGGAGTACCTTTAAAAGAAGGTTACAACGGAGACTTAACTTCTAAACAGGCTGGTTCTATCGGTGGTGAAATGGTAAAACAGATGATCGCCAGACAGGAAGAACAGATGCAGTAACCTGATCCGATAAACATTGGATTTTCAAAAAGAGGTCTATCCCGTCCACACATAGCAATATGGGGACAGGATGGACCTCTTTTATTCTACGTCATTTTAAAACCATCCATGCAGTCTTAACAAATAAACTGCTGATTTTTATCTATTGTACACTAATCCTTCACATACATGATCTACTGCTTCTTTTCCCGCAAAATATTCTGCGATCTCAAGGGCAAAAGGAAGTGCAGTTCCCATGCCTCGACTGGTAATGATGTTTCCATCTCTTACTACTGGTGCCTCTACAAATTCTGCTCCTAAAAGCTTCTTTTCAAAACCTGGGTGACAGGTTGCTTTCTTGCCCTGAAGAATCCCCGCTTCTCCTAATACGCTTGGTGCTGCACAGATTGCTGCTACCATTTTTCCAGAGGCAGCAAAATCTTTGATCACTTTCTGTACGGTCTCATCTGCGCTTAAAGCCAATGTTCCAGGCATTCCTCCCGGTAAGATAATTCCGTCAAGATCTGCAAAATTCACATCTTTTTTACGGGAATCACAAATAAAGATGATCTTATGAGATCCGCTTACCGCCACCTCATTATTCAATGCGATCATCTGAATATCCAGACCTGCTCGTCTAATGACATCCACAACCATTAATCCTTCAATCTCTTCACATCCCTGTGCCATGAAAATTCCAATTCTTCTCATGCTATAACTCCTTTTCTATAAGTTCTTTTTTTGATATAATCATCTCAGTTCTTTACGATACCTATTGTAAAATGAAATGAAGATTCATACTTCCCACATCAATCATAAAGGAGAGAATTATTTTGGAAATCGAAAAAAAATATTTAGTTCCGGTTCTCCCGGAAAATCTTGAAAACTATCCTAAAAAACGTATTGCGCAAGGCTACTTATGTACCAGTCCCGTAGTCCGTATCCGAAAAAGTAACGACGACTATTATCTAACCTACAAAGGCGAAGGCCTAATGGTTCGAGAAGAATATGATCTTCCTCTCACTAAGGAATCCTATGATCATTTACTTTCTAAGATCGATGGTCTGCTCATTGCCAAAACCCGTTATCTAATCCCTCTTTGGGATGGTCTTACTGCGGAACTTGATGTTTTTGAAGGCGATCTTGCGCCCTTACAATTAGTAGAAGTTGAATTTTCTTCTGTAGAAGAAGCCGAAGCTTTCATCCCTCCAGAATGGTTTGGAGAAGATGTCACAAACTCCGGCAAATACCACAATAGCTATATGTCTCAACATGGACTAAACTAATCTATCTCAACCGGTTGGAATACTCATAT
>JAGAOC010000035.1 GCA_017623935.1 Agathobacter sp. | reverse complement strand
CTGTAACGATTTTTGAGGATCAGGAACAGGTAACAGGGTTTCGATGTATCGGTCATGCAGGCTATGCTGAGGCAGGAAGCGATATCATTTGTGCAGGAGTTTCTACTCTGGTCATAAATACCATCAATTCCATTGAGATCTTGACAGACAGCCTTTTTTCTGTAGAGACAGAAGAAGAGAGCGGTCTTATAGATTTTCAGTTTCAGGGAGTTGTTGATGAAGGTGCCGAACTTCTGATACGTTCGATGATCTTAGGCTTACAAGGAATACAACAGGATTATGGGAATGAATATATCATTCTTAATTTCAAGGAGGTGTAAGACATGTTGAATATGAACCTTCAGTTTTTTGCTCATAAAAAGGGAGTTGGTTCTACAAAGAACGGACGTGACTCTGAGTCTAAGAGATTAGGTGCTAAGAGAGCAGACGGACAGTTCGTAAAAGCTGGTAATATCCTTTACAGACAGCGTGGAACAAAGATTCACCCAGGTACAAACGTAGGTATCGGTGGAGATGATACATTATTCGCTTTAGTTGATGGTGTATTAAGATTTGAAAGACTTGGAAGAGATAAGAAGCAGGCTTCTGTTTATCCAGTAGTAAACGAATAATATGAGAACCCCGACTTACAATATAAGCCGGGGTTTCTATTTTAATATGAGGTAGAAAATTATGTTTGCAGATCGTGCAAAAATCATTATAAAATCAGGAAAAGGCGGAGATGGTCATGTATCTTTCCGTCGTGAAAAATATGTACCAGACGGCGGTCCCGACGGCGGAGATGGCGGAAAAGGCGGAGATATCATTTTCCAGGTAGATCCAGGATTAAATACCTTAACCGATTATCGTCACCGCAGAAAATTCGCAGCCAGACCAGGAGAAGAAGGCGGCAAGAAAAACTGCCACGGTAAGAACGGAGAAGACTTAATCTTAAAAGTACCGGAAGGTACTGTAATCAAGGACGCAGATTCCGGTAAAGTCATTGCCGATATGTCTGGGGATAACAAGCGGATGATCGTTTTAAAAGGCGGAAAAGGAGGTCTGGGCAACCAGCATTTTGCCACATCCACCATGCAGGCTCCAAAATATGCCCAGCCAGGACAGGAAGCCATCGAGATCGAAGTTCTCTTAGAGTTAAAAGTCATTGCGGACGTAGGATTAGTAGGATTTCCAAATGTCGGAAAATCCACCCTGCTTTCCCGAGTGACCAACGCCCAGCCTAAGATCGCTAATTACCATTTTACAACCATTTTTCCAAACTTAGGAGTTGTAGATATGGAAGATGGATTTGGATTTGTTATTGCAGACATTCCGGGATTGATCGAAGGAGCTTCTGAAGGAATCGGTCTTGGACACGAATTCTTACGCCATGTAGAACGTACCAAGGTTTTGATCCACATGGTAGACGCCGCAGGAACCGAAGGAAGAGATCCAATCGCTGATATCAAAGCCATCAACAAAGAGTTAGAGGCATATAACCCAGAGCTTTTAAATAAGCCACAGGTAATCGCGGCCAATAAGATTGATGCCATTTACGAAGGCGAGAACGATATTATCGCTTCCTTAAAGGCAGAATTTGAGCAGGAGAAGATCAAAGTATTCCCAATCTCTGCAGTCAGCGGACAGGGCCTAAAAGAGCTTTTATACCATGTAAAAGGGCTTTTAGCAGAGTGTCCTAAGGAGACCGTGATCTATGAGCAGGAATTTGATCCAGCCTTAAAATTCTTCAAGGACGAGCCTTATACCATCGAAAGAGCTGATGACGCAGCCTTTGTGGTAGAAGGACCTAAGATTGATAAGATGTTGGGCTACACCAATATTGATTCAGAAAAAGGTTTCTTATTCTTCCAGAAGTTCATGAAAGAGCAGGGCATTTTAAAAGAATTAGAAGCCAGAGGAATTCAGGACGGAGACACCGTTCGTATGTATGGACATGAATTTGATTATTACAAATAAAAAGGAGACGTTATGATAAGTAAACAGCGCGCCTATTTAGGCAGTTTAGCAAGCACCATAGATCCGATCTTCCAGATTGGAAAATCATCTTTAACTCCTGAGATCATTGACGCTTTAGATGCAGCTTTAGAAAAAAGAGAGCTGATCAAAGTATCTGTATTAAAGAACTGTATCGATGATCCTAAGGAAATCGCCCAGGTAATCGGGGAAAGAACTCATTCCCATGTAGTAAAAGTCATTGGAAAGAAAATGATCTTCTACCGTCAGGCAAAGAAAAATCCTAAGATCAAGCTTCCGGAATAATATGAAGATCGGTATTTTAGGTGGATCTTTTGACCCGATTCACAAGGGACATCTTCATATGGCAAAATCCGTCTATGACACAGGAGATTTTGATGAGATCTGGCTGATGCCAGCAGGACACTCCCCAAACAAATCAGAAAAAGACATGACTTTGGCAGCTCACAGACTGGCAATGTGCCGGCTTGCAGCGGAGGAATATCCTTTTTTAAGAACCAACAGCTTTGAGGTAGATTCTTCAGACCGAAGTTATACTTACCTAACCTTAGAGAAATTGACCAGCCAATACCCAGAGCATGATTTTTCTTTTATCATGGGGGCAGACTCGTTGGACTATTTCGATAAATGGAAAAATCCTCAGATCATTGCGGCCTTATGTCCAATCTATGTCATTAACCGAGGGGAATTTTCAAAGGAATATCTAGAAGAAAAGATCAGACAGATCAATGCCATTTTTCCGGCGAAGATTACCATTGTTCCCTGTGAGAAATATCATATTTCCTCCAGCGAGATTCGAGCAAATTTAAAACAGAAACAGAATTATG
>JAGAOC010000034.1 GCA_017623935.1 Agathobacter sp. | reverse complement strand
GAATTCCTGGTCCCCACTGGTAGAGGGAATCACATTTTTGAAAACCTACATTATATACACTTAAGGATACCAGTTCTTTTTCTGTAACGATGTACGAATTCTTATAATTTTGTTCCATATGACGAATCCTTTCTTGATCACTATTTTATTGCAAAACTCTTTTACCGTTCAAAATCCTATAATAACTCTATTATAAAAAGAAAAATTCACACATGCAACATTTTTACATATTTTTTCCACATTTAGTTCTATACAAATCTCTCAATATGAGATAAACTATAAACAACTTAAGGCAATACAAAATATTGGGAAAAGGAGATTGATACTATGGCTATTTTAGTAACTGGAGGAGCAGGATATATCGGAAGTCACACTTGTGTAGAATTATTAGACGCAGGATATGAGGTAGTTGTTTTAGATAACTTAAGCAACTCTTCTGAGAAGTCCTTAGAGAGAGTAAAAGCACTGACTGGCAAAGATGTAACTTTCTATAAGGGAGACATTTTAGACAGAGAAGTATTAAATAAGATCTTTGCTAATGAGAAGATTGACAGCTGTATCCATTTTGCAGGATTGAAGGCTGTTGGTGAATCAGTAGCAAAACCTTGGGAATATTATGAGAACAACATCGCTGGAACATTGACTCTGGTTGATGTAATGAGACAGAACGGATGCAAGAACATCATTTTCTCTTCTTCCGCAACTGTATACGGAGATCCGGCACAGATCCCGATCACAGAGCAGTGTCCAAAGGGACAGTGTACTAATCCATATGGATGGACCAAATCCATGTTAGAGCAGATCCTTATGGATATCCAGAAAGCAGATAACGAATGGAACGTGATCCTTCTTCGTTACTTCAATCCGATCGGAGCTCATCAGAGTGGAACAATGGGAGAGAATCCTAACGGAATTCCTAACAACCTGATGCCATATATCACTCAGGTAGCAGTTGGTAAATTAGAGCAGCTTGGTGTATTCGGTGATGATTACGATACTCCAGACGGAACAGGTGTCCGCGATTACATCCACGTAGTAGACTTAGCGATCGGCCATGTAAAAGCTCTTAAGAAGATTGAAGAGAATGCAGGTCTTTGCGTATACAACTTAGGAACAGGACACGGATATAGTGTATTAGATATCGTTAAGAATTTTGAAGCAGCTAACGATATTAAGATCCCATATGTGATCAAAGACAGAAGACCAGGAGACATCGCTACCTGTTACTGTGACCCATCTAAGGCAAAAGAAGAATTAGGTTGGGAAGCAAAATACGGAATCAAAGAGATGTGTGCAGATTCCTGGAGATGGCAGAAGAATAATCCAAATGGATATGAAGAATAATTCCGGTGTATTTTTAAGTAAGCACTATCCATTTTGCAGTGATTGCAAAAAATGGAAAAAATCCAGAAAAAGCCTTGCTTTATAAGGATTTTGGTGCTATAGTGGTTATGTGAACATGATGACTAAGGTTGAGAGAGGACATAAGTCCTCTCTCAATTCGCGTTTTTAAGACTTTTAAAGAGAGGTGTATGCCAGTATGTCAAAGGCAAGTGATTATGAAGCAAGAACAGAAAGTCTTATTTTGCCGATCTTAGAGCGTAAGAACTTTGAACTTGTGGATGTTGAGTATGTAAAGGAAGGTTCCATTTGGTATTTACGTGCTTACATTGACAAAGAAGGAGGAATTACCGTAAACGATTGCGAAGAAGTGGCAAGAGAAATGAACGTTCTGTTAGATGAGAAGGATTTTATTCCGGATTCTTATACTTTTGAGGTCAGTTCCCCAGGATTAGGAAGACCCCTTAAGAAAGAAAAGGATTATGTGCGGAATATGGGACAGGAAGTTGAGATCCGCACCTATCGTGCCATTAACCGTAGCAAGGAATTTTATGGAATCCTGACTGCTTATGATAAGGAATCTGTGACTATTGAGACAGAAGACAATGAGACAATGAAGTTTGAAAGAAGCGAAATTGCATTAATTCGTCAGGCAGTACACTTTTAATATAGTCCTAAATGTAACCCACTTAGAATAGAGTACGAGAATATGAATAGGGAGGATAAAAATAATGAAAAATAGTGAGTTATTTGAAGCATTAAATATTTTAGAACAGGAAAAGAACATTAGCAAAGAAACTCTGTTAGAGGCAATTGAGAATTCGCTGGTGACTGCATGTAAGAATCACTTTGGAAAATCAGATAACGTAAGAGTTATGATCGATCCTGAGACCTGTGAGTTCCATTGTATTCAGGATAAGACAGTAGTAGAAGCAGTGACAGATCCAGTAGAAGAGATCTCTCTTCCAGATGCACAGATGATCAATGGTCACTATCAGGTTGGTGATATTGTTCCAATCGAAGTAAAATCCAAAGAATTTGGACGTATTGCAACTCAGAATGCAAAGAACGTAATTCTTCAGAAAATCAGAGAAGAAGAACGTAAAGTTATTTATGATGAATATAATAGCAAAGAAAAAGATGTTGTTACAGGTATTGTTCAGCGTTACGTTGGCAAGAATGTAAGCATTAACCTTGGAAAAGCAGATGCACTTTTAACAGAAAGTGAGCAGATCAAAGGAGAGACATTCCAGCCAACAGAAAGAATCAAGGTATATATCTTAGAAGTAAAAGCAACTTCTAAAGGACCTAAGATCTTAGTTTCCAGAACACATCCAGAACTGGTAAAAAGATTGTTTGAATCAGAAGTTACAGAAGTAAAAGATGGAATCGTAGAGATCAAATCTATTTCCCGTGAAGCAGGAAGCAGAACAAAGATCGCTGTTTACTCCAATGATCCAGATGTTGATCCAGTAGGAGCTTGTGTAGGTATGAACGGCGCCAGAGTAAATGCTATCGTATCTGAACTTCGTGGAGAGAAGATCGATATTGTTACTTGGGATGAGAATCCTGCAATCTTAATTCAGAATTCTTTAAGCCCTGCAAAAGTTATTTCCGTTATTGCAGATGCAGATGAGAAGACTGCAAAAGTTGTAGTTCCAGATTATCAGTTATCACTGGCAATCGGTAAAGAAGGACAGAACGCAAGACTGGCTGCCCGTCTGACAGGATTCAAGATTGATATTAAGAGCGAGACTCAGGCAAGAGAATCCGGTGATTTCATGGATTATGAAAATGATTATGAAGATGCAGATGAAGAATATTATGAGGATGAGTATTCTGAAGAAGGATATTCCGAAGAAGAATATTCTGATGAATATGTAGAAGATGGGGAAGAATATGCAGAATAAGAAGATCCCAATGCGGCAGTGTGTTGGCTGCGGAGAGATGAAAGGAAAGAAAGACTTGATCCGCATCTTGAAGACCCAGGAAGGGGAAATCCTCGTAGATGCAACAGGACGTAAGAACGGACGGGGCGCATATATCTGTCCGGATATCGAGTGCTTCAAAAAAGCCAGAAAGTCCAAAGGTCTGGAACGATCCTTTAAGATGGCGATTTCTTCAGAGATTTATGAGAATCTGGAAAAGGAGATGAGCCAGTTTGAGAAATAGAGTATTATCCATGCTTGGCATTGCTGCCAAATCCGGCAATGTGGTAAGTGGAGAATTTTCCACTGAGAAAGCAGTAAAATCCTATCGTGCCTTTCTAGTGGTGGTTTCGGAAGAGGCTTCAGAAAATACAAGAAAGAAATTTACGAATATGACGGATTTTTACCAGGTACCAATGTATGTTTTTGGAACCAAGGATGAATTAGGCAGTTGTATCGGAAAAGAATTTCGGGCATCTCTTGCAATTACAGATGAGAATTTGGCAAAGGCTGTGATGCAGAAACTGTCGGATTACAAAACTGAATAATGGAGGAAACAATAATATATGGCAAAAATGAGAGTTCATGAACTTGCAAAAGAATTAGAAATAAAATCACAGGATATAATAGATTTGTTAAGCGAAACTGATTATGCAGTAAAAAGTGCTTCTAGCGGAATCGAAGACGAAGCTCAGGCAATAGTAAGAAACAAATACCAGAAGAAGACAGAGGCTCCAAAGGCTGAGGCTCCAAAAGCGGAAGCTCCAAAAGCAGAAGAACCAAAGGCTGAGGCTCCAAAAACAGAAGCAAAAGCTGGAGATGATAAACAGGAACGTCCAAAGAAGAAAGCTAGCATTTCTGCAGTATTTAATGCTCAGTACAGCAAACAGTCCAGACGTCCTGCTGGAAATAACAATGGCAATAATAACCGTAATTCCAATGACAAGAATCACGGTGAGAGAAACAATAACGATAGAGGACCAAGACGAGAGAACCGCGTAGCTAAACCGGAAGCTCATAGCATCATCAAACCACGTCCAGTGGGAGAGAGAGCAATGCGTCCGATCAGCGAGAGAACTGCTGGCAATAAGGATGAATTTATGACAGCTCCATCCCAGAACCGTCCACAGAACGATCGCAACGATCGCCCACAAAATGATCGTAACGAACGTCCACAGAATGATCGTAATCAGGATAGACCAAACCGCGGAAATGGAGACAGAAACGACAGAGGAAATCGTGGTGGAAATGACCGCAATCAGGGTGATAGACCAAACCGTGGAAACGGAGATAGAAACGGAAACGACAGAGGAAACCGTTTTAACAATGATCGTAACCAGGGAGACAGACCAAATCGCGGAAATGGAGACAGAAACGATAGAGGAAATCGTTTTAATAATGATCGTAATCAGAATGACAGAGGAAATCGCAATGGTGGCGAATCCAAAGGTCGTTTTGACAGAGATATGAATAAGTTCAATAAAGAATCTGCAGTTGCTACAGAAGAAGTAAGAGGTAAGGAAAGCAGAGAACGTGGAAATAACCGCAACAATAATAATAACCGTCATCAGGATCATGATAAGTTAGGCAGCAAACGCCAGGAGAATTACATCAATCTTGAGAAACATGGCGGAAAGAAGAAACCTCAGCAGCAGCCACAGCAGCCTAAGGAAGACGCAGATGTGATCAAGACAATCACTCTTCCAGAGAAGATGACAATCCGTGAGTTGGCAGACGCTATGAAGGTTCAGCCATCTGTGATCGTTAAGAAATTATTTATGAAAGGTCAGATGGTAACTGTAAACCACGAGATCGATTTTGAATCTGCAGAAGAGATCGCATTAGAGTTTAACTTTATCTGCGAGCAGGAAGAAAAGATCGACGTGATCGCTGAATTGTTAAAAGAGGACGAAGAAAACGAAGCAGATATGGTTTCCCGTCCACCAGTAGTCTGTGTAATGGGTCACGTAGACCACGGTAAAACCTCCCTTTTGGATGCGATCCGTTCTACTAAAGTAACAGACAGAGAAGCAGGTGGAATCACACAGCATATCGGTGCGTCTGTGGTTTCTATTAATGACCAGAACATCACTTTCCTGGATACACCAGGACATGAAGCATTTACTGCAATGCGTATGCGTGGTGCAAACTCTACAGATATTGCAATCCTTGTAGTTGCTGCTGATGATGGTGTAATGCCTCAGACAGTAGAAGCGATCAACCATGCAAAAGCAGCTGGCGTTGAGATTATTGTTGCCGTGAATAAGATCGATAAGCCAAGTGCAAATATTGAAAAAGTAAAACAGGAATTGTCTGAATACGAACTGATCCCAGAAGATTGGGGCGGAAGCACTATTTTCTGTCCGGTATCTGCTCACACCAAAGAAGGTATCGATAATCTGTTAGAGATGGTACTCCTTACAGCAGAAGTTCTGGAATTAAAAGCAAATCCTAAGAGAAATGCAAGAGGTCTTGTGATCGAAGCACAGTTGGATAAGGGAAGAGGTGCAGTTGCTACTGTATTAGTACAGAAAGGTACTCTTCACGTTGGTGATTCCATTGCCTGCGGAAGCAGCTATGGTAAAGTTCGTGCCATGATCGATGATAACGGACGCAGAGTAAAAGAAGCAATTCCTTCTACTCCAGTAGAGATCTTAGGTCTGAACAGTGTTCCAGCAGCTGGCGAGACATTTGTTGTCTGCGATTCCGACAAAGAAGCAAAATCCTTTGCAGAGACCTATATTTCTGAAGAGAAGAATAAGCTGATCGAAGATACTAAGGCTAAGATGTCCTTAGATGATCTCTTCTCTCAGATTCAGTCTGGAAACATGAAAGAACTGAACATTATCGTAAAAGCAGACGTACAGGGTTCTGTAGAAGCGGTAAAACAGTCTCTTGTAAAACTTTCCAACGAAGAAGTTGTGGTTAAGGTAATCCATGGTGGTGTAGGTGCGATCAATGAATCTGACGTGATCTTAGCATCTGCTTCTAACGCGATCATCATTGGATTCAATGTTCGTCCAGACCCAGTTGCAAAAGTAACTGCAGACAGAGAAGGCGTAGACGTTCGTCTTTACAAAGTAATCTACAATGCCATCGAAGATGTAGAAGCTGCTATGAAGGGTATGTTAGATCCAGTATTCGAAGAAAAAGTGATCGGTCACGCAGAGATCCGTCAGATCTTCAAGGCTTCCGGTGTTGGAAACATCGCTGGTTCCTATGTGCTTGACGGTGTCATAGAAAGAGGATGTAAAGTCCGTATTTCCCGTGAAGGAACACAGATCTTTGAAGGTGATCTTGGCTCCTTAAAACGATTCAAGGATGACGTAAAAGAAGTTAGAACCGGATTTGAATGTGGTCTGGTATTTGACGGATTTAACGATATTCAGGAATTTGATATTGTAGAGGCTTATAAGATGGTAGAAGTACCAAGATAGAAAGCAGGTTTTTCATGAGAAAAAACAGTATTAAAAATATCAGGATCAATGAAGAAGTGCAGCATGCACTGAGTAATATCATCCGTGGGGAATTAAAAGACCCACGGATCAATCCTCTGACCAGTGTGGTGGCCGTAGAAGTGGCACCGGACTTAAAGACTGCTAAAGCTTATGTCAGTGTATTAGGAGACGAAAAGTCTCAGAAAGATACCCTGGCGGGGCTTCGCAGCGCAGAAGGATTTATTCGTACCAAACTGGCAAAAGCCGTAAATTTACGGAATACCCCAGAGATCAAATTCGTTTTAGATCAGTCCATTGAATATGGAATTGCCATGTCTAAGAAAATTGACGAGGTAACCAAAGATCTAAAGACAGAGGAAGAACAGGAAGAAGAACAGTAAGAGGCGCGTATGAAGAATTTAGATTCAATTTTAGCAGGAAAAAAGACCGTAGGAATTTCTGGTCATGTCCGTCCGGATGGAGACTGCGTAGGTTCTACTCTGGCAGTTTATAATTATATCCGGACTTATTTTCCGGAGATTAAAGCCGAGATCTTTTTAGAGCCGATTCCTCATATTTTTGAATTTCTGGCAAATTCTAATGAGATCGATCATGAGTATCCGGACAGAGAAGCTTTTGATCTGTTCATTTGCTTAGATTGTGGTGATGTAGGAAGATTGGGAAATGCCGCAAAATATTTTGAAGCGGCAAAAAGTACCGCATGTATCGACCATCATGTCAGCAACCAGTCCTTTGCAGATGAGAATTATATCTTCCCTCATGCAAGTGCTACCTGTGAACTGGTATTTGAATTGATCGATACCGACAATATCACAAAGGAGATCGCGGAGTGTCTCTATACAGGAATGGTGCATGATACAGGGGTATTCCAGTACTCTTGTACCTCTGCCCATACAATGGAGATCGCCGGAGTCTTAATGGAAAAAGGAATCGCTTTTACAGAGATCGTAGATTCTACTTTCTATACTAAGACTTATGATCAGAACCGGATCATGGGACAGGTGTTAGTAGACAGTGTCCTTTATCTGGATGGAAAAGTGATCCTTGGCATGGTAACAGCAGGAATGATGAAAGAATTTCATGTGCTTCCAAAGCATTTAGATGGAATCGTGAATCAGCTTCGAGTTACCAAAGATGTGGAAGTGGCAGTCTTTATTTATGAAAATGAAGATGGTTCCTACAAGGTCAGCACCAGAGCCAATGGTAATGTGGATCTGGCAGTCCTTGCCCAGCATTTTAAGGGCGGCGGTCATGTAAAAGCCGCAGGATTTACCATGTATGGTAAGCCGGAAGAATTTATTCCGGAGATTTTAGCAGAAATCGAGAAACAGTTATAAGATGATAAATGGAATTGTAAATGTATACAAAGAAAAAGGATTTACCTCTTTTGATGTGGTGGCAAAAATGCGAGGGATCTTCCATCAAAAGAAGATCGGCCACACCGGAACACTAGATCCGGATGCAGAAGGGGTACTTCCTGTTTGTCTGGGAAAAGCAACCAGAGTCTGCGATCTTTTGACGGATAAGGATAAAGAATATGAAGCGGTACTGCTTTTGGGGCAGGAAACAGATACCCAGGATATTTCAGGAGAAGTATTAAATCAGGCTGAAGTGACCTGTAGTCTGGAAGAAGTAAGAGAAGTGATCCTTTCTTTTGTGGGAGATTATATGCAGGTTCCACCTATGTATTCTGCTCTGAAAGTGAACGGGCAGAAACTTTGTGATCTGGCAAGAAAAGGGGTTACCGTAGAACGTCAGGCAAGACCGGTGAAGATATTTGACATTGAGATCTTAGATATTTCCCTTCCGGAAGTTCGGATGAAAGTTCATTGTTCTAAGGGAACTTATATCAGAACACTTTGTCAGGATATCGGAACGAAATTAGGCTGTTTTGGATGTATGAAGAGTCTGCTCCGTACAAGAGTTTCGGAGTTTACTTTAGACAATGCTTACCGGTTATCAGAACTGGAAGAACTCGTAAAAAAAGCCGGAGAAACTGGTGATCATTACTTTGTTCAGAGCGTGGATAAAGTCTTTTTGCATTATCCAGCCATTTCTGTAAAGGAAGAAGCAAGAAAGATGATCGTAAATGGCAATCGGATTCCGGTCTCTTTTGTGATAGAAGAGGAATATCCGGAAACAGTACGTCTTTATGATTCGAAAAAAGAGTTCGTTGGACTTTACGCTTATAAGCAGGCAGAAAACGATTTTAAACCAATTAAGATTTTTATGGACAACAATGAAATACATTAATAATACGTTAACTTTTAAAATTGAAGAACCAACGGTCATTACTTTTGGAAAATTTGATGGTCTTCATCGGGGGCATGAGCTTTTGATGAAGACTTTATTTCAAAAGAGAGAAGTGTATGGATATCAGACAGTTGTTTTTACTTTTGATATACCGCCAAGAAATAAAGTGAACGAAATGGAAGCCAAAGTATTGACCACTAACGCAGAAAAATTACATATTTTTGAACGAGAAGGAATTGATTATCTTCTGGAATGTCCTTTTACCCCAGAGGTTATGAATATGAAACCTGAGGAGTTCTTAAAATGGGTGGTGACTTCTTTAAATGTAAAATGCATTGTAGCAGGAGAAGATTTCCATTTTGGGAGCAAGAGACAAGGCGACCATGTCCTGATCCGCCAGATGGCAGAAGAATTGGAATATGAAGCCTGTATTTTTCCAAAGGTTCAGGAGAATAACCGGGATATTAGCAGTACTTATGTTAGGGAAGAGATCTCAAAGGGAAATTTGGAGATGGCAAATTTTCTGTTGGGATATGAGTTTTTGATCAAAGGAGAGGTCATTCATGGAAATGCGCTGGGAAGAAAAATGGGGATGCCTACGATTAATCTGGCGATCCCAAAAGAAAAACTCCTTCCGCCTAATGGGGTCTATGTGTCAAGGGTAGAGATAGATGGCGAATTTTACCGGGGAATTTCTAATGTGGGCAGAAAGCCTACCATTGAAAGAAAGACTCCTGCCGAAGGGGAAGATCCTGTTTTGGTGGAGACTTATATTTTTGATTGGGACAAGGATCTATATGGACAAGAGGTTGTAGTATCTCTGCTCCATTATGTTCGTTCAGAGCAAAAATTTGACGGAATTGAAGAATTATCCCGACAGATGAAAAAAGATTTACAAAAGGCGGAAGAATATTACGAAAATATTACAAAAATGTGTTGACCTGTTTAATAAATGCTGATATACTAGCCAATAGAGTTGCGAAAGAATAGAGAAGGGGTTACACATTATGAAGCGAAGAATTATATCACAGATGGCTGCTGTACTTTTTTTTTCCATGGGGTTAACTACGGTTGCCTTAGGTGCAGACAGATCTGCTTCAGATCAGGAAAAAGAATATAAGTTATCTGCTGGTGTTTCAGCGGCAATTAACAGTGAAGATATTAAGATCTTAAGTCTAAATGCAGGCATTTCCGTTGCATTGACTGATTTTTATTCTGTATCTGTAGAAGAGAATTCTTCGAATGTGGTTGCGCAGGGAAGCACTTCTGAAGAATCTCAGGCAGAAGATGGTACGATCTGTGGATACACAAACATTGGAATTGCGAATGTATCCGGTAACCTGAATGTAAGAAAAGAGGCATCTGCATCCAGTTCTGTTGTAGGAAAGATGACTCATTATGCAGCGTGTGAGATCCTGGGTACAGAAGGAGATTGGACAAAGATCTCTTCCGGAGAAGTAGAAGGATATGTTAAGAGTGAATTCCTTTTAACAGGATCCGAAGCAGAAGCTATCGCTAAGGAGCAGATCGCAACAGTAGCTAAAGTAGAGACTTCTTCTCTTAGAGTAAGAAAAGAAGCAAGCACTGATGCAGAGATCTTATCTCAGGTTGGTCAGGGAGAAGAACTGACTGTAGTAGAGGTTTTAGATGGCTGGTATAAAGTAGAAGTAGATAATGAAGAAGGATATATTTCCGCTGAATATGCTAATGTATATGACACATTAAAAACAGCACAGACTTTGGAAGAACTTCGATATGGAAGCGGAGTATCCGATACAAGAGTGGATTTAGTTTCTTATGCATTACAGTTTGTTGGGAATCGTTATGTCTGGGGCGGAACAAGCCTTACAAAAGGAGTGGACTGTTCTGGATTTACTATGAAGATCTATGAGAAATATGGAATCTATCTTCCTCATTCTTCAAAAGCTCAGCCTTCCTATGGAACAAAGATCAAGGCTTCTGAGGCAAAACCGGGAGATCTGTTCTTCTATGGAAGTGGAAAGAGCATTAGTCATGTTGGAATCTACATTGGAAATGGACAGATCGTTCATGCCAGCGGTAGAAAAACAGGAATTAAGATCTCTAATGCATTTTACCGTCAGCCAATCTGTGTAGTACGTTATTTTAATGATTAAATTTGACAAAAAAGGTCGAAATTTTCTCGATAAGAAATGAAAAATAATTATTTACAATCATAATACGCTATGTTATACTATCAAAGTATGAGTCAGCCCATATTCGGTGGATGGACACTCCGACCTTCTGCTGAGTATTTAAGTAACATTGGGCATAAAAATAATAAAGGAGGATCATAAAATGATCGCAAAAGACAAGAAACAGGCAATTATTGCAGAGTATGGAAGAACACCAAATGACACAGGTTCACCAGAGGTTCAGGTTGCTATCTTAACAGCAAGAATCAATGAGTTAACAGACCATTTAAAAGCTAACCCAAAGGATCATCATTCCAGAAGAGGTATGCTTAAGATGATCGGTCAGAGACGTGGATTACTTTCTTACTTAAAAGGAATCGATATCGAAAGATACCGTAGCTTGATCGAGCGTTTAGGACTTAGAAAATAATTGTATTGTTATAGAGCGGAGCGAGCAATCTATCCGCTCTATTTATATGCGCACTACGCGGTAAGGTAAATAGTTGCTTCGCAACACCGCGAAAAAGGCAAAGCGTTGCCGAGACCACTGAAGAGGATGCGAGAGTTCGCGGTCTGTTCAGTAGTTTCGGGCTTTGCATAAGAAATAGTAATTAAAAGGAGAAAGAATATGTACAAAAGTTATTCAATGGAATTGGCTGGAAGAACTCTTACTGTAGATATCGGAAGAGTTTGTGCCCAGGCCAATGGTGCAGCACTGGTAAAATACGGAGAAACAACAGTATTATCTACTGTAACTGCATCTGACAAACCACGTGATGGGATTGACTTTTTCCCACTTAGCGTAGAGTACGAAGAGAAAATGTACTCTGTTGGAAAGATTCCAGGAGGTTTCAATAAGAGAGAAGGAAAAGCATCTGAGAATGCAATCCTTACTTCCCGTGTAATTGACCGTCCAATGAGACCATTATTCCCTAAGGATTATCGTAATGATGTAACCTTAAATAACATGGTAATGTCTGTAGACCCAGAGTGTCGTCCAGAATTAGTAGCCATGATCGGTGCAGCATTAGTAACAACCATTTCAGATATTCCATTTGATGGTCCATGTGCTATGACTCAGATGGGTATGGTAGATGGTGAATTCGTAGTGAATCCATCTCAGAAAGTATGGGATGATGGAGATCTGCAGTTAACCGTAGCTTCCACCGCTGAAAAAGTGATCATGATCGAAGCTGGTGCAAACGAGATCCCAGAAGAAAAGATGATCGAAGCAATTTATAAATGTCATGAGATCAACCAGACAATCATTGCTTTTATCAACCAGATCCGTGCAGAAGTTGGTAAACCAAAACATGAATATGCAAGCTGTGCAATTCCAGAAGAACTGTTTGCTGCGATCAAAGAGATCGTAACACCAGAAGAGATGGAAGAAGCAGTATTTACAGATGAAAAACAGAAACGTGAAGAGAACATCAAGAACGTTACTGCTAAATTAGAAGAAGCATTTGCAGAGAACGAAGAGTGGCTTGCACTCCTCGGAGAAGCTGTATATCAGTATCAGAAGAAGACTGTTCGTAAGATGATCTTAAAAGATCGTAAACGTCCAGACGGTCGTGCTATCGATCAGATCCGTCCACTGGCTTCAGAAGTTGATCTGATCCCAAGAGTACATGGTTCTGCAATGTTCACTCGTGGACAGACACAGATCTGTGACGTTGTAACTCTTGCACCATTATCTGAAGTTCAGAAGATTGATGGATTAGATGCAAACGTTACAACTAAGAGATATATGCATCATTATAACTTCCCAGCATACTCTGTTGGTGAGACAAAAGTATCCCGTGGACCAGGACGTCGTGAAATTGGACATGGTTCCCTTGCTGAAAAAGCTCTTGTTCCAGTACTTCCATCTGAAGAAGAGTTCCCATATGCAATCCGTGCCGTTTCCGAAACCTTTGAATCTAACGGATCAACATCTATGGCTTCTACCTGTGCATCTTGTATGTCACTGATGGCTGCTGGTGTTCCGATCAAAGCTATGGTAGCTGGTATTTCCTGTGGCCTTGTAACAGGCGATACAGATGATGATTATGTAGTTCTTACAGATATCCAGGGTCTGGAAGACTTCTTCGGAGATATGGACTTTAAAGTAACTGGTACACACAAAGGTATCACAGCTATTCAGATGGATATTAAGATCCATGGTCTGACTCGTCCAATCGTAGAAGAAGCTATCAGAAGAACTCGTGAAGCAAGACTTTACATCATGGATGAAGTAATGAGCAAAGTAATTGCTGAGC
Organism: Agathobacter sp.; assembly: GCA_017623935.1. Classification (GTDB taxonomy): domain Bacteria; phylum Bacillota; class Clostridia; order Lachnospirales; family Lachnospiraceae; genus Roseburia. The sequence goes on along the minus strand of JAGAOC010000034.1, from coordinate 70,980 downwards.
CAAGAAAAGAAGTAAATGAATGGGCTCCTAAGATCGAGCAGATCACAATTGATCCTGCAAAGATCGGTGATGTAGTAGGACAGAAAGGTAAGACCATCAACGAGATCATTGCTCGTACTGGTGTTAAGATCGATATTTCAGATGAAGGTGCTGTTTCTATATGTGGTACAGACAAAGCTATGATCGCAAAAGCAATCGATATGATCAAGACCATCACCACTGATTTTGAAGAAGGACAGATCTTTACCGGAACTGTTATCAGCATCAAAGAATTCGGTGCATTTATCGAATTTGCACCTGGAAAAGAAGGTATGGTTCACATTTCTAAGATCGCAAAAGAAAGAATCAACCATGTAGAAGACGTATTAACTTTAGGAGATAAAGTTACCGTTATCTGCCTTGGAAAAGATAAGATGGGAAGAATCAGCTTCTCTATCAAAGACGTTCCAGCAGATCGCTAATATGTCATTTAAATCTCTGAAAAAGAGAACGATATAATAAAAAGAAGACGGTTCAACTGTTTTGTAAGTGGAAACATTTACGAAAAGTTGAACCGTTTTTGTTTGCTAGGATTCGGGGAGACCGGACAGGAAATCATGGCATATTATAAAATAAAAAAGTATGTATCGAGTAAAAGAACTTGTCCACGCAAAAAAAGTCTACCAAAGAGGGCTTACAGGAAGAGGAATCGGAATTGCAGTTCTAGATACCGGGGTGTCACTTCATCCGGATCTTTTGAATCGGACGGTGGTCTTTCGGGATTTTATCCATGGAAGAAGTTCCCCTTATGATGATAATGGCCATGGAACGCATATTGCAGGAATTTTATGCGGAAACGGCAGTGCCAGTCAGGGCGCAATAACCGGTATGGCTCCGGGAGCGCATCTCGTGTGTCTTAAGGTGTTAGATGAACAGGGAAACGGTGATATTGATGATGTGATAAAAGCGCTTCGGTGGCTGAGGGATAATTATAGAAAATATAAAGTGCGACTGCTTAATTTTTCAGTAGGATACTTGCCCGGCGGAAATAAAAAAGATCAGCAGATGCTCTTAGATACAGTGGATGAACTGTGGGACGAAGGGATCATGGTCATAACTGCTGCCGGAAATAACGGTCCTGGAAAGAATACCGTAACTGTACCGGGGATTTCCAGAAAAGTCGTAACGGTAGGTTGCAGTGATGATGGAAGCCTGGGAAGAAATGGTTATTATACTGGCTTTAGTGGAAAAGGCCCTACCGCCTGTTGCATTGTAAAACCGGAGATCTTAGCTCCGGGCACGAACATCAGGAGTCTGTCCCATAAAGGGAATGGATATGTCGAAAAAAGTGGCACGTCTATGGCTGCTCCTATAGTTTGTGGTGCGATGGCACTGGCTATGGAGTGGGATCCGCAGCTTACCCCGTCTCTTTTGAAATTACAGCTTTACGAGTCTGTAGATCGACCGAAAGAAGAATATGCCAGAAAAGTTTGGGGGATTCTTAATGTTGATAATTTGATCGAAATGGTATAAAATAGCAGGAAGGAGGAAATGCCATGAAACAGATACTAAAGTTTTTAAATAGTAAAATGGCCCTTGGAATCATAATTATTCTTATGCAATTTGGCTGGATCGTTTACACCGTGTATCAAGCCACAGCGCAATCTTATGCATTTAATATGCTGTTACGGGCAATATCCTTGCTTCTTGCATTATATGTTATCAGCCGGGATATTAAACCTATCAATAAACTTTCCTGGGTATTTTTGATCTTATGCCTTCCAATCTTTGGATGTCCTTGTTATTTCTTATTTGGAAGAAGAGGACTGACCAGACCAATGAGAAAGAGAATGGAAGTGGTAGCAAGAACTACAGCTCCTTATAGAAAACAAGATCCAAAAGTAAATAGCCAGTTAAAAGCAGAAGACGAATATGCTTTTAAACAGACGGAGTATGTTACGAATTACGGAGATTATCCTTTATATTTTGAAGAGGATACCAAGTATTATCCTAGTGGAGAAGAGATGTATCCGGATCTGTTGGAGGATTTAAAAAAAGCAGAGAAATTCATCTTTTTGGAATATTTCATTATGGAACCTGGAAAAATGTTCGATTCCATTGTAGATATTCTGGAGCAGAAAGCAAAAGAAGGTGTGGCTGTCCGACTGATCTACGATGATTTTGGATGTATCACTACCTTACCGAAGCGATATTATAAGATCCTTCAGGAAAAGGGCATCCACTGTGGTGCATTTAACCCGTTTCGTCCATTTTTATCCATAGTTATGAATAACCGAGATCACAGAAAGATCTTGGTAGTAGATGGCAAGATCGCTTATACTGGCGGAGTGAATCTGGCGGACGAATATATTAATGAGATCGAGCGTTTTGGTTATTGGAAGGATGCTGCGATCCGTTTGACAGGACCATGTGTTGACAGCTTTACTACCATGTTCTTAGAAATGTGGAATTACATTGTAAAAGGGCAGGAAGATTATACACCGTTTTTGAATCAGTGTCAGATGACAGAGAGAAAGACCGGAGGGTATGTGCAGCCTTATGCAGATACGCCTTTAGATAAAGAAGATTTAGGCGAGAATGTTTATATGAATCTGATCTCTCATGCCAAAGAATATGTCTACATCTTCACGCCGTACCTTATCATTGGATCAGAGATGGCAAGGGTGCTCATTAACGCGGCTAAGAGTGGTGTTGATGTGCGGATCGTTACGCCTGGAATCCCAGATAAGAAATTAGTCTTTCAGGAGACGCAGGCGAATTATGAGACCCTTTTAAAAGGTGGAGTTAAGATCTACCAGTATACACCGGGATTTATTCATTCCAAATGCTTCGTGGTAGATGATAAATATGCAACAGTAGGAAGCGTTAATATGGATTTCCGCAGCTTCTACCTTCATTTTGAGTGCGGGGTACTTCTGTATCAGGCAAAAGCTGTGGAACAGGTGAAACAGGACGCGATCCAGACCATAATGGAAAGCGAACAGGTTTCTTTGGATTTCTTTAAGAATAAGAATTTTATTATGCGGATCTATATGAGTATTCTGCATCTGTTTTCGCCGTTACTGTAAAGAGCTTTTTTAAAAGAGTGCTGTACACATTGGAAAAGGTCTGCTTTGCCACATCTGTTGCAGCAATGATGTCTACAGAACCAATATCGGCTCCGGATTTTTTATAGATAGCCGTTCCGATGATATCTCCTTTTTGGATAGGGGCGGTCACTTCTTCGGGAAGTACGATCTCCTTTGTGATGTCGTCGGTGCCGGAACCGTCTGTGACCACATATACAAATTCATCCGTGTAATCTACAGGAACCACAGTGCTGGTTCCTTTTTTTACGGTTACATCAGACAGACGATCTTCGTTAGCGTCCCGATAGAGCTGGCAGCTGGCAAAACCGTAATCCATCAGAGTAATGGTGTCCTTGGTTCGGACGGTAGGTGATTCTTCTGCCATGACCACAGAGATCAGATTTACGTTGTCTCTGGTAGCGGTGCCTGCCAGACAGTATTTGGACTGGCTGGTGTATCCTGTCTTTAGTCCGGTGGCATAAGAATAGTAGCGCACGAATTTGTTGGTGTTAGTCAGGCCAAACTCACTAGAACCTTTTCGGGTAGTGTGGGTAATGCTATCCATCCAGATGGTGCAGTAATCATGGATCTGAGGATGATTCATAGAAAGTTCCCGGGACATGAGAGCAATATCATAGGCTGTGGTCAAGTGTCCTTCTGCTTCCAAACCACAACAATTGACGAAATTGGTGTCATTCATGCCAAGAGAAGCAGCTTTTTCATTCATTTTCTGAACAAAAGCACTTTCAGAGCCTGCAACAAATTCTGCTAATGCTACGCAGGCGTCATTTGCACTGGCAATGCTGACACACTTGAGCAGATCATTTACAGTCTGAGTTTCTCCGGGTTCTAAATATACCTGAGAACCGCCCATACTGGCGGCGTATTCAGAAACGGTCACAGTATCATCTAAAGAAAATTTCCCATTTTCAAGGGCTTCAAACACCAGGATCAGAGTCATGATCTTGGTAATGCTGGCTGGTCTGAGCTTTTCGTGAGAATTTTTTTCATAAAGGATGGTACCTGTAGAGGCTTCCATCAAAATAGCAGAAGGTGCTGCAATATCCGGACCGGTAGTATCTGCCCAGACTGGTATGGAAATAGAAAAAGAAGAAAACAGGATCGTAAAAAATAAAAGCACAGAAAGAATCTGAATCTGGTGTTTTTTCATGGGTTCTCCTTTTAGAAAAGAATAAAACTGTTTGGTTAAATTGTATGTTTTTAGTAGATTTTTATGTCAAAAACACAATATCTTGCTAAATCTAGTAGAAAAGTAAAAATTACAATACTAAATATGGGAAATTTTACTTGAAATTTCTGTTATATCAAGTTAAAATAACAAGGCAGCCTATTAAGAATAGGGTTGTTTTAAGTAAATTTTGGAGAATGATTATGGAATTGAATATAAAGCTTCAGGTGTTTGAAGGCCCTTTGGATCTCTTACTTCATCTGCTGGATAAGAATAAAGTAAATATTTATGATATTCCGATCGTAGAGATTACCAATCAGTATATGGAGTATATCAATGAGATGAGACGCCAGGACTTAAACGTTATGAGCGAATTCATGGTCATGGCGGCTACCCTGATCGATATTAAGTCCAGAATGTTACTCCCGTCTGATCCGGATAGTGAGGAAGAGGCGGAAGATCCAAGAGAAGAACTGGTACAGCAGCTCTTAGAGTATAAAATGTACAAATGCATGGCTTATGAGTTGAAGGATCGTCAGATGGATGCAGAGAAAGTCTGGTATAAGACTCCGACCATTCCGGATGAAGTCCTTGCTTATGAAGAACCAGTGAATTTGGATGAATTAGTAAGTGATATTACCCTTGCAAAATTAAATGAGATTTTCCAGAATATCATGAAAAAACAGAACGATAAGATAGATCCGATCCGTTCTAAATTTGGTAAGATCGAGAAAGAAGAAGTGTCTCTGGAAGATAAGATGACAAGCCTTGAGGAATATGCAAAATCTCATGCTCATTTTTCTTTCCGAAATCTGTTGGAGAAGCAGTCCAGTAAAGTGGAAGTCATTGTTACTTTCCTGGCAATCTTAGAGCTGATGAAAGTGGGCAAGATCGTCATCATTCAGGAGAATACTTTTGATGAGATCTATATTGATTCCAAACTGGCAGCATAAGAAAGGGTGATAAGAAATGGAAGATAAGAATTATAAGGGCATAATTGAAGCCATTCTTTTTGCCATGGGAGAATCCGTGGAATTGGAGAAGATCGCAGGAGCCCTGGAATTGGATAAGAAAAAGACAAAGGCTCTCATAGAAGAGTTAATGGAAGAATATAAGGACCCGGGCATTGGTGTCATGATCACTGAACTGGATGGGGCTTATCAGATGTGTACCAAACCGGAAATGTATGAATATCTGATCAAGATCGCAAAACAGCCTAAGAAACGTGTTCTTACGGATGTTTTACTGGAGACCTTATCTATTATTGCATACAAACAGCCTGTAACAAGAGCTGAGATCGAGAAGATCCGTGGTGTAGCCTGTGATCATGCTGTAAATAAACTGGTGGAATATAATCTGGTGTGTGAATTAGGAAGATTAGACGCCCCAGGAAGACCACTTCTTTTTGGAACTACAGAGGAATTCTTAAGAAGTTTTGGCGTTCATTCCGTGGACGAGCTTCCGGTATTAAGTCCGGTTCAGTTAGAAGAGTTCAAACAGGAAGCAGAAGAAGAAATGCGTGTTAAGATGGATATTTAATCGATATCTGGGTCATAACATGGAATTTGGACAAAAGGTAGAGTCATATACATAACCAAAAGGGAATGTATATGGCTTTTTTTATGCGTAAAATGATTTCAATTCTTATGATATCTACATTACTTATGGGAATTCCCCAGGGAAAACTAATTGCCTCGCAGGAGGAGAATGTTGAGGAGTTGTCTCAGGCAGCCCAGGAAGAGGATGTTGAGGAGCTGTCTCAGGCGGTGCAGGATGATGTTGTCCCGCAGACCTTAAAGGACTCTGAACTTTATTCCAAGTCTGCGGCTTTGATAGACGGCAGTACGAAGAGAGTCCTTTACGGAAAAGAGGAGAGCACGCCCCTTGCGAATGCCAGCACCACAAAGATACTGACTTGTATTGTGGCATTAGAGGCTGGAGTGATCTCGGATACCACCACGGCTTCTAGTCGGGCAGTGGGACAGCCGAAAGTGCGGCTTGGGATGGAAGAAGGAACAGAATATAAGATCAAAGATCTTTTATATTGTCTCATGTTAGAATCCTATAACGATTGTGCCGTTGCTATTGCAGAGCACGTAGCTGGCAGTGTGGAAGCATTTGCGGAGATGATGAACAAAAAGGCATTGGAAATCGGTTGTATAGATACATATTTTATCACACCGAATGGGTTAGACGATGAAAATGAGAATGGATTTCATCATACAACAGCGGAAGATCTTTGCAGGATCATGGCGTACTGCAGCTGGGATTCTCCAAAATCTGCGGAATTTTGCGAGATCACCCAGACCATGAGTTATTCCTTTGAAAATAATGGAAGAAGCTATACGGCTTCCAATCACAATCAGCTTTTTTCAAAAATAGAAGGTGTTGTTTCCGGAAAGACCGGTTTTACTGCAGATGCAGGATATTGTTATGTGGCATCTTTTGAACGGAGTGGAAAGAAAATGTGCCTTGCCCTGTTAGGCTGCGGATGGCCAAATAATAAAACCTATAAATGGTCGGATTCTTTGAAACTTTTAGGATATGGACTTACGAATTATGACTTGGAAAATATTTATGAGACTCCATTTTTAGAGTGCAGAGAGGTTTTTGAAGGAATTGCTTCAAACTGTAGTTTATCCAATTGGCGTCAGACCTGTTATCTGGAGGGGAAGCTGGAAGGAGAGAAGGAGCTTATCTATCTGGTGTCTTTAGATGATACGATCAGTCGTCAGGTACAGTGGAAAGAAGATCTGACAGCTCCCATTGAGGAAGGGGATATATTAGGCTATTATTTGATCTGCATCAATGAGGAGTGTGTGTATTCCGAGCCCATCCGGGCAGAGATTTTCGTAGAAAAATGGTGTTTTTCCATGTTTTTTGAAAGAGTTTGTAAAGAATTTTTACTTTATTAATGAAGTTACGGTAAATTTTAAAAAATAGTGAAAATTTTAACAATTATTGTTGAAATCCCCTCCCAAATAAGCTACAATCAAACTAGCGAAATTTTTTATTTTTTATAGATGGAGGGCATAAAATGAGCACTAACAATCAAAATTTGGCAATGCAGCGAATTGCCAAGTTAGTCGATGAGAACAGTTTTATGGAAATGGGTTCTCTCGTAACCGCACGCAGTACAGATTTTAATCTCAGTGCTGCAAAAGCACCTTCCGATGGTGTTATCACAGGCCACGGTCTGGTAAACGGAAATCTGGTATTTATCTATAGCCAGGACGCTTCCGTATTAAACGGAACAATCGGAGAGATGCATGCAAAGAAGATCGCCAATGTTTATGACATGGCAATGAAGATGGGAGCACCTGTGATCGGATTTATCGATTGTGGCGGAATTCGTCTTCAGGAATCCGTAGACGCTTTAGACGGATTTGGACAGATCTATGCAAAGGAAGTAGCTGCTTCCGGAATCGTTCCACAGATCTGCGGTGTATTCGGTAACTGTGGCGGTGGATTATCCGTAGTTCCAGCACTTTGCGATTTCACTTTTGTAGAATCTGCAAAAGGAAGAATGTTCGTAAATTCTCCAGATGCTATAGAAGGCAACAAAGTTGAGAAATGTGACACTGCATCTGCACAGTTCCAGAGTGAAGAGAACGGATGCATTGATGGTGTTGGTACGGAAGATGAGATTATTGCACAGATTCGCGACCTGATTGCGATCTTACCTTCTAACTGTGACAGTGATGTTTATACAGATAATTGTGAAGATGACTTAAACCGTGTATGCAACAGCATGGCACAGATGAAAGGGGATCCAAGATACTTATTATCTGAACTGTCTGATGATAACATCTTCTTTGAGGCAAAGTCTGCATATGCTAAGAATATGGTGACAGGCTTTGTAAAATTAAACGGAATGACTGTTGGTGCAGTAGCAAACTGCAGTGAAGTATATGATTTAGAAGGCAATAAAGCAGAAAGCTTTGATAATGCTCTTACAGCAAGAGGATGTAATAAAGCTGCTGAATTCGTTCAGTTCTGTGATGCTTTTGCAATTCCGGTACTCACAATTACTAATGTGAATGGATTTAAGGCTTGCATGTGCTCAGAAAAGAATCTGGCAAAAGCCCTTGCAAGAATGACTTATGCATTTGCAAATGCAACTTGTGCAAAAGTAAACCTGATTATAGGAGAAGCATACGGAAGTGCTTATGTGGTAATGAATTCCAAGTCTATCGGAGCTGACCTTGTTTATGCATGGTCTGATGCTAAGATTGGCATGATGGATTCCGAACTTGCTGCTAAGATTATGTATCCGGGAGCTAATGCAGCGGAAATTGCTGAAAAAGCTGCTGAGTATGACAAGCTTCAGTCTGATGTAACTTCTTCTGCAGCAAGAGGTTATGTAGATTTAATGATCAAACCGGAAGATACCAGAAAGTATCTGATTGCAGCATTTGAGATGCTCTACACCAAATACGTAAGTGAGCCGGAGAAGAAACACGGAACAAAATAGAAAGGTGAAGTTTTATGAGAAAGAAGATTGCTTTATGCCTTGGTATGATTGCCATGATGGTAATGATGCTTTGTGCATGTGGAACTGATCCGAAGGCCGTGGACTATAATGGTTATTCATATGACGAGCTTTATTCTACCTCTCTGAATACGGTACAAGTTCTGGCAGAACTTACAGATGAGAATAGAGCTTATATTATGCAGAGCGGTACAGAATTGGATCAGGAAATTGTAAATGCATGGGATGCAGTGCTTCCTGAAGTTGGAGAATACAAAGAATATAAAGATTTTTCCATTACCAAATCAGGCGATACTCTGACCACTGATTTAATACTGGTATTTGAGAACAGAGAAGCTACTTTTGAGATGGTATTCAAGTATCATTCTATGGAACTGACAGGTGTGACGATTGAACCGGTTTATTCCCTGGGTGAGAAAATGTCAAAAGCCGGTATGAATACATTGATTTCCATGTCAGTTGTATTCGCAGTGCTGATTTTAATCAGTTTAATTATTTACTGTTTCAACATCTTCCCGTATCTGGAGAAGAAAAAGAAAGAAAAAAATCAGACAACAGTAGCAGAGCAGCCGAAGGAGACAGTAGAGGTGGTTCCGGAAGTTGTAGAGCCGGTTACTGATGATACAGAATTAATTGCTGTTATTGCAGCGGCTATTGCTGCAAGCACAGGAACTTCTACAAGTGACTTTGTAGTACGTTCGATTAATAGAAGATAATTTAGGAGGATTTATTTATCATGAAAAATTATACAATTACCGTTAACGGAAATGTTTATGATGTTACTGTAGAAGAAACTGGAAGCGCACCATCCGTTGCAGCTCCAAGAAGAACAGCAGCTCCGGCAGCAGCTCCTAAGGCAGCAGCTCCGGCTCCGGCAGCAGCACCAGCAGCAAGTGGAGCAGCCGGAAGCATTAAAATTGAAGCCGGTGCAGCTGGAAAAATCTTCAAGATCGAGAAGAAAGTAGGAGATACGGTTAAGAAAGGCGATGCCATTGTTATTCTGGAAGCTATGAAAATGGAAATCCCAGCTGTTGCAACAGAAGACGGAACAGTTGCAAGCATTGATGTAGCAGTAGGTGATGCTGTTGAAGCCGGTGCATTACTTGCAACTTTAAATTAGTTATCTTGGAAGGAGAATTAACGTGAGTTACGTAGTTGATACTTTAACGAACCTCCTGCATCAGACCGCCTTTTTCAATCTGGAATGGGGTAACTATGTAATGATTTTTGTTGCATGTGTATTCCTGTATCTGGCCATTGCAAAAGGATACGAGCCTTTACTGTTAGTTCCGATCGCATTTGGAATGCTTCTTGTTAATATCTATCCGGATATTATAGCAAGCCCTGAAACAACAAGTAATGGTGTAGGTGGATTACTTTATTACTTTTATACCTTAGATGAGTGGTCAATCCTTCCATCCCTGATCTTTATGGGCGTTGGGGCTATGACCGACTTTGGTCCGCTGATTGCGAACCCGATCAGTTTCCTTATGGGAGCAGCAGCTCAGTTTGGTATTTTTTCTGCTTACTTCCTGGCAATTGCACTTGGATTTAATGATAAGGCAGCTGCCGCTGTTTCTATTATCGGTGGAGCAGATGGACCGACCTCTATTTTCCTAGCAGGTAAATTAGGACAGACTGGTCTTTTAGGACCGATTGCTGTAGCGGCATATTCCTATATGGCATTAGTGCCGATTATTCAGCCGCCGGTTATGAAGCTGCTTACTACTAAGAAAGAAAGACAGATTAAAATGGCGAACCTTCGTCCGGTAAGTAAGTTAGAGAAGATTTTATTCCCTATTATTGTTACCATCGTTGTCTGTACCATTCTTCCTACTACAGCTCCATTAGTTGGTATGTTAATGCTTGGTAACTTATTCCGCGAATCCGGTGTTGTTCGTCAGTTACAGGAAACAGCTTCCAATGCACTTATGTACATCGTAGTTATCTTACTGGGAACTTCTGTAGGTGCTACTACAAGTGCTGAAGCATTCTTAAATATGAATACCATCAAGATTGTTATTTTAGGACTTGTAGCATTCGTATTTGGTACAGCAGCCGGTGTATTATTTGGTAAGTTGTTATGCTGGATTACAAAGGGTAAGATTAATCCTCTGATAGGTTCCGCCGGTGTATCTGCGGTTCCGATGGCAGCCCGTGTATCCCAGAAAGTTGGTGCGGAAGAAGATCCTACAAACTTCCTTCTGATGCATGCGATGGGACCAAACGTTGCCGGTGTAATTGGTACAGCGGTAGCAGCCGGATGCTTTATGGCAATTTTCGGCATCTAATTATAGAAAAATAGGAGAGTAAAGTCATGTCAGAAACGGTGAAAAAACCTTTAAAAATAACGGAAACTATTTTACGTGATGCACATCAGTCTCTGATTGCAACCCGTATGACTACCGAACAGATGTTACCAATCATTGACAAGATGGACAAGATTGGTTATCACGCTGTTGAGTGCTGGGGCGGCGCAACATTTGATGCTTCCCTTCGTTTCTTAAAAGAAGATCCATGGGATCGTCTTCGTAAATTAAGAGATGGATTTAAGAATACTAAATTACAGATGTTATTCCGTGGACAGAACATCCTGGGATATCGTCCATATGCAGATGATGTAGTTGAATATTTCGTACAGAAATCCATCGCAAACGGAATTGATATTATCCGTATTTTCGACTGCCTAAATGATGTTAGAAATCTTGAGACAGCAGTAAGAGCATGTAACAAAGAAAAAGGACATTCTCAGGTTGCATTATCTTATACATTAGGTGATGCTTACACCTTGGATTACTGGATGGAAACTGCTAAGAAAGTAGAAGAGATGGGGGCTAAGTCCTTATGTATTAAGGATATGGCTGGTCTTTTAGTTCCAGCAAAAGCAACTGAACTTGTTCAGGCTTTAAAGAGCGCAACTTCTTTACCAATCGAACTTCATACTCACTATACTTCTGGTGTAGCTTCCATGACATACATGAAAGCAGTTGAAGCTGGATGTGATATCATCGATACCGCTATGTCTCCATTTGCATTAGGAACAAGCCAGCCTGCAACAGAAGTTATGGTTGAAGCTTTCAAAGGAACAGAGTTCGATACCGGATTAGATAACAACAAACTGGCAGAGATCGCTGATTACTTTAGACCAATGAGAGAAGAAGCAATTGCCAGCGGATTATTAAATCCAAAGGTATTAGGCGTAGATATCAAGACTTTATTATATCAGGTACCAGGTGGAATGTTATCTAACATGGTATCTCAGTTAAAAGAGCAGAACGCAGAAGATAAATACGAAGAAGTATTAAAAGAGATTCCTCGTGTTCGTAAAGATCTTGGTGAGCCACCACTGGTAACACCTTCTTCACAGATCGTTGGTACACAGGCTGTATTTAACGTATTAATGGGAGAACGTTACAAAGTTGCTACAAGAGAGACTAAGGACGTTTTACTTGGAAAATATGGTCAGACTGTTAAACCATTCAATCCAGAAGTAGTAGATAAAGTTCTTGGAGATGAGAAGAGAGATGCCATCACCTGCAGATATGCAGATCTGCTTGAGCCAGAATTAGATAAATTAGAAGCTGAAATGGCTCAGTACAAACAGCAGGATGAAGACGTTTTAACCTACGCTTTATTCCCACAGGTTGCAACAGATTTCTTCAAATATCGTGAAGCACAGCAGACTAAAGTAGATGCTAAGATCGCAGATACTAAGAATGGAGCATATCCTGTATAATTAAATAGATCAGGTGCCTATAAGTCTGGTAAGAAGATAAGAATTGAGTCCCTCGCGAAGGAATTTCGCGGGGGACTTTTTGTTATGCACAGCTACTCTGTACGCTATTCCACTAAGCTCAAAAGGACTTCGCTAAGTGGAATATGTGTCGCGGAGGAGAAGTTTATTGCTTCGCAATACCGCTCGCGCGCGGTCTTAATAAAATTAAGAATTTGCAATTGTAAATACCTGTAGTTTTGGTATAATAGAACTTAGTGTTTAAGTGAATTCATCAGAATGGTGAGGGAATAACTATGTCCAATACCAATGAGCTTCTGAACAGGATCAATAATAAATACAGCTCTATGAGCAAAGGTCAGAAGCTTCTTGCTACTTATATTACAGACAATTATGATAAGGCAGTTTTTTTGACAGCTGCAAAGATGGGAGAAGTGGTAGGAGTCAGTGAATCAACAGTAGTCCGTTTTGCCACATCTTTAGGATATAAAGGTTATCCGGAGTTTCAGAAAGCCTTAGAAGAACTGGTAAGAAATAAATTGAATTCCATTCAGCGAATGGAAGTAACCTATGGTAGGATCAGTCAATCAGAGATCTTACAGACCGTTTTACAGTCTGATGCGGACAAGATCAAGACTACATTGGAAAAGATCGATCATAATGCCTTTGAGATGGCGGTAAATACCATTTTAGAGGCAAAACATATCTATATCGTAGGAATCCGAAGCTGTGCGCCTTTGGCAAGTTTTCTGTCCTTTTATCTGACACTGATGTTTGATAATGTAAGGCTGCTTCAGACAAGCAGTTCCAGCGAATTGTTTGAACAGATGGTAAGGATTGACAAAGAGGATGTGATCATTGGAATCAGTTTCCCAAGATATTCCATGAGAACCTTAAAAGCCTTAGAATTTGCCAATAACCGCAGTGCTAAGGTAATTACTATTACCGACAGCGTTCACTCTCCAATGAATCTGTATTCCTCCTGTAATCTGATCGCAGACAGTGATATGGCATCTATCGTGGATTCGCTGGTAGCGCCATTAAGTGTCATAAATGCGTTGATCGTGGCACTTTGCATGAAAAAACAAAAGGAAGTGGCAAAAACCCTTACTACTTTGGAGGATATCTGGGGAGAATATCAGGTATATGAGAATGATGAGATCAACTATATTGATGATTCCATCAAGATCCATTATGCAAAATTAGAGGGCATGGAAAATGAGTAAAGTAATCGTAATCGGCGGTGGGCCGGCAGGAATGTTCGCAGCATATTTTGCGGCAAGATCAGGTCATCAGGTCACATTGCTGGAGAAAAATGAGAAGCTTGGAAAAAAGCTTTATATCACTGGAAAAGGCAGATGTAACGTAACAAATGCTAGTGACATGGAGACTATTTTTCAGAATGTGGTAAGCAATCGGAAATTTTTATATAGTGCATTTTATGCATGCACCAATGACATGGTCATGGACTTTTTCAAGGAGCAGGGTTTAGAACTTAAGATTGAACGAGGAAACCGGGTGTTCCCAGTATCTGATCATTCTTCGGATGTTATTGCAGCATTGAAAAAAGCCTTAGATAAGGCAGGGGTGAAGGTATTGCTTCATACCACAGTAAAAGAGTTGTTGCAGGAAGAGGATAAAGTTACAGGCGTCTTGCTTTCAGATGGAAAGAAGATGATGGCAGATAAAGTGGTAGTAGCTACAGGGGGAATCTCATATCCTTCTACCGGTTCTACAGGAGATGGATATGAATTTGCCAAGAAGACCGGACACCGTATGGTAACACCAACCCCATCCTTGGTGCCTCTTCATACAAAGGAAGCCTGGGTACCGGAATTACAGGGACTTTCCTTAAAAAATGTATCCGTAAAGATCATGGATGGAAAAAAAGTCTTGTTTGAAGATTTTGGCGAAATGCTCTTTACTCATTTTGGAGTAAGTGGGCCAATGATCTTATCTGCCAGCGGAAGTATCCGGCCGGATCGATTTGAAAAAGAACCTATCATGTACATTAACTTAAAGCCAGCTTTAGATGAAGAACAGTTAGACCGGCGTATTTTACGGGAATTTGAGGAATCCATGAACAAACAGTTCAAAAATTCCATAAATAAACTCTATCCATCTAAATTAATTCCGGTTATGATAGAATTAAGTGGGATTGACTCAGATAAGAAAGTCAACGAGATCTCCAAGGAAGAGAGAAGAAGACTCTTAGAATTGACCAGAGCTCTTCCTGTAACCATTACCGGATTGGGAGAATTCAAAGAAGCTATCATTACTAAGGGCGGTGTGTCTGTTAAAGACATTAATCCATCCACCATGGAATCCAAATTGATCAAAGATCTCTATTTCTGTGGGGAAGTGCTGGATCTGGATGCCCTAACAGGAGGCTATAATCTCCAGATTGCCTGGTCGACAGGATATCTGGCAGGAATCAGTATCGAGTAAAGGATCGTCCTGAAGAACGAAGCATGGCATACGAAGTAAGAGATAACGGAATATAACATAACGGAGGAACATAAAATGAAAAATAACATTGCGATCGATGGACCAGCTGGTGCTGGAAAAAGCACTATTGCGAAAAAACTTGCGGCAGATTTAGGATATGTGTATGTAGATACGGGAGCTATGTATCGTGCTTTTGCATACTACTTCCTTTCCAATGGGATCGCTTCTGATGATGAAGCTGCCATTGCCAAAGCCTGTGAGAATGTAGACATTTCTATTGCTTACGTCAATGGAGAACAGCAGGTACTTTTAAATGGTGAAAATGTAAATGGCGTAATTCGTAACGAAGAAGTAGGAAATATGGCGTCTGCCACCAGTATTTATCCGGTTGTTCGGACAAAATTAGTAGAATTACAGAGAAAGTTAGCTGAAAAACAGGATGTGATCATGGATGGAAGAGATATCGGAACCGTAGTCCTTCCAAATGCTAATGTAAAGATCTATTTAACAGCCAGTTCTGCCGTTCGTGCAAAAAGACGTTATGACGAGCTGACCGCCAAGGGTGTAGAATGTGATATCAATGAGATAGAGAAAGACATCATTGACCGTGATCATCGGGATATGAACCGTGAAGTTTCCCCATTGAAGCAGGCTGAGGATGCGGTTCTTTTGGATTCTTCTGATCTGGATATCAATGGCGTGGTAGAACGCATGAAAGAGATCATTCGCGAAGCTGGGAAATAAATAAACCACAAGCGGTAGATAACAATCTGAGGAATTGAGGAAGAAGAATATGAACGTAACATTGGCAAAAAGTGCAGGATTTTGTTTTGGGGTAAAAAGAGCTGTGAATCTGGTCTATGAAGAGATCGACAAACAGCAGGAACCGATCTATACCTATGGTCCCATCATCCATAATGATGAAGTGGTCAAAGACTTTGCTTCCAAAGGCGTAAAAGTCATCTCTGATCTGGAAGAATTAAAAGATCTTCCGAAGGGAACTGTCATCATTCGTTCTCACGGTATTAGCAGGGCTGAATATGAAGCCATCGAAGCCGCAGGATTTCGGATCGCAGATGCTACCTGTCCTTTTGTAAAAAAGATCCATAAATTGGTAGAAGAACATTCTAAGGCTGGAAAATCCATCCTGATCATTGGAAATTCCACCCATCCGGAAGTAGAAGGAATTAAAGGCTGGGTAGAAGGGGATGATGTTTCTGTGATCAATTCTGTAGAAGAAGCCTTAGATTTTAAAGTGAAAAGCGAAAAACCACTTTGTATTGTGTCTCAAACGACATTTAACTACAAGAAATTTCAAGAATTAGTTGAAATTATCACAAAAAAAGGTTATGATATAAGTGTTTTAAATACCATATGTAATGCAACTGAAGAACGGCAGACCGAAGCACGAAAGATTGCAAAGGAATCGGATGCTATGATTGTCATTGGTGACAAGCACAGTTCCAATACACAGAAGTTATTTGAAATATGTAAATCTGAATGTGAAAATACTTACTATATACAAACGAGCAATGACATGGACTACAGTCAGCTTGAATCCGTCAATAACGTAGGTATTACCGCAGGGGCTTCGACCCCAAACAATATTATTGAGGAGGTTTCAAAGAATGTCAGAAATGAGCTTTGAACAGATGTTGGAAGAATCTTTAAAAACAATTAGAAATGGAGAAGTGGTAGAAGGTACCGTTATTGATGTGAAGCCAGAAGAAATCGTACTGAATATCGGATATAAATCAGACGGAATCATTACACGTAATGAATATACAAATGAACCAAATGTTGACCTGACTACCATGGTGAAAGTCGGAGATACTTTAGAAGCTAAGGTTGTTAAAGTAAACGACGGAGAAGGACAGGTTGTTCTTTCTTACAAACGTCTTGCAGCAGAGAAAGGCAGCAAGAGATTAGAAGAAGCTTTCGAGAATAAGGAAGTTTTAACTGCTAAGGTTGCACAGGTATTAGACGGTGGTGTCTGCGTGATCGTAGACGAGACAAGAATCTTTATTCCTGCAAGCCTTGTATCAGATACTTACGAGAAAGATTTAGCTAAATTCAAAGACCAGGAGATCGAATTTGTTATCAGCGAGTTTGATCCAAGAAGAAGAAGAATCATTGGTAACAGAAAGACTTTATTAGTTGCTAAGAAAGCAGAACAGCAGAAAGAACTGTTTGCTAAGATCGCTGAAGGTGATGTGATCGAAGGAACTGTTAAGAATGTAACAGATTTCGGTGCATTCATCGATTTAGGCGGAGTAGATGGACTTCTTCACATCTCTGAGATGTCTTGGGGAAGAGTTGAGAATCCAAAGAAAGTATTTACAGTTGGACAGACAGTTAAAGTATTTATCAAGAGCATCAACGAGACAAAGATCGCTTTAAGCATGAAATTCCCAGAAGAGAATCCATGGAATGGTGCTGCTGAGAAATTCGCAATCGGCAACGTTGTAACTGGTAAAGTTGCACGTATGACAGATTTTGGTGCATTCGTAGAATTAGCACCAGGAGTAGATGCATTACTTCACGTATCTCAGATCTCTAAAGATCATGTTGAGAAACCAGCTGATGTATTAAAAGTTGGACAGGAAGTAGAAGCAAAGATCGTTGATTTCAATGAAGATGATAAGAAAATCAGCTTAAGCATGAAAGCATTATTAGCTCCAGAAGAAGATGTGGAAGAAGCAGCTGAAGAAGTTGCAACAGAAACAGAAGAGTAAGAGTAAGAAATGCAGAGCTGTCGTAGTTTCGCGGCAGCTCTTTTTTCCTTATTAAGGGGATTTTTTGGAATTCCCCATGAAAATGATAATGTAGACGGAGGTTGTAATGGAACATTACGATAGATTTAAAACAGATGTACTTCGCATGACAGGGATTGACTTGAATTTTTACAAAGAGAAGCAGATGCGTCGACGTATTGATACACTGGTTGTCAAGAATAAATGCAATACATATGATGAATATGTGAAGCTGATTCGTTCCGATAGCAATCTGTTTGAAAAATTTGTAAATTTCCTTACGATTAATGTATCAGAATTTTATCGGAATACCGATCAGTGGAAGTTAATGGATGAGACTGTAATTCCGAAGATCATCAAAGACCAGGGAAGAAATGTTAAGATCTGGAGTGCTGCGTGTTCAACAGGGGATGAACCATATTCTTTAGCAATGGCATTTTCCAAACATATTCCATTATCCAATATTAAGATCCTGGCAACAGATATTGATAAGAAAGTAATTGAGCATGCTCAGGTAGGTCTTTACAATGAGAAGAGTATTGCCGGAGTACCAAATGATCTGAAACAGAAATATTTTACTAAGGTTGGTAATTCCTATAAGATCGCAGATGAGATCAAACGTTGTGTCACATTCAAAGAACACAACCTGTTAAAAGATCCATATCCAAAGGATTTTGATCTGATCCTCTGCCGTAATGTAGTAATCTATTTCACCGATGAAGCAAAGGATATGATCTATAAGAATTTCTATAATTCTTTGAAGAATCATGGAGTATTATTTATCGGAAGTACAGAGCAGATCACCAATTACAAAGAAATTGGATTCGAAAGAATGAGTTCTTTCTATTTTACAAAAGAGAAATAGAATAAATTTATGGTTCAATACATAAGATTAAGGGTTCGCAGCTATTTGCGAACCCTTTTATTTGTAGATTTTGATTTTTTTGGCGCCATCATTAATTTTAAAATGTGGTTAACATAACGGGTCAACATTACATCGGACTGACAGAAATCCTCCGTTAGTTCAAAATAACTCATAGGATCTTTATATTCCTTATGGAAGATCGGATTCATGATCTCTTCGGACTGAGGAAGAAATTGCCCGGTTTTCCGATTATAGCAATTAGCTGGTCGGGCATTTTCCCGGTAGCCTTTATCCACATAAGAAGCAACACTTTTGTGAAGGGCAATATCTTCTTCCGGAAGATAATAATAATTCTTATAATCTGAATAGAAGTATTTCAGTTCGCCTTCATAAATAGGAATACGAATACTTGTCTTGTAATCATTAGCGATCAGATAATAGTCCTTATATTGATATGATACACGTTTTGGAACCGGATAGTGATTCTTCAAGGAGATCAGGAGTTCTTTCTGGGTAACGCCGTCATAGCCCTGATAATCGCAGATCTTGGCTTCTTCAACGGAGTAATTCTCTTTAAAAAGCTCCACATAGCTTAAGATTGGTAGAAGAGCCGGCATCCCCATAATATCTTCATAATTATGAAGAAGGAGCAGGCGAAGATCTTCTTTATTAGGATCTTTTGTGTATCGGTCGTATACGTTGATCAGTTCTCCACCGGAATATTGGTCTTCTCGTTTTAGGCCAAGAAATGCCTCAATGGTCTTTTGTTTGTAATTTTCCAGTTTCAGTAAGAACTTGACGGTAGAAACTGCTTTAAAGATATCGATACAGTTCATATCAGAAAAAGGATCCGCTTGTTTATGGATCTCGCATTTTGCCTTTAAGAAAGGAATATCAAAGCCAATTCCATTAAAGGAGATCAAGGTCTTAAATCCAGATAGTAATTCTAAGAAGCTGGCTAAGATCAAAGGCTCTTCCTCCTTGCTTTCCGCAAAGAACTGTTCTGCACAGATCTGGTTGTCTTTCCGGTAAGCACAGCCGATCAGATAAATCTGAGAGTGAACAGGAGAAAATCCTGTAGTTTCAATGTCGAAAAAAACGGCAGATTCATCAAACAGTGTGTCGGAAAGGTTGTCTCCTGTAAAATAAATTTCCTCTTTACATTCATGAATCATTGTTTATCCCCCTGAAAATGTAAAAATTTTGCTCTGTTTCCATCATACCACAAAATAATTATTGAAAAAAGTACAAAATAATTATTCCACTTATGTCAGAAAGTGGTATAATATGAACATAAAGATTAGAAAAAATTTGATTTTTTTATGCAAATTATAAAGAAAGTGGGGCACAGAAAATGGGTTTAAAAACATTTAAAGGTGGCGTTCATCCATTTGAAGGAAAAGAACTTGCAATGGATTCGCCGATTACAGAAGTTTTGCCCAAAGGTGAGATGGTCTATCCAATGTCACAGCATATTGGAGCACCAGCTACACCGATCGTCGCTGTAGGCGATAGCGTTTTGAAAGGGCAGAAGATCGCAGAAGCAGGTGGCTTTGTATCTTCGCCAATTTATTCATCCGTATCAGGTACCGTCAAAGCAATCGAGAAACGAAGAGTTGCAGTAGGTGATATGGTGAATTCCATCGTAATTGAAAATGATGGACAGTTTAATGAGGTTTCCTATCAGGCGGTAGAAGATGTAGCTTCTTTAAGTAAAGAAGACATCATTAACCGAGTAAAGGAAGCCGGAGTTGTTGGTATGGGTGGAGCAGGATTCCCTACCCATGTTAAACTTTCTCCAAAGGAACCAGACAAGATTGAATACATTATTGCAAACTGTGCAGAATGTGAGCCGTATTTAACAGCCGATTACAGAAGAATGGTTGAGAATCCGGATGAACTTGTGGCTGGTATGAAGATCATCTTACAGCTTTTCCCAAATGCAAAAGGTGTTTTTGGTATTGAGAACAATAAACCAGAAGCAATTGCTAAGATGAAAGAGTTAGTAAAAGATGAGCCACGTATGGAAGTTTGTGAACTGATGACCAAATACCCTCAGGGTGGTGAGCGTCAGTTGATCTTTGCAGTAACAGGAAGAGCGATCAATTCTAAGATGCTTCCGGCAGATGCAGGATGTATCGTAGATAACGTAGAGACCATGATCGCTGTCTACCAGGCAGTTAAGAATGGAATCCCTGTTATGAAGCGTGTAGCAACTATTACAGGTGAAGGCATCACCAATCCTTCTAACTTCCTTTATAGTATGGGAACCAGTTATGCGGAATTGGTGGAAGCAGCCGGCGGATTAAAGGGAGAACCAGAGAAACTGGTTTCTGGTGGTCCAATGATGGGATTTTCTATTTTCTCTTTGGATATTCCTACTACAAAGACCACATCCTCTCTGTTATGTCTTTCTAAGGATGAGGCATCTGCCTTTGAACCAATTGCATGTATCAACTGTGGACGTTGTGTAGAAGCTTGTCCAGAGCAGCTGATTCCATCCCGTCTTGCTAAATTCGGCAACTTAGGACTGATGGAAGAGTTCGAGAAGTGGCATGGATTGGAATGTATTGAATGTGGAAGCTGTACTTATGTATGTCCTTCCAGAAGACCAGTTGCACAGTCTGTTAAGACTATGAAGAAACTGACACTGGCAGAGAAAAGAAAGAAATAGAGAAAGAGGTGGATTAAAGTGAGTGATTTATATAAAGTATCGTCATCACCACACGTACGTGCCAAAGATTCCACAAGCAAGATCATGTTATGGGTTATCATAGCACTGCTTCCTGCAAGTTTCTTTGGAATCTATAATTTTGGCCTTAGAGCATTATTATTAATACTTGTTACAGTTGGAACCTGCGTGGTTTCTGAATGGATTTTTAATAAGATCGTACATAAAAAGAATACGATCGGTGATCTTAGTGCAGTAGTAACCGGTTTACTGTTAGCACTGAACCTTCCGGTTTCTCTTCCAATCTGGGAAGCAGTGATCGGTGGTGTTTTTGCAATTATCATCGTTAAGATGTTATTTGGTGGTCTGGGACAGAACTTTATGAACCCAGCTTTAGGCGCAAGATGTTTCCTGCTTATTGCTTTTGCTGCAGACATGACCAATTTTGCCTGCGATACTTATTCAGGAGCAACTCCTCTTGCACTTATGAAGAATAATGCTGCAACAGAAGGCGTAGCATTAATGGACGGAGTGAATTCCTTTGATATGCTGATCGGTAATACAGCAGGAACAATCGGAGAGACTTCTGCAGTTGCAATTATCATTGGTGCCATCATCCTGATCCTGGCTGGTGTTATCAATTTAAGAATCCCAGGATCTTATATTGTAAGTTTTGCAGTATTTATGATGATCTTCAGCGAAGGTGGATTTTTCAGTGCTGGTGGATTTGATTCCAATTATCTGGTAGCACAGCTTTGTGGTGGTGGACTTATGTTAGGAGCCTTCTTTATGGCTACTGATTATGTTACCAGCCCTATCACACCGGCAGGACAGATCGTCTTTGGTATCTGTTGTGGTGTTCTGACCGGATTATTCCGTTGCTTCGGTGCCAATGCAGAAGGTGTTTCTTTTGCCATCATCTTAAGCAACATCCTTGTACCGATCATTGAAAAAGCAACAGTGCCAAGAGCATTTGGAGTAGTAAAGGAGGCAAAGAAACATGAATAAACAGATTATACATGATGCTTTAGTCTTAACTGCTTTTACCTTAGTATTAGGTCTGATCCTTGGTCTGGTGTATGGAATCACAAAGCCTCGAATCGATGCTGCAGATCTGGCAGCAAAGCAGGAAGCTTTTCAGGCAGTATTTGAGGATGCAGCTTCCTTTAATGAAGTAGATTTCGATGCTGATAAAGCTGCTGAATTAATGGCAGCGGGCGGATTCAGTGATACCATTGATGATGTTGAAGAAGCATTAGATGCCAGTGGTAATATTTTAGGTTATGTTATTAATGTAACAGCTAAAGACGGAAGCCAGGGAAGTATTACTTTCTCTGTTGGAATTAAAGCAGATGGTACCGTAAATGGATATTCTATTACTGATATTTCAGAGACACCTGGTCTTGGTATGAAAGCAAAAGATGAATCTTTCTATAGCCAGTTCCAGAATAAGAAAGTAGAAGAATTCGTAGTTGTGAAAACAACTCCGGCAGCGGATAACGAGATTGAGACCATTTCCGGTTCTACCATTACCTCCAAAGCTATGGCAAATGGATGTAATGCTGCCATTTACTATTTTAACAATGCGTTAGGAGGTGCTCAGTAATGAACAAGAACGTAGAACGTTTATATAACGGTATCATTAAAGAGAACCCTACTTTTGTCTTAATGCTGGGTATGTGTCCGACTCTTGCAGTAACATCTTCTGCAATTAACGGACTGGGAATGGGACTTTCTACTACTGTAGTATTGATTTGTTCAAACCTTTTGATCTCTTTATTCCGTAAAGTGATCCCGGATAAAGTTCGTATGCCTGCATACATCGTAATCGTAGCGTCCTTAGTAACTGTGGTAGAATTCTTAATGAAAGCATACCTGCAAAGTTTGTCCAATGCGTTAGGTGTTTATATTCCACTTATCGTTGTTAACTGTATTATCTTAGGCCGTGCAGAAAGCTATGCATCTAAGAATCCTCCAATTCCTTCTATTTTTGATGGTATTGGTATGGGACTTGGATTTACCTGTGGTCTTACCATTATCGGTCTGATCCGTGAGATCTTAGGAGCAGGAACTATCTTTGACCAGCCTGTTCTTGTAAATATCGGATTTACACCAATTACTATTTTCATTATGGCTCCTGGAGCATTCCTTGTACTGGCATTCTTAGTTGCAGGAATGAACATTGTCCGTAAGAAGATGGAGAACAGAGGAACTCCACTGGCTAAACCATCCGGATGTATTTCAGGAGACTGTGCAAATTGTGGTATGTCTGCAAGCTGTACTGGAAAAGCAGTAGCTGTTGAAGAACCAAAAGCAGATGTAACTGCTGAGAAGCCACAGAATTAAGGAGGAACAGAAAATGAAAGAATTAATACTTATTGCAGTAGGCTCAGCCATCGTAAATAACGTTGTATTGAGCCAGTTCTTGGGAATCTGTCCTTTCCTGGGTGTTTCCAAAAAGGTAAACACAGCTGCTGGAATGGGTGGAGCAGTAATCTTCGTTATTACTATTTCATCCTTTATTACAGGACTGATCTACAAGTACATTTTGAACAATCCTTTCCTGATCAGCAAAGGAATTGATCTTACTTATTTAAAGACCATCGTTTTCATTTTAGTTATTGCATCTTTGGTACAGTTCGTTGAGATGTTCTTGAAGAAATCTATGCCATCCTTATATGATTCACTTTGTGTATATTTACCATTGATCACCACTAACTGTGCTGTATTAGGTGTTGCATTGAACTGTGTAACATATGATTACAATATCTTAGAAGGTGTTGTATACGGATTTGCTACTGCGGCAGGATTCTTTATTGCAATCGTATTGATGGCAGGAATTCGTGAGAAAATTGAATACAATGATATCCCAAGAACATTTCAGGGTACAGCGATTGTTTTAGTAACTGCCTGCCTGATGTCAATTGCTTTCATGGGATTCTCAGGAATGATTTAGGAGGGTGCATATGGATTTTACAGCAATAATTGTAGCCGGCTTAGTAGTTGGCTGCGTAGGTATCATTCTTGGACTTTTCCTTGGAATCGCAGGAGAGAAGTTCAAAGTAGAAGTAGATGAAAGAGAAGAAGCAATCTGTGGTGTGTTACCTGGTAACAACTGTGGTGGCTGTGGTTATGCCGGATGTTCCGGTCTGGCTGCTGCTATTGTCAATGGAGAAGCACCAGTTAATCAGTGTCCAGTAGGTGGAGCACCAGTTGCGGCTCAGATTGGTGAGATCATGGGAGTTGCTGCAGAAGAAGGTGCTAAACAAGTTGCTTTCGTTAAATGTGCAGGAACCTGTGAGAAAGCTAAAACAGATTATGATTATTCCGGTTTACAGGATTGTACAGCTATGAGTTTTGTTCCAGCTGGCGGACCAAAATCCTGTAATTATGGATGTTTAGGATATGGCACTTGCGTAAAGGCTTGTCCATTCGACGCTATCCATGTCATTGATGGTATCGCAGTAGTTGATAAAGAAGCTTGTAAAGCCTGCGGTAAATGTGTGGCTGCTTGTCCAAAACACTTAATCGAATTAGTTCCATACGATGCTGCTCATTTGGTAAAATGCAGTTCTCAGGATAAAGGTAAAGATGTTATGAATGCCTGCTCTGTAGGCTGTATCGGATGTCATCTTTGCGAGAAGAACTGTCCATCTGATGCCATCCACGTAGTAGACAACATCGCACACATCGACCAGGATAAATGTACTGGTTGCGGAATCTGTGCTGAGAAGTGTCCGAAGAAGTGTATTATGTAAGAATAGTGAATATGTAAAACGCCTCGATCACGTATCGTTTTATCCGATGGTGGTCGAGGCGTTTTTTGTAATTTTGAAGAAAGGTTTTTATTCGGTGGCGACCGAGTCGGTGACGATCGAATAAAAAATTAGTAATAAGTAATCCCAATCTCTTCCCCAATTCCGGAAGTAGTATGGATCTCTTCATCACTGGTTATAAAGATTGCTTCTGTATCCGGAAGGGATTCGATCAGTTCCATTCCTTTTTCCAGTCCCAAGGCAAAACAGGTAGTGCTTAAAGCGTCACCGTCTACGGAGGACTTAGAGATAATGGTTACTTCGTAAAGTTCGTTCTCGTAAGGATAGCCTGTAGTGGTGTCTAAAATATGATGGTAGAGTGTATCGTCAATCCTATAATAGCGTTCGTATACACCGGAAGAGACCACGGACATATCCTTGACCTGAACGGAGACAATGGATTCTCCTGTCTGGGAAAAAGGACGCTGGATTCCAATGTTATAGCCAGAACCATTGGACTTCTCACCAAGAGTCAGGACATTACCTCCTAGGTTAATAAAACCGGAGGTGATTCCGGCTTCTGTCAGATATTCTTTCATCTTATCTGCAATATAACCTTTTGCGATTCCGCCAAGGTCTAATTTGGCATCTGGATCGGTTAATTTTACCTGGTCATTCTGAATGACAATATTTTTGTAATCAACATGGGAGAGGAGAGAAAGAACCTCTTCTTCCGAAGGGAGTACAGAAGCATCTACTTTATTGTCGGAATTGTTTGTATTTTTTGCAATTTCAGAAATATTCCATAATTCAGATAAATTTCCAATTGTAATGTCAAATTTTCCTTGGCTCAATTCTCCATAAGAAATCCCAGTTTCGATCAAAGCAATTGTCTCTGGATCAACGGTTACAAATTCTCCAGCACTTTCATTGATGCGGGACACATCACTATCTTCGATAGTGTTAGAGAATAGGTTTTCATACTTTTCTGCCAGTTTGAAACATTCATTAATATAGGTTTCATCACTGGTTCCGTAGAGCTGGATTTTGATAATCGTGTCAAAATAGAAGCCGGATTTTGATATTTCTTTTTGAGTTCCACAACCTTGAAGAAGTCCCAGGAGAAGCAAGGAACATAGGAGGAGGGCATAAAGTCTTGATAACTTATATTTCATTAATTAATCTCTTTTCTGTAAAATAGTTTAATGTATGTGAATATGAAACACATAACAATTAAAAATATGGTAGTGCATTTGAGGAAGAAAATCAAGTCGGGAAAATTGCCTAATATTAGAAAAAAAGTGTTGTAAATTGTCGAAACTTGTGTTAGCATAATATAAAAATAAATGGAGTTGATTTATTGAAAGTATATCATGGAACAATATCAAGTTATGCGATTGATATTGGTAAGAATGGTATAGATTTAAGCCGAAGCAAAAGATATTTAGATTTCGGCAGAGGATTTTATACCACGCCAGATTATGAAATGGCAAAAAATATGGCATATCGAGCTTTAGAGTGTGAAACTCGCAAAAGGAAAAGAACAAATTTTTTTCCTGCAATCATTTCTTTTGAGTATCAATATAATCCCCTTTTAATATATAGACAATTTGAATATGAAGACATAGAGTGGGCAAAATTTATTCTGTCGAATAGGCTTCCAACAAATATTTCAGAAGAACTAGGTTTGACAGAGCATAATTTTGATCAGAAATATGATATTATCATTGGCGGGACGGCAGATGGAAGTGTAGCTGATATTGCATCAAGGTTGCGGTTTGGACAGTTAAAACCACAAGAATATTGTATTAATCTTTCTGATTTTTTGAAAAGGGATGGAAGTTCGTATGGCAAGCAGATTGTATTTTGCTCGGGAAAAGCTTTATCTTGCATAAGATACATTAAATATGATAGTATATAATATAAGAAAAGAGGTGGGAATCATGAAAGAAATTGTAACCAGCTATAAAAAAACAATGGTTAGCATCTTTGAAATCAAATATGGAATAACCGAATTTGAAGCGAGAAAATGGATTAAAGAATATGATTTTAATGGGGTATTAAAGGCTTGTAACTATATTGCGCTTCATGATGACCCGGAAGTCTGGGTGGATGCAATATATCAGTGGGCGAATGAAGATGAGGATTTATTAGAAATGTAGCATATGTAGAAGATAGAGTTCTGATGATATCAGGGCTCTTTTTTAATATTGAAAAAAGTTTTTTGTATTTTTCCCTAATATGTGATACAGTATATAAGATATTGAAAAGTTACAGAACGAGGATTAGATTATGGAAAAGAAAAAATACCACAGAGTAGTGATCAAAATAGGTTCTTCCTCCCTGACTCATGAGGAGACAGGAAGTCTTGATTTTCATAAGATGGAGCTTCTTGTAAGAACTTTATGTGATTTAAGAAATAGAGATATTGATGTGTGTCTGGTAAGTTCCGGAGCCATTGCAGTAGGAAGAGACGCCATCGGATTAAGAGAACGCCCGACGGATATTTCTACCAAGCAGGCATGTGCTGCCGTTGGACAGGCAAAATTAATGATGACCTATCAGAAATTATTTGGAGAATACAATCAGATAGCAGGACAGGTACTTCTGACCAAGAATACCATGATAAACCCAGTGTCTAGAGACAATGCCAAGAACACCTTTGAAGAATTGTTCCATTTGGGGGTAATTCCGGTTGTAAATGAAAATGATACGGTAAGTACATACGAAATGCAGTTCGGTGACAATGACACCTTGTCTGCACTGGTTTCTTCACTGGTGGGAGCAGATCTGTTGATCCTTTTATCTGATATTGATGGACTCTATACAGATGATCCACACACCAATCCGGAGGCTGAGCTGATCCGGGAAGTAGAGAAACTGGATGAGAAGATCTATTCCATGGCAAAGGGCACAACTGGAAGCAGCGTAGGAACAGGTGGAATGTCCACAAAACTTACTGCAGCTAAGATTGCGACCAGCTCCGGAACGGATATGATCATTGCCAACGGAAAAGATGTGTCTGTAGTGCACGACATTTTTGAAGAGAATTTCTTAGGAACCAGATTCCACGCAGACAAGAACCAGAATTTCAATCTGGAAAACTTTATTATGGAGAGTATTGGATAATGACTCAGGAAAAAATCAATCGAATCAATGAATTATACCGTAAGTCCAAAGCAGAAGGCCTTACGGAAGAAGAGAAAAAAGAGCAGGATCTTTTAAGAAAAGAATTTGTAGCGAATGTTCGCGGAAATCTCCGCGCCCAGTTAAACAACATTGATATGGTAAATGAGGATGGAACCGTTACCAATCTGGGAGAAAAATATGGAAACAAAGGAAGCAATTCGTAATCGGATCAAATTAGAAAGAAAACAACTGTCCAAAGAAGTTGTAACAGAAAAAAGCAGAAAAATCTGTCAGAACATTACCAGCCAGGAATGGTATGTAAACCTTTCGGGTGTACTTTGCGTATATAGCGCCATTTCTAATGAGGTTTTATTGGATGAGTTGATTCAGGAAGCTTTTTCTAAGGGGCAGAAGTTGGCATTTCCCCGAGTGCGAGGAAAAGACATGGACTTTTATCTGGTCAATTCTTATGAGGACTTGGAAGAAGGCTCTTTTCATATCTTAGAGCCAAAGGAAAGCAGCCCGGTCTATGAGCCCAAAGCTGGGGATGTGATGCTGGTTCCGGGAGTGGCTTTTTCGGAAAAAGGAAGCAGAATTGGTTTTGGACAGGGATATTATGACAGATATTTAACACGTTTTCCAAAGGTATATCCGGTGGGCGTTGCCTATGAAATGCAGATAGTGCAGGATTGGGGCAAACAAACCTTTGATATTCCTATGGGAAGAATCATTACAGAGCAAAGAGAGGTTAGGGTTTATGACAGAGAATTTTAAATTAGAAGAATTATGTAAAAAAGCTCATGATGCCAGAATACAGGTAGGAATGTTATCTACAGAGGTAAAAAATAACGCACTTTTTGCCTGTGCAGATGCATTAATGGCTCATGAAGAGCAGATTATCGCAGCGAATGAAAAAGACGTTGCTATCGGAAAAGAGCGCAATATGCCACAGGGATTGATCGATCGTCTGGCATTGAATCATGACAGACTTCTTGCTATGGCAGATGGACTTCGTCAGGTGGCAGGACTTAATGATCCAATCGGAGAATACCTTTCCATGACCAAACGTCCAAATGGCATGATGGTAGGCAAAAAACGTGTACCGATCGGTGTTGTTGGAATGATCTATGAAGCTAGACCAAACGTAACTTCGGATGCTTTTGGACTTTGCTTTAAAACAGGAAACTGCGTTGTTTTAAAAGGCGGAAGTGACGCTATTCATTCTAATATTGCCATTGTAGAGGCTTTACAGGAAGCATTAACAGCCTGTCAGATCCCAGAGGGAGCTTTAAATCTGATCGAAGATACAGATAGAGCAGCTACAGACGCTCTTATGAAAATGAATCAGTATGTAGATGTGTTGATCCCAAGAGGCGGTGCTGGACTCATTTCTCATGTAGTAAATCACGCTACTGTACCGGTTATTGAAACAGGAACAGGAAATTGCCATGTATATGTAGATAAATGTGCAGATTTAGATATGGCAGTTTCTATCATCCATAATGCTAAGACCCAGAGAATCGGTGTCTGCAATGCCTGTGAATCCATCGTTGTTCACAAAGATGTAGCAGAAGCACTGCTGCCAAAATTACACGAGAGATTAAAAGATCATCAGGTAGAGATGAGAGCTGACGAAAGAGCAAATACCTGCCTTGCTGGCAAGGACAAAGTTGTTTTGGCAACAGAAGAAGACTGGGGCAAAGAATATTTAGATTATATTATGTCTGTAAAAGTGGTAGACTCTATTGAAGAGGCAATTGTCCATATCAACAAATATAATACTTCCCATTCTGAGACCATCGTTACATCCGATTATGCTGCTGCAGAGAAATTCTTAAATGAGATTGATTCTGCCTGTGTATATGTGAACGTATCTACCCGTTTTTCCGATGGAAACGAATTCGGATTCGGAGCAGAGATCGGAATCAGTACCCAGAAACTCCACGCTAGAGGACCAATGGGATTAGAAGCCTTAACAAGCTATAAATATGTGATCACCGGAAATGGACAGATTCGATAATTACGAGGAAATATATGAGAGATTTTGAAGGAACAAATTTAACTGGAAAAGAAGAAGCACAGTTACAGTACGAATATTTAGAAAAAGCAAAAGCCTATGTGGCTGCCAAGGAGCAGGAAAAAGGCAGAAAACTGACTTACTGCGTCCAGACTTTTGGATGTCAGATGAACGCCAGAGACTCTGAAAAACTGGTAGGAATCTTAGAGCAGGCGGGCTATGTAGAGGCAGAAGATGAACACGCAGATTTTGTGATCTATAACACCTGTACCGTTCGTGAGAATGCCAACAATAAAGTCTATGGAAGACTGGGCTATTTATCCAATTATAAGAAGAAAAATCCGGATATGATGATCACTTTATGCGGTTGTATGATGCAGGAGCCGGAAGTGGTAGAAAAATTAAAGAAAAGCTACCGCTTTGTAAATCTGGTATTTGGAACCCATAATATCTATAAATTTGCAGAATTATTATGCCGGGCATTGGAATCTGATTCCATGATCGTAGATATCTGGAAAGATACCGATAAGATCGTAGAAGATCTCCCTGTAAAAAGAAAATTTTCTTTTAAATCCGGTGTAAATATCATGTTTGGCTGCAATAATTTCTGTAGCTATTGTATCGTTCCTTATGTAAGAGGAAGAGAGCGAAGCAGAGAACCACAGGATATTATCCGCGAGATTGAAGGATTGGTAAAAGACGGAGTATGCGAGATCATGCTCTTAGGTCAGAATGTCAATTCTTATGGTAAGAATTTAGAACAGCCGATCACTTTTGCAGAGTTATTACGAGAAGTAGATAAGATCGAAGGTTTGAAACGAATCCGTTTTATGACTTCCCATCCAAAGGATCTTTCCGACGATCTGATCCTTGCTATGAAGGAATGTAAGAAAGTCTGTAAGCATATGCATCTGCCACTGCAGTCCGGAAGTTCTAGGATCCTTAAGATCATGAATCGTCATTACAATAAGGAACGTTATTTAGAACTGGTAGATAAATTACGAAAAGAGATTCCGGATATTGCCCTTACTACAGATATTATCGTAGGATTCCCAGGGGAGACAGAAGAAGACTTCTTAGAGACCATGGATGTGGTAAAGAAAGTTGGCTATGACAGCGCCTTTACCTTTATTTATTCTAAGAGAACAGGAACTCCAGCGGCTTCTATGGAAAATCAGATTCCGGCAGACGTGGTAAAAGACCGTTTTGACCGCTTATTAAAAGAAGTTCAGACTATTGCCACCGATAAAGCAATGGCATTAGAAGGCAAAGTCATGAATGTGCTGGCGGAAGAATTAAATGAACAGGATGCGTCTTTGATCACTGGACGTTTAGATAATAATTCCGTGGTACATTTCCCGGGAAATAAAGACATGATCGGTCAGATCTATCCGGTATTATTGAAAGAGTGTAAAGGTTTTTACTATTTAGGAGAGGTTGTATCCAATGAGTAAACGTTTTGGTAAAAAAGATCTTATATTTTTTGCCATACTGCTGGTTGCAGCAATTGGATTATTGATATTTTATCAGAATAGAAGTTTAGAGCAGGGACAATGTATCATCATTGCTCGAAACGGAGAAAATTACGGCACTTATTCTTTGGAAAAAGATCAGAGTATTTCCGTCAAAAATGAGGATGGAAATGTCACAAACGTGGTTGTGATAGAGGACGGTGTAGTTCATATGGAAAAAGCTACCTGTCCGGATCACCTCTGTATGCACCAGAAATCCATTTCTATGGATAAAGAGACTATCGTCTGTCTGCCGAATAAAGTGACCATTACGGTCATTGGAGGCAACGAAGGAGAACTGGATGCAGTGGCAAATTAAAGGAAACATTACAGATGAAAGGGTGATCTTATGAAGAAAAAGACTGCTCATATGGGCTTGTTCTTAGCCCTTTCCATGATCCTTAGCTATGTGGAGAGCCTGATCCCGTTTTCCTTTGGGATTCCGGGAATCAAGTTAGGATTAGCTAACCTGGTAGTAGTGCTCATGCTATATGAGATGGGCGCAAAAGAAGCTCTATGCGTTTCCGTTCTTCGGATCGTTCTGACAGGATTTTTATTTGGAAATGGATTTAGTATCTTATATTCTTTAGCAGGAGGGCTTCTTAGTTTTCTTGGAATGTTTCTCCTGAAAAGATCAGGATGGTTCAAATGCATTACCGTCAGCACCGCAGGAGGGATCCTGCACAATATCGGACAGGTCATTGTGGCATCCATTGTGGTATCTAATTACTATATTTTTTACTATATTCCGGTGCTTCTGATCGCAGGAACGATCACAGGATTTATCAATGGATTATTAAGCCAGGAAATAATCATACGAATTGGAAAAAGACTTCCAAAGGGAGGAAAATAGATGTATTCCTATATCAGGGGAGAATTAGCAGAGATCAATTTAGACCACATTGTGATTGATGTGAATGGAATTGGCTATATGGTTTATATATCCGGTCAGACCTTTGAGTATCTTCCAAATATCGGACAGCAGATCAAAGTACATACCTATCTGCATATTCGTGAAGATGCCATGATCTTGTACGGATTTTTGACAAAAGATGACTTAGACATGTTTATAAAATTAATTGGTGTCAGCGGAATTGGTCCAAAAGGCGGTTTGGCTGTGCTTTCGGTGCTTTCTGCAGATGATCTGCGGTTTGCGATCTTAGCAGGCGATGCAAAAGCTATTGCAAAAGCCCCGGGTGTGGGAGCAAAAACTGCCCAGAGAGTCATCTTAGAGTTAAAAGACAAGATGTCTTTGGAAGAAGCCTTTGAGAAAAAGACGGAAAACCTGTCAAAATCTGGAAAAAATGACGGGAATTCTGTCAAAAACACAGTTAAAAATGACACTATTATGGCACTTACTGCTTTGGGATATTCCCAGACGGAAAGTTTAAAGGCAGTTTCTCAGGTAGAGATCACAGAGGGCATGGATGTAGAAGATGTCTTAAAACTGGCATTAAAGCATATGGCACTATTTTAACTAGACAGATTTCTGGAAATCATGTATCGCAGAGCAAATTAGGAGAATCACATGGAAAGAAGAGTCATTTCCACCCAGATGCAGGAGGAAGACATTGTTATTGAAAGCAGTTTAAGACCTCAAAATCTGGATTCTTATGTTGGACAGGAAAAGATCAAAGAAAATTTAAAAGTATATATTGAAGCTGCAAGAGCCAGAGGGGAAGCCTTAGACCATGTTTTGTTTTATGGACCTCCGGGGTTGGGTAAGACCACCTTGGCAGGTATCATTGCAAACGAGATGGGAACTCATTTTAAGGTAACATCGGGTCCGGCTATTGGTAAACCAGGAGAAATGGCGGCTATTTTAAATAATCTTCAAGAAGGGGACGTGCTTTTCGTAGATGAGATCCACCGATTAAACCGTCAGGTAGAAGAGGTTTTATATCCGGCAATGGAAGATTATGCCATTGACGTTATGATCGGAAAAGGGGAAACTGCCCGTTCGATCCGGATCAATCTGCCGAAATTTACACTGGTAGGAGCTACCACGAGAGCAGGAATGTTATCTGCCCCTCTTCGTGATCGTTTTGGTGTAGTCAGTCATATGGAATATTATACCATTGATGAGTTACGATCCATTATCGTGCGTTCCGCAGATAAGTTAGGAGTTTCCATTGATGAGAAAGGTGCTTATGAAATGGCGCGCCGTTCCAGAGGAACTCCACGATTGGCGAATCGACTCTTAAAGAGAGTAAGAGACTTTGCTCAGGTCAAATACGATGGAAATATTACATACGAAGTAGCAACTTTTGCCTTAGACCTTTTAGAAGTAGATAAAATGGGCTTAGACCAGAATGACCGAAACATTTTAATGACCATTATTGAGAAATTTAACGGCGGTCCTGTAGGACTTGACACTTTAGCAGCTGCGATTGGAGAAGACTCAGGAACTATAGAAGATGTGTACGAACCTTATCTGGTGAAGAACGGTTTTATTAATCGGACACCAAAGGGAAGAGTTGTGACAGATTTTGCCTATGGACATTTTGGAATTACTCGAGAAATATAGTTGCGTAAATGAACGCAAAAAGTTATAATGGTAGAAAATGCTTATAGGAAAGACAATGCATATAGAAAAAATGATGCATATAGGGAAGAGATACGGA
The DNA here is from genome assembly GCA_017623935.1 of Agathobacter sp. Classification (GTDB taxonomy): domain Bacteria; phylum Bacillota; class Clostridia; order Lachnospirales; family Lachnospiraceae; genus Roseburia. The sequence continues at coordinate 36,725 of JAGAOC010000034.1, read as the reverse complement.
GGATATGGTATGTCAGCAAAGACGAGTGCCGATGTAGTAATTGATGGAAAAGTATATACATTAAGTGGTTATGAAGGAGAGGAATATCTTCAAAAAGTTGCCGCTTATATTAATAATAAAATCGCAGAGTTTGAAGCAATCGAGAATTGCAAACATCTGCCACTTAACATGAAGGGAACCCTGATTCAGTTAAACATTGCAGATGATTATTTTAAAGCAAAAGACCGTGTGGACAAGCTGGAGCGGGATCTTGAGTTGAAAGAGAAAGAGATCTATGACTTAAAGCATGATCTTATCAGCAATCAGATCAAGACTGAGACAGCAGAGACCAGAGCCAAAGAATTAGAGGCAGAGAATAAGGAATTGCTTTTAAATAAGACCAGATTAGAAGCAACTCTGGAAGATAAATTATTAGACGGAATGAAGAAAAAGAAATAATACATAAAAATGATACAAAAGAAACGGGGGCAGGATATTTCTGCTCCTTTTGTATATTTAGGAGAGGGAAAATGGCACAAAGAGATTTTGAATTACTTGCCCCGGCGGGCTCCTTTGAAATATTAAAAGCAGTCATTGCAGCTGGTGCTGACGCAGTCTACGTAGGCGGAGATATGTTTGGAGCAAGAGCATATGCGAACAATTTTTCCAGAGAAGAACTGTTAGAAGCCTTAGATTATGCCCATATTCGGGGAAAACAGATCTATCTGACAGTAAACACCTTATTGAAGAATCAGGAAATAAAAGATCGATTATATGAATACCTCCTGCCATTTTATGAGAGGGGACTGGATGCGGTCATTGTACAGGATCTTGGCGCACTGATCTTTATTCATGAATGTTTTCCGGATCTTCCTATCCATACCAGTACCCAGATGACCGTAACGGGAGTTGAGGGAGTAAGATTCTTACAGCAATACGGAGTGACCCGGGTGGTCATGGCAAGAGAGGTCTCACTAGAAGAAATGAAGACCATTCATGAAGAGACAGGAATGGAACTGGAAGCCTTTGTTCATGGAGCATTGTGTTACAGTTATTCCGGTCAGTGTCTTTTTTCCAGTATCTTAGGGGGAAGAAGCGGAAACCGTGGCCGTTGTGCCCAGCCTTGCCGCCTTTCCTATGAGGTATTAGATGAGAAGAAAAAGCCTTATCACAAAGAATCTTTCGTACTCAGCTTAAAGGATGTGTGCGGTCTTGAGGATCTTCCGGGATTAAAAGAAGCAGGTGTTTATTCCTTAAAGATCGAAGGAAGAATGAAACAGATTGACTATGCGGCCGGCGTAGTATCTGTATACCGCAGAAATATTGACCGGCTAGAGAAGGGCAAAGGAATTGATAAAGGGGATGTTTCACAGCTTCTTAAATTAGGGAACCGCTGTGGTTTTACCAATGGCTATTATCACAAGCATAATGGCAAAGACATGGTAACTTTTGAGAAGCCTTCTTATGAGAAAGAAGATACGGGTATCGCAATTCCTGCCAAGAGTCAGGTGCCTGTGACGGGACTTGCGATCCTAAGATTAGATCAGCCGGCTAGTCTGACCCTTTTTCTGGGAGAAGAAACTGTATATGCGGAAGCAGGAGAAGTCAGTGCGGCAAAAAATAAGCCAATGACCAGAGAGGATATCCTGACCCGATTGAATAAGACTGGGGAATCCGATTATTATTTTGAGTCCTTAGAACTGGAAATGGATGATAATATCTTTATTCCAAATGGTGCTTTAAATCAGCTTCGAAGAGAGGCATTTGAACAGTTATCCCAGAAGCTCTTGGAGAAGTTCGTCCGAACTAACAACCGGGATCCGAAAGAAGTTTTCTGCCCAAAAAACAAAGATGATGCTGGCAGAGAAGTAACCTTCTCAGCTTCCACAGAGAATCGACAGCTTCTGCCTATCTTATGTGAAAACGATAAGATACGACGGATATATATAGATAGTAATGCATATTTTAGAAAGAGTCTGTCAGAGGAATGGAAGCAGGATCTTAGAATGGTTGAAAATGCAGGAAAAGAAGCATATTTTATGCTCCCTCATATCTTCCGGAAAGAGACCAGTCAATATTATTCGTCTCTTATCGAAGAATTAAGAGCATTTCCACCAACAGGTTTCGTGGTAAGAAATTACGAGGAACTTTATTGGGTAAGAGCTAATTTTTCTGATGCAAAGATCATCACAGACTATAATCTTTACACCTTCAATGATCTGGCACAGGAGGAAATGAAAAAGCAAGGTGTAAGTCTTACGACTATGCCTTATGAACTGAACAAAAAGGAAATTGAGAACCGCCATAACACAGATACAGAAATGGTCATTTATGGATATTATCCTCTTATGATCTCTGCTCAGTGTGTGCACAAGAACACCAAGGGCTGTGATAAGACAAAGACCATCTGTTATCTAAAGGATCGTTATCAGGCGCAGTTTCCAGTAAAAAACCATTGTAATGAATGTTACAATGTGGTATATAATTCTCTTCCGGTATGTCTTTTGGGCAACCAGGAACAGTTAAACAAAGCTGGCGTTAAAAATTTCCGTCTTAGCTTTACGACTGAGTCAAAAGAAGAGGCCAAGAAGATCTTAGAAGCGGTAGATGATTTTGACCGGGAGATGATCGCTTATACCAATGGTCATTATAAAAGAGGAGTAGAATAACTATGGTACAACTTGTGGTACAGTCATCCAAGTACATAATGATATTTCTTTTTCTGATCTATACATTTTTAAGTTTTGCAGTATTTCGTTTCATTGGAAAAGGCAAAACAGAAAAAGTGATCTATGGATTTCAAAGAGTGCTTTTATTTTTGATCCATGGAATGGGATATCTGGTACTTTATGTTACAACTGAAAATGCGCAGATCTTGGGATTTTATCTGATGCAGCTCATTCTTTTTGCGGCATTTATCTTTATGTATCATGTGTTTTATAAAAGGGCTTCCGAGCTTCTGATGAACCATATGTGTATGCTGTTGTCCATCAGTTTCATTATGTTGACTCGATTAGATTTTGATAAAGCCTTCCGACAGTTTATGTTCCTTTTGGCAGGGTTTGTGGTGATCATGCTGATCCCATTCATTATGCAGATGGGAAGCCGGTTCCGTAATTGGACCTGGCTTTATGTGGCCATTGGGCTTTTGGCTTTGTTAGTGGTACTGATCTTTGGAAAAGTAAGTGATGGAGCAAAGATCAACATAAAGATAGGTTCTATTGCTATGCAGCCTTCAGAATTTGTTAAGGTTATCTTTATTTTCTTCATTGCGTCTATGCTGTATCATAGGAATGACTTTAAACAGATCATGGTGACCGGGATCATTTCCGCTGTATTTGTCTTGATCTTAGTAGCGTCAAGGGATTTGGGAGGCGCACTGTTGTATTTCTTTACTTTCCTTGCCATGGCTTATGTTGCTTCTGGAAAATGGTATTATTTTGTAGGTGGACTGGGAGCTACGGCGGTGGCGTGCATATTGGGCTATCAGGTGTTTCCTCATGTACAAAACCGTGTGATCGCTTGGCTGGATCCACTATCTGTATTTGATAACCAGGGCTATCAGGTCAGCCAGTCTTTATTTGCTATTGGTACAGGAGGCTGGTTCGGATTAGGGTTAAATCAAGGACTTCCAAAGAAAATCCCTGTTGTAGAAAAAGACTTTATCTTTTCTGCGATCTCAGAAGAAATGGGGGGATTTTTTGCGATCTGTCTGATACTGGTGTGCATCAGCTGCTTTCTTATGATATTTAATATTTCGATCAATATGAAGGATTTATTTTATAAACTGGTGGCAGTAGGCTTAGGAAGCATTTATGCTTTACAGGTATTTCTTACTATTGGTGGTGGGATTAAGTTTATCCCATCCACAGGTGTGACACTTCCATTAGTCAGTTATGGAGGAAGTTCATTACTTTCCACTATTTTAATATTTGGAATCGTACAGGCTCTTTATGTTATGCAGCCTGTGAGATCATCCGGGAAAGGAGGAACCGGCAAAATTGAAAACTCAGGAACGAACAAAACCTCAAAGCAAAGCACAAATGCAAAGCAAAGCACAAACGCAAAACAAAGATCAAGCGCAAAACAAAAGACAAAATAAAAAACGGTCAAGTAAGAAGCCGTCTAATAAAGAATTTGCTTTTATCACTTATTTTTTCCTGATCCTTTTCTGCGGAATGTTAGGATATTTTGTTTATTTTCAAGTTGTAGAAAAAGAAGAATATATCAGCAGTCCTTATAACAGTCTCCAGGATCTTTACTCTGCCCAGGTAATAAGAGGAGATATCATCGCTTCCGGCGGAGAGATCTTAGCTACTACAGAACTCTCAGAAGACGGGGAAGAGACTCGGGTTTATCCTTATGGAACTTTATTTTCTCATGTTGTAGGCTATGGGGTAAATGGAAAGGCAGGGCTTGAAAAACAGGAAAATTACACACTGCTTTCTTCTCATCAGTTTGTAGCCGATCAGATCATGTCAGAAATCCAAGGTGAGAAGACAAACGGTGATAATGTGTATACAACTTTGGATCTAAACCTGCAGGCAGTTGCCTATGATGCCTTAGGAGATTATGATGGGGCTGTTGTTGTTATGGAGCCATCCACCGGAAAGATCCTTGCCATGGTATCAAAACCGGATTTTAACCCAAATCGGGTCGTAGAAGATTGGGAGGAGATCAATGAGGAAGGAAGTTCGGTACTTTTTAACCGGGCAACTCAGGGAAAATATACTCCTGGTTCTGTTTTTAAGATCGTAACTGCTCTTGAATATTATAGAGAGAATCCGGATACTTATGGGGATTTTGACTTTGACTGTGACAGTAGCTTTACCGCTGACGGAAGGACTATCAACTGTGCTTCCAATAAATCTCATGGGGACGAGAACCTGATCGAAGCCTTTGGAGACTCTTGTAATTCTGCTTTTGCATCCTTGTCCTTAGAACTGGATAAGACCAAATGGAACCAGACTGCAAAAGAACTTCTTTTTGGGGAGAGTCTTCCGATTGATTTTCCACATTCCATCAGCAGTTTTTCTTTATCTGAATCAGCTGATGATTCAACGACTATGGAAACAGGGATCGGACAGGGAACTACCACCGTTTCCCCCCTTCATATGGCTCTCATTTCCAGTGCGATCTGTAATAATGGGGTGTTAATGGAACCTTATCTGGTAGATCATACAGAAAGCGCAGATGGAGAAGTGTTAGATTCCTATACCGCAACGGAATATGGAGCGCTTATGACGGAAAAGGAAGCAGAAGTTTTGGAGAATTTTATGCGGCAGACCGTATTAAAGGGAACTGCCACCAAGCTTAAAACATCCAAATACGAAGCTTATGGCAAGACGGGAACAGCTCAGATCTCTGATACGGAAGATACCACAAATGCCTGGTTTACCGGTTATATCAAAGTAGATGGAAAAGAAGATCTTGCTATCGCTGTTGTAGTGGAAGATTCCGGATCTGGCAGTAAATATGCCGTCCCTATCGCAAAAAAAGTATTTGATGCTTATGTAAAATAAAGAGACCTTCTCCAGCTTGTTGGAGATTAAACATTGCATAAAGCCTCAAAAAGGGGTATACTAGACATAGTTTATTTGGTTACACCACACTTTAGGAGGTATTGCAATGATCGAAGCAACGAGTTGTGGCGGTGTAGTGATTTTTCGTGGGAAGATTTTGCTCTTATATAAGAATTATAAGAACAAGTACGAAGGATGGGTTCTGCCCAAGGGTACAGTAGAGCCTGGAGAAGAGTATAAAGATACTGCGATCCGGGAAGTGAAAGAAGAAACCGGTGCTACCGCAACAATCATACAGTATATTGGAAAAAGCCAGTATTCCTTTACAGTTCCGGAGGATACTGTTGAAAAAGAAGTACATTGGTATTTAATGATGGGAGAAAGCTATTACAGCAAACCCCAGAGAGAAGAATATTTTGTTGATTCGGGTTTTTATAAGTATCATGAAGCTTATCATCTGTTAAAATTCTCTAATGAGAAGCAGATCTTAGAAAAAGCCTACAATGAATACCTGGATCTTAAGAAAAGCAATTTATGGGGAACTCACAAATATTATTAGAACAGGTTCATACATGAAGTGGTACGATAATTTATTTCTGGGAGAGAAGGCAGCCCCAAAAGCTGCTAAGATGAAATGGAAAATATCCCATAATGCCGGAATGGTCACTGCTTATGTTATTACCTTTGCGTCTAATCCGGATAACCTGATGGACATTATTCCTTCCCGGGAACTTTTACAGAAAGGTTATCCTAAGAAGGATATGACGATCATTGGCTTGGCTTTGGGATATGAAGAAGCCTTACAGGTAGTACAGCAGATTATTCAGGAGACCTATGATCACACTGGCGGAACAGATGTGAAGAGCTATCTTTTAACAGGGAGGGCATCTTCATGATCGTTTTGAAAATTATATTAATGATACTGGGAATCTTGTTAGGAATCCTATTACTCTTATTATTGGCAGTTCTGTTCGTTCCAATACGCTACAAAGCTGCAGGAGAGGTTCTAGAAGATACTTCTGTGAAAGCCAAAGTTACTTGGCTCTTATCTGCAGTTGGGGTTCATGTTTCTTATGATAAGGAGCAGGATCTTAAGGTGTGGCTTCGGATCTTTTTCTGGAAGAAGATGCTCTATGAAGGAGAAACTTCTGAGGCGGAGGAGGAAGTGTTAGAATCTGACACTTTCCATAAGGTAGAAGACGCAATCGAAGACGAGGCAACCAAGGATACGGAAGATGACCAGACGGAAGATGACCGCAAGGTAGCAGAAGATATAGATGCTAAGAGTGGGCAAGACAAGGAGCCATCCGGCGAGGTAGAATCTTTCGGCGACGATTCAGAGGATGACGATTCCAAAGATTCACGATCCGCTTCCAATAAAAAAGTCAAAAAAGACGCTTCCGATGAAGAACGCACTTCTGACAAGAATAGGAAAGAAAAACCTGGGGAAAATATCAGAAGAATGATTGACCGGATCAAGGCGTTTCATTATGATGACCGGGACAAGGCGGCTCTTTCTCATATAAAAAACGAACTGATCAAGCTTTTAAAGCACCTGTGTCCAACTAAATCCCGTTTGGATATCAAATATTCCACCGGTTCCCCAGATACAACAGGTATTTCGCTGGGAGTCATCGCTATGTTTCCTATAGCATATAAGAATAAATGGAATATTGTTCCGGATTTTGAGGCGGAAGAGGCCTATGCGAAAGGAAGCGGCTGGTTGAAAGGCAGAATTTATGTATATTATCTGCTTTTGATCCTGCTTCGATTATATCGGGATAAGAATTGTTACAGACTTTATCGTAAAATAAAAAGATTTTAGAATATATAGCAAAAAGGAGAAGAAATTATGTCAGAAAACAACTTTCATAACACAGTAGAATCCCTTTTTAAAGGAATGGACAGTTTTATTACTACCAAGACAGTAGTAGGTGATGCAATTCATATTGGTGACACCATCATTCTTCCTTTAGTAGATGCTTCTTTTGGTGTGGCTGCCGGAGCATTTTCAGAAGAGAAGAAGAATAGCGGTGCCGGTGGTATGGGCGGAAAGATCTCACCAAGTGCAGTTTTAGTTATCCAGAATGGCATTACTAAACTTGTAAACGTGAAGAATCAGGATAGCATGACCAAGATCTTAGATATGGTTCCAGATCTGATCCAGCGTTTTACCTCTAAATCAGAGTCTTCTGATAATAAAGAAGATGATATCGCATCTGTGATCTCAGAAGCAGCTGAGTCTGCAGAATAATTCAACTGAATACAAGAATCGTAAAAGGCATATATTATAGTAATATATGTCTTTTTTGGTGCTTATTTTGAAAAGAGTGTGGGGATTTATTATTTTCTGGTTCGCTCTGGGAATGGTAGTGTGTATGTTTCTGCCGAATGATCTATGCAGAGTAGTGATCATTGGGATCAGTATGCTGATCAGCTATTATCTGTTCAGCTGTAAGAGATAAATGAAATAGCAGTGTTTGCTGGCGTTTTCTGGGAATTCCCCAGTAAATGAAAAAAGAGCCGTCCAATTGGACGACTCTAAAGTTCATTTACAATTAAGCTCTTTCAACTTTTCCAGATCTTAAGCAGGAAGCACAAACATATAATTTCTGTGGTACACCGTTAACTTTGCAACTAACTTTCTTAATGTTTGATTTCCAGATTCTATTTGATCTTCTATGAGAGTGGCTGACATTGTTTCCATAATGAACGCCTTTTTCACATACTGCACATTTTGCCATGACATTGCACCTCCTTGCTATTCATTAAGCTTATTATCCTAAGCTCACAACATGCTTATTCTATCAGATTCAAATTCATATTGCAAGGCTAAAATATAAAAAATTGAAATAAATTTACATATTGTTTGCTTTTTCCTTAAAAATGGGTATAATATAAGTAGCTACGTCTGAATTTCATGGAGGTTAAACATATGAAGGGACAAATGGAAAACCAGTATGGTACAATTTTAATCGACAATGATGTCATTGCAACCTATGCAGGTTCTGTCGCTGTTGAGTGCTTTGGTATTGTAGGTATGGCTGCAGTCAATATGAAAGACGGTCTTGTAAAACTTTTAAAAAGAGACTATCTGTCACATGGAATTAATGTCCATGTAGATGAGGATAATGAAATTACGATTGATTTTCATGTAATTGTCTCCTATGGTGTCAGCATTAGTACAGTTTCTGATAACCTGATTGAAACTGTAAAGTATAAAGTAGAATCTTTTACTGGGATGGCAATCAAAAAAATCAATATCTACGTTGAAGGCGTAAGAGTCATTGATTAAGGAGGTCTAAAGAGGTGGAAATCAGAACAATTAATGCGGAGAAACTGTCAAAGATGTTCTTGGCTGGTGCTAAGAATCTTGATGCGAAGAAAGAATGGATCAATGAGCTGAACGTATTCCCGGTTCCTGATGGTGATACCGGTACAAATATGTCAATGACAATTATGTCAGCAGCCAAAGAAGTAAGTTCTCTGGAGAATCCATCAATGGAACAACTGGCGAAAGCAATTTCTTCTGGTTCCCTGCGTGGAGCAAGAGGTAATTCCGGTGTTATCTTATCCCAGTTATTCAGAGGATTCTGTAAAGTTATTAAAGAATATGATACTGTAGATGTTTCCATTTTATGTGAAGCATGTCAGAAAGCTGTAGAAACAGCATACAAAGCAGTTATGAAGCCTAAGGAAGGAACGATCCTTACCGTAGCTAAAGGAGCTGCAGATAAAGCATTAGAATTAGCTGACGAAACTGATGACCTGGTATATTTCTGTGATGAGATCATCAAACACGCAGATTATGTATTAAGCCAGACACCAGAGATGCTCCCAGTTTTAAAACAGGCTGGTGTAGTAGATTCCGGCGGACAGGGATTAATGCAGGTATTAAAAGGTGCTTATGATTCTCTTCTTGGCAAAGAGATCGATTATTCCATCGAAGGAGCTACAACAGGTTCCGGTGTGGTTAAGATCTCAGCTCAGACAGAAGAAGAGATCAAGTTTGGTTATTGTACAGAATTTATCATTGTTCTGAATCAGACCATGAGTGACAAAGAAGAATTGGAGTACAAGGGATTTTTAGAGTCCATCGGTGATTCTATCGTTGTTGTTGCAGATGACGAGATCGTTAAGACCCACGTACATACCAATGACCCGGGTCTTGCAATCCAGAAAGCTTTAACTTTTGGTTCCTTAAGCCGTATTAAGATTGATAATATGCGTGAAGAGCACCAGGAGAAGCTGATCAAGGATGCTGCTAAGGTGGCAGAACAGCAGAAAGCAGAAGAAGCTGAAAAACCTGTTGCACCAGCAGAACCAGCTAAGGAAATGGGCTTTATTTCCGTTTCTATCGGGGAAGGTATGAACGAGATCTTCAAAGGACTTGGCGTTGACTACATTATCGAAGGTGGTCAGACCATGAACCCAAGTACAGAGGATATGTTGACTGCTATTGAGAATGTAAATGCTAAGACTATCTTCATTCTTCCTAATAATAAGAATATTGTTATGGCTGCAAACCAGGCAGCATCTTTAGTAGAAGATAAGCAGATCATCGTAATCCCTACTAAGACAATCCCACAGGGAATCACTGCTTTAGTGAACTTTATTGGAGAGCATACTCCAGAAGAGAACGAAGATACCATGTTAGCTGAGATCCAGAACGTTAAGACTGGACAGGTAACTTATGCAGTTCGTGATACAGAGATCGATGGTAAGACCATCAAACAGGATGACTACATGGGAATCGGTGATAAATCCATCCTTGCTGTAGGAACAGATTTGAAAGCAGTTACTCTTGAAATGATCGATGAGATGGTAGATGAGGATTCTGCAATTGTGAGCATTTACTTCGGAAGTGATTCTTCTGAAGCAGACGCAGAAGAGATCTCTGCAGCAATTGAAGAGAAATATCCAGATATCGAAGTAGAGATCAACGATGGTGGACAGCCAATTTACTACTATGTAATTTCTGTAGAATAACAGGAGATCATATGAAATACAATTCACCTATTACAGATGTGAAGGGGATTGGAGCAAAAACCAAAGATTCATTTGCAAAAATGGGAGTATACACCGTTGGTGATATACTCCTTTCTTTTCCCCGTACATATATCCAATATCCGAAAATGGAAGATATCAATGAACTGACTTCTTTAACAGAAGAACATCATGCCATCGTGGCAAGAGTACAGCGTACCCCGGTAGTGAAAAATACTGCAAGAATGTCTTTGACTTTGCTTGATATCGGAAGTGAAGGCCATAAAATGCAGCTCATCTGGTATCGTATGCCTTATTTAAAAAGTACGCTGACTTTCGGAAAATATTTTGTCTTTTATGGAAAAGTTACTATCAAGAACCAAAAATATGTCATGGAACAGCCGGTTATTTACGAAGTGGAAAAATATCAGGCCATGGAAGAGCAGTTTATGCCGGTGTATAGCTTGACGGCAGGAATTACCAATAATCTCATGACCAAGACTCTCCAAAGTGTCTTAAGTCAGGAAAATCTCTTGATGGACTATCTGCCAGCAGAGATCCGAAAAGAAAACGAACTTTGTGAATATAACTATGCTATTAAGCAAATTCATTTCCCGGATTCCATGGATACCTTGATCTCGGCGAGAAATCGGCTGGTTTTTGACGAGTTTTTCTTGTTTTTAATGGGAATCCAGTACCAGAAAGAAGCAACTATCAAAGAGGAAAATACTTTTTCTTTCAAACAGGATTCTTTTGTAGAGGATCTAATCGCGAAGCTTCCTTATGAACTGACGGGGGCTCAGCTTCGCAGTATTGGCCAGATCAAAGAAGATATGTCCAGCCCTTATGTAATGCAGCGGCTTTTACAGGGAGATGTAGGTTCCGGTAAGACTATTGTAGCATTCCTTATGATGGCATGGTGTTCTTACAGCGGCTATCAGTCGGCTATTATGGCGCCTACAGAAGTCTTAGCGAGACAGCACTACGAGTCTTATCTGAAATTATGCCAAGATTTTGGACTAAATTATCCTGTGATCTTTTTAAGTGGGTCTATGACCGCCAGAGAGAAGCGAAATGCTTATGAGAGGCTGCAGCTTTTCCCAAATGCCATGATCATTGGAACCCATGCCTTGATTCAGGACAAGGTAGAATTTGCAGAACTTGCCTTAGTCATCACAGACGAGCAACACCGTTTTGGAGTAAAACAGCGTGATGTTTTCGCTGGAAAAGGCCATCATCCTCATATTTTAGTCATGAGTGCTACTCCGATTCCGAGAACCCTTGCTATTATTATCTATGGCGATATGGATATTTCTGTCATTGATGAGGTTCCGGCTAAACGACTTCCCATCAAAAACTGTGTGGTCAATCAGGGCTATCGGCCAAAAGCCTATGAATTTATGGAACAACAGATCAAAGAAGGTCATCAGGTCTATATTATTTGTCCTTTGGTAGAGGAAACGGAAAATTCAGAAGGGGAAAATGTCATAGATTATGCAAAGAAATTATCCAGAGAGCTTTCTCCGGAGATTCAGATCGGGATCCTTCATGGCAAAATGAAACCTGCCTTAAAGAACGAAGTGATGGAAGCTTTTGAAAAAAATGAAGTGCAGATCCTTGTTTCTACAACAGTAGTAGAAGTTGGGGTGAATGTGCCAAATGCCACAGTGATGATGGTAGAAAATGCTGATAAATTCGGACTTGCCCAGCTTCATCAGCTTCGGGGGCGAGTAGGACGAGGAGACGCCCAGTCTTACTGTATTATGGTCAATACCAGCTCCAGCAAGACTGCCAAAAAGCGTTTGGAAATCTTAAATAAATCCAACGACGGATTTTTTATTGCCAGCGAAGACTTAAAACTCCGAGGTCCTGGGGATTTCTTTGGAATCCGCCAGAGCGGCGATATCGCCTTTCAGTTAGCGGACATCTATCAGGACGCGGATGTACTGATGAAAGCCCAGGAAGCAGTAAAAGATCTCCTAGAAGAAGATCCGTTGTTAGAAGCAGAAGAACATCAGGTTCTTTTCCAGAGGATGCAGGGATATATGGAGACTATTATTTTATAAAAACGCAAAAAAAGAGATTGTGCGGAGCACAATCTCTGCGCGCAAGCGGTATTGCGAAGCAATAAACTTCTTCTCCGCGCGCTGCGCATAATTGACACGTAGTGTCTTGGTTTATGATTCGATCAATTGTAAATGACTGATATCCGGATGGATGGTCAGGGAGAAATTGGTATAATATACCACGAATCCCGGGGCACTTCCATTCGGTTTTTTGATGTTCTTTTTCTGGAGATAATCAATCTCGATCTTGTCACTGTCTCTGCCTTTGGAGTAGTAACCAGCTAACATTCCGGCTTCTTCAAAGACCCGATCCGGCAGTTCTTCGTTACGGGATTTTACGATAACGTGGGAGCCTGGCATACCTTTTGCATGGAACCACCAGTCATTTCCGGTGGCAACCTTGAAGGTCAGTTCGTCATTCTGGTAATTGTTCTTACCTACATAAATATCATATCCATCCGAGGAGATATAGTGGAAAGGCTTGCTCTTAGAGCGGACTTTCTTTCCGCCATGGCCTTTTTTAATAAAGCCAAATTCCACTAATTCTTCTTTGATCTGAACCAGATCATCTGCGGAAACAGCAATATCTAAGGAATTCTGGATAGATTCCAAATGTTCGATCTCATTTTTTGTCTCTAAGATCAATTCGGATAAGGCTTCGTAGGTTCGTTTTAACTTACCGTAGCGGTCAAAATACTTCTTGGCATTTTCAAGGGGGGTCAGATCTTTGTCCAGTGGAATAGAGATCATTTTGTTATTGTCATAGTAATTTTCTGCTTCTAAGACCGTTGCGCCTTCTGGAAGACCATATCCATAAGCCTGGATCAATTCTCCATAGACCTTGTATTTTTCTTTTTTTTCCGTATCTTTTAACTGCTTCATCTGAAGCTGGTATTTTTTCTGGTTTCGATCTAATGCAGTAGAGACGATCTTCCGCAGATCTACAGATTTCTGGCGGATTCGGGTGTACTGGTTCTTTTCTGCATAGAAATTCTCTAATACACTGGAAATAGAATCTACATTTTCAACTTCCATATCCTGATACTGGGTCAGAGGGATAGAAGAGAAGTCTACCGGTTCTCTGCCGTTTCGAACGATAACTGGCTGAAAAACGCCTTCTTTGATATCCTCCATCACAAAACAGAACAGATTCGATAAATGAAGCAGTTGTTCCTCAGAAAGAGAAGCAACCGGTGCATCACCGTCAATTCCTGCCCGGTATGCGACTTCCTGGGCAATAAGCGGGCTGATCCCGGTAAAAGTGGTATAGATTGCCTTTGCAACGGAAACAGGTTTTCCGGACAAGGCTTCCATAACCTGTATCTTATCCATGACTAATGGATTTTTCTTATCTTCCTGAGTGGATGGAATAAAATAATCTCTGCCTGGCAATACCTCTCGGACAGAACTCATAGCAGAAGAAACGTGCTTGATACTGTCGATGATCATGCCTTTTTCATTGCAGAAAATGATATTAGAATGTTTTCCCATAAGCTCAATGATGAGAGTCTTTTCGCATAGATCCCCTAACTCATTTAAATGTTCCACCCGAATATGGATGATTCGCTCCATATGAGGCTGGGTGATCTCTAAGATCTTCCCATTGGCAATGTGTTTTCTTAAGACCATACAAAAAGTCGGCGCAGTCAAAGGACTTGGCTTATTTTCTTGGGTCAGGTATACAAATGGAAGAGAGGCACTGGCAGATAATAAGAGCCGGTGTTGCCCGTTTTGTCCTTTGCAGGTTAATAAAAGTTCGTCTGCCTCAGGCTGGGCGATCTTACTGATCCGGGAGTTTTTTAAAGTCTGATTCAGTTCATATACTAAATTTGAAATAACGATTCCGTCTAAAGCCATAGTGAATCTCCTTATATGTTACAAATTCAATTTTAAATGATTCTTTGTTATTGATTTTACATTATATAGGAAATAGAAACAGGTGTCAAAAATATTTGACGTAAAGGACAAAGAGTTATATAATAAATTTATCTATGCATGGAATGTTTTGCGTAGAGTAGATTGGGAAGGGATTATTCAAAAAGGACAAATACATGATTAAAAGTATGACCGGTTTTGGCAGATGTGAATATGCCGACGAGAAACACAAATTTACCGTAGAACTTAAGTCCGTAAATCATCGATATCTGGATGTGAACATCAAAATGCCGAAGAAACTCAATTTCTTCGAGACAAATATCCGCAGTATTTTAAAAGAATACATGGAACGTGGCAAGGTTGATGTCTATATTACATATGAGGATTATGATGAGAATAATTTTGCATTACAATATAATGCAGCATTAGCTGGAGAATATCTGAAATATTTAAACCAGATGGCAGAAGATTTTAATCTGGAGAATGATATTCGTGTCAGCACCTTATCCCGTTATCCGGAAGTCTTCGTGATGGAAGAACAGAGTCTGGATGAGAAAGAACTTTGGAGCGGATTAGAGCAGGCACTTCGCGGAGCTTGTGCCCAGTTCGTAGATAGCCGGATCAAAGAAGGAGAGAACTTAAAGACAGATCTTTTGTCCAAATTAGATGCTATGCTTTCCTATGTGGATTTCATAGAAGAACGTTCTCCTATCATTATGAAAGATTATCGCAACCGCTTAGAAGAGAAGATGAAAGAGATCCTTGTGGATCGACAGATCGATGATTCTCGTATTGCTGCAGAAGTTGTGATCTTTGCAGATAAAGTCTGTGTAGATGAAGAAACCGTTCGTCTCCGCAGTCATATTCAGTCTGTGAAGGATACTTTATTAGCTGGCGGTGGAATCGGAAGGAAATTAGACTTCATTGCTCAGGAAATGAACCGTGAAGCGAATACGATTCTTTCTAAGGCGAATGATCTGGCGATCTCTGATACAGGAATCAGCTTAAAGACCGATATTGAGAAGGTAAGAGAACAGATTCAGAATATTGAATAAGCGGGAGTCGTCCTATGAGCAGATTAGTAAATATTGGATTTGGAAATATGGTCAGCAGTGATAAGATCATTGCTATTATTTCACCGGATTCTGCTCCTGCTAAGCGTCAGGTGCAGATGGCAAAAGAAAATAACACCCTGATCGACGCGACCCAGGGACGAAAGACAAAAAGTATCATTTTTACTCTTGGGGATAGGCTGATCTTATCAGCATTGCAGCCAGATACACTGGCTGGTAGATATCATAATATGGATACCACAATGGAGGAAAAAGAATGAGTTCTTTGCAAAAAGGAATACTTGTAGTAGTTTCTGGTTTTTCCGGTTCTGGAAAAGGAACTATCATGAAGAAATTAATGGAGAAATACAGTGACAAATATGCCCTGTCTGTTTCTGCCACCACCCGTGATCCAAGACCAGGAGAAGAACACGGTGTCGACTATTTTTTCGTGACAAAAGAAGAATTTGAAGATATGATCCAAAAAGGGGCGCTGGTGGAATACGCCCAGTATGTAAGCAATTATTACGGAACCCCTAAAGCTTATGTAGAAGAACAGCTTTCCGCTGGCAAGAGCGTGATCTTAGAGATCGAGATTCAGGGAGCACTTAAGATCAAAGAGCAATTCCCAGATACCCTGTTACTTTTTGTGACAGCACCTAGCGCAGAAGAGTTAAAGAACCGCCTCACAGGTCGAGGCACCGAAACCCCAGAGGTTATTGCCGCGAGACTAAGTCGTGCAGTAGAAGAATCTCAGGGTATGGAAGAATATGATTATTTAGTGATCAATGATAAGATTGATGAGACTGTAGATCTGGTAGATACCATTATCGAAGGTCAGAAGAACCAGAATACAGAAGGTTTTTCCAATCTGTCATTATCATCTAATATAAATTTTGTAAATAAGTTAAGAGAAGAGCTTTCAGGCTTTTCGAAAGGAGAATAAGAATATGATACATCCATCTTATGTAGAATTAATGAAAGTAGTAAATAACGGAGTAGAGATCGGTGAGGAACCAGTAGTTAACAGCCGTTACTCCATCGTACACGCAGCAGCAAAACGCGCTCGTCAGATGATCGATGGAGCAGAACCAATGGTTACCAATCCAGTTTGTAACAAACCATTATCTATCGCTGTAGAAGAGATCTACCGTGGTGATGTGAAGATCTTATCTGATGAAGAAGAAAATAACTAGAAAGTAGAATTTATGAAGTTATTATTTATTTCCCTAGGATGTGACAAGAATCTGGTGGATTCCGAATTTATGATCGGAATCCTTACCAGTCATAAGGTCGAATTAACAGATGATGAGACAGAAGCAGATATCATTATCATCAATAGCTGCTGTTTTATCAACGACGCAAAAGAAGAAAGTATCAACACCATATTGGAAATGGCAGAATACAAGAAATCCGGAAGCTGTAAGGCTCTTGTTGTTACCGGATGTCTTGCCCAGCGTTATCAGGATGAGATTCGGACCGAGATTCCAGAAGTAGATGCGATCTTAGGGACGAATTCCTATGACCAGATCTGGGAAGCAGTAGAATCTGTTCTTGCCCAGAATACTTATAGCTGCCTGAGAGAATTAACAGGAATCCCTCAGGTAAAAGAACATCGTGTGGTAACTACCGGTGGTCATTTTGCGTACTTAAAGATCGCAGAAGGCTGTAATAAGAATTGTACTTATTGTATCATTCCGTCCATTCGTGGCAGATACAGAAGTATTCCTATGGAAGAACTGGTCGAACAGGCCAAGGAACTGGCAGCAAACGGTGTAAAAGAACTGATCTTAGTAGCTCAGGAGACCACCCTTTATGGACTGGATCTTTATGGCGAGAAATCTCTTCATAAGCTCCTGGATGCTTTAAATGAGATCAATGGTCTGTTCTGGATCCGTATTATGTACTGTTATCCGGAAGAGATCTACGAAGAACTCATCGACTCTATGATCCGCAATAAAAAAGTCTGTCATTATCTGGATATGCCGATCCAGCATTGTAATGATGAGATCCTGCGGCGCATGGGAAGACGTACCAGAAAAGAAGAATTAGAAAATGCCATTATGCATTTAAGAGAACGGATTCCAGATATTACTCTGCGTACCACTTTGATCTGTGGATTCCCGGGCGAGACACCGGAAATGCACGAAGAGATGATGCAGTTTATCAATGATATGGAATTTGACCGGTTAGGAGCTTTTACCTATTCTCCAGAAGAAGGAACTCCGGCAGCGGAATTTGAAAATCAGATTGATGAAGAAGTAAAAGCTGATTATCAGGCTGATGTGATGGAACTGCAGGAAGAAGTTATCTTTGATAAGAACGAGTCCCTGATCGGAACAGAACTCTATGCTTTTATTGAAGGAAAAGTTGCAGATGAGAATGCTTATATCGGCAGAACCTATCGGGATGCTCCGAATGTAGACGGTTATATCTTTATCAATACAGAAGAGACTCTGGTCACTGGCGATATCGTAAAAGTAAAAGTCACCGGTGCCTATGAATATGATTTAATAGGAGAGATACTATGAATTTACCAAACAAATTAACACTGTTTCGTGTAATCTTAATTCCATTTTTCGTAGTTTTCCTTTTAGCTCCTGAGACATATTTTGGAGGATTTGGAAACTATATTGCAGTTGGAATCTTTGTTATTGCAAGTATTACTGATTTTTTGGATGGATACATTGCCAGAAAACACAATCTGGTAACGAACTTTGGAAAATTTATGGATCCATTAGCAGATAAACTCCTTGTTTGTTCTGCCATGATCTGTCTGATCGAGCTTAAATTGATCCCAGCCTGGGTGGTTATCATTATCATTGCAAGAGAATTTATTATCAGTGGTTTCCGTCTGATCGCTTCCGATAATGGAGTGGTAATCGCGGCTAGTTATTGTGGCAAATTCAAGACAGTATTTCAGATGGCAATGGTAATCGTATTAATGCTCCAGATCCCAAATGTGGTCTTTGATGTATTAGGACAGATTTTGATCTGGGTATCCTTAGCTTTAACAGTTATTTCCCTGATCGATTACATTGTGAAGAACAAAGGCGTTTTAAAAGACCAGAAATAATTTTGTGAGGATGACCCAATGAGAATAATTGCAGGAAGTGCAAGAAGTCTTCCCCTTAAGACAGTGGAAGGCATGAATACAAGACCTACTACAGATAAGATCAAAGAAACTCTGTTCAACGTACTGCAGGGAGATATTCCAGGTTGTTATTTTCTGGATCTGTTTGCAGGAAGTGGACAGATTGGTTTAGAAGCTTTAAGTCGTGGCGGAAATTATGCAGTTTTTGTAGAAAATAACAGAAAAGCTGCAAAATGTATCGAAGATAACATCAATTTCACAAAATTTGACAAACAATCTCTGTTAATGAATTCTGATGTGCTTACAGCACTTCGGATGTTGGAAGGAAAATATACTTTCGATATTATCTTTATGGATCCGCCATATAACATGGATCTGGAAAAAGAAGTTCTGTCTTATCTTCTGGATTCTTCCCTGACGAAAGAGGATACCCTTTATGTGGTAGAAGCCTCTTTGGAGACATCTATGGATGATGTGGAAGAAATGGGATATGAGATCATAAAGACTAAGACCTATAAAAACAACGCGCATTATTTTCTTGGGCGCAGATAAGGAGTACAAATGAAAAGAGCGATCTACCCAGGAAGTTTTGATCCGGTCACTTTCGGTCACCTTGATATGATCGAGCGATCCGCCAAAATCGTAGATGAACTGGTAGTTGGAGTATTGAATAACAGTGCAAAAAATTCATTGTTTTCTGTAGAAGAACGTGTTAGTATGATAGAGGAGATGGTTGCAGATTTCCCTAATGTAAAAGTTGCTTCTTTTGATGGACTTTTAGTAGATTTTATGAAGAAGATCGATGCCACCATAATTATTCGAGGCTTAAGAGCCGTAACAGATTTTGAATATGAGATTCAGATAGCTCAATCTAACCATGTACAGAATCCTGACGTGGAAACGATCTTTCTTACTACGAATCTCCAATATTCCTATTTGAGTTCAACGATCGTGAAGGAATTTGCTTCCTATGGTGGAGATATTTCAAAGTTTGTACCAGAACAGTTTATTCAGCGCATTTACAGCAAATATAACAGATAGGAGTGATCCAGATGAGCAGCAGAATGGAACAGATTATTGAAGAGATTGAAGAATATATCGAGAATTGTAAATATCAGCCTCTTTCAACAACTAAGATTATTGTAAATAAAGAAGAGATTTGTGAGTTGATCGGGGAACTTCGTTCCAAGACACCAGAAGAGATCCGCCGTTATCAGAAGATCATCAGCAACAAGGAAGCGATCTTAGCAGACGCTCAGGCCAAAGCTGATCAGATCATTGCTCAGGCAGAGATTCAGACCACAGAATTAGTAAGTGAACATCAGATCATGCAACAGGCTTATGCTCAGGCCAATGAAGTGGTTATGATCGCTACCAAACAGGCACAGGAGATCTTAGATAATGCCACTAACGAAGCGAATTCCATCCGTATGAATGCCATGGCTTATACCGATGAGAAATTAGGTGCTATCGAAGGAATCCTTGTAAATTCTATCGATACTACCAAGGCTCGTTCCGAGAATCTGGTTTCTTCTTTGCAGGGATTTTTAGATATCGTATCTGCAAACCGTGCCGAACTGCGTCCACAGCAGTCTGCGCCAGCTAAGAAAGAAGAGAAAAAAGACAACCAGGACTCTGAAGAAGTAGTTGCTATCGATTACTCTAACGTAGTCATTGACAAAGAAACTGCGGACAAAGAATAACAAGCAGCAATGCACCTGTCATCTGCAGTGCCAAAAGGATTAATTTGATTTTTATATAGTTTTTAATAGACATATTACTGTTACTGATAACAGAGTTTGTCTGCATGATCCCGGATAGTCCGCCGAATCCTAAGAAGAAGATTGCCAGAATGAATTTCTGACTCGTTGTAAAAGAGGTTTGACCCAGAACTTGGATTCCGTTAGTGACTTCTAACACCCCCAAGATTCCTGTTTCCAGATAGACAGAAGGAAGAGGTAGGGTACGGATCATTTGTACAAGGATTGAGAAGAAGATAATATATCCGCATAATTTAATAAGCGTTTCAAAGCTGCTTATAATACTGGCGTCAATGATTTGAATATTTAATTGAAATCTTGATGCCTTTTTTATGTCATTATGAGAAGTTAGAATTTCTTTTTTATGTAAGCGGATGAGCCCTATACAACCGAAGACCAATGGAATCCCATAGAGGATTCCATAGAAGAACCAGGTCAGATGAGGCATTTGAAGCTGGTTATGGATCACATAGCTGGTCACAAAAAATGGACTGAAATTATTTGTAAAAGCAGCTAATAATTCTCCTTCTTTTTGAGATAATTTTCCTGCCTGACATAGATCTGAGGATAATTTGCTCCCAATAGGGAACCCAAATAAAAATCCGCAGAAAATGACAAAGATTCCGCTGTTTTTTCGGAAGAATCTGCTTTCCGTGAGCAGGGAAGAGGATAATATCACTGCCGAGATCACTGCAAAAGGAAGCAGCGTAGGCAAAATCTGATCAAACCACAGCAAAAGCCCGTTTTTTGAGGCTTCGAAAGCCATTACGGGATGAATTAGGAAGTAAAGAATAAACATACTGATAAGTATTATAAATAAAATTTTTTTCATACTATAATTTATGAAAGGACGAGATATATTATGAGCAAATTAGAGCACTTACAACCACAAAATGTTTTTCACTTTTTTGAAGAGATCGCAGCCATTCCTCATGGCTCAAGAAACACAAAAGCTATCAGTGATTATCTGGTAAACTTTGCAAAAGAGCGAAATTTAGAAGTTCATCAGGATGCATCCAATAACGTTGTGATCATCCAGGAAGCTTCAGAAGGCTATGAAAACGCAGAGCCGATCATTATCCAGGGACATATGGATATGGTCTGCGAGAAAGAAAGCGACAGTACCATTGATTTTGAAAAAGATGGATTATCCCTTTATGTAGATGGAGATTTCTTAAAGGCAGAGAAGACTACTTTAGGCGGAGACGACGGAATTGCTGTTGCTTATGCGCTGGCAATCTTAGATGATCCATCCATTAAACACCCTAGATTAGAAGTAGTCCTTACTGTAGATGAAGAGATCGGTCTTTTAGGGGCCTATGACATTGATCTTTCTATGTTAAAAGGTCATAAAATGTTAAATATCGATAGTGATGTAGAAGGCCATTTCCTGACCAGCTGTGCCGGTGGAGTGGCAGTAGCTGCAGAAATTCCAGTATCCCGCACCAGCCAGAAAGGAACTCTTATGGAGATCCTTGTAACAGGACTTTTTGGCGGTCATTCAGGAGCTGAGATCCACAAAGAAAGAGGAAATGCGGATATCTTAATGGGAAGAGTCTTAAAGGCTATTTTCGATGAGACTCCATTTGGAATCCTTACTTTAGAAGGAGGATTGAAAGATAACGCCATCCCAAGAGAATGTAAAGCAGAAGTTTTAGTTCCAACAGAAAATGTAGAATTAGTCAAAGAGATCTGTGCTAAATTAGACGCCACTCTCAAGAGAGAATTCCTGGCTATGGACGCTGATGTGACCATCCAGCTCACAGAAAAAGACGAACAGGAAGCAGAAGTCCTTGATTTTGCTTCCATGTCCAAGGTTATCTATTATCTACGTTGCGTACCAAACGGTGTACAACATATGAGTATGCAGATTCCAGGACTTGTAGAGACTTCTTTAAATCTGGGAATCATGAAATTAGAGCAGGATATCTTTATGACCGAAACTTCTATCCGAAGCAGTGTTTCCAGCAGAAAAGAAGACCTGAAAGATAAACTGATCCATTACATCGAAATGTTAGGTGGAGAAGTTACTGTAGATGGAGATTATCCAGCTTGGGAATATAATCCAGATTCATCCTTAAGAGGTGAGATTTCTGCAGTTTATGAGAAATTATTTGGAAAAGCTCCAATCTTTGAAGCCATTCATGCAGGTTTAGAGTGCGGAATCTTATCCGAGAAAATCGACAACTTAGACTGTGTATCCTTTGGCCCGGATAACTTTGATATCCATACTCCAAAGGAAAGACTTTCTATTTCCTCTACTAAACGTGTTTGGGACTTCTTAGTGGCTTATTTAGAGAGTGCCAAATAAAATGATGCGTTTAGATAAATTTCTTACGGAGTGTGGTGTAGGAACCCGCTCCGAAGTAAAGAAATACATTAAAGCAAAACAGATTAAGATCAATGGCACTCTGGCAGAAAAACCAGAGCAGAAAATAGACGAGACATCTGATGTAATAGAATGGAAAGATAAAGTCTTAAAATATCAAAAGTTTCACTACTACCTTTTTCATAAGCCTGCAGGCTGTGTGACAGCTCGGACAGACAACGTCCATAAGACGGTCATGTCGTATTTTCCAGAAGAAATTAAGAAGGATCTGTCTCCGGTAGGACGACTGGATCTGGACACGGAAGGATTATTGTTGTTTACGGATGACGGAGCATTAAATCATCATTTAATGAGTCCTGCTCATCATATGGAAAAGACTTATTTTGCAGTTTTGGATAAACAAGTCCCACCGGAAGCAATAGAACTGTTTCAGAAGGGCATTGATATTGGAGATGAAAAGCCAACTCTTCCAGCGAAACTCACTATTTTAGAACCGGTACTCTGTACCAATACCAATGGGGATCAGGGAGAAGTATTTTCAGCAGAGCTTACCATTCAGGAAGGTCGTTTTCATCAGGTAAAACGAATGTTTCAGGCAGTCGGCTGCCAGGTAACCTATCTGAAACGACTGTCCATTGGCAGTCTGACCTTAGGGGATCTAGCCCCGGGGGAATTCCGGGAACTGACGGAAGAAGAAGTGTTAATGTTAAGTAAGAACGAATAAAGGAGCCTTTATGTACCAAGGATTTTTACCAATTTCAAAACAGGATATGGAGGAAAGAGGGATTGAACAATTGGATTTTGTCTATGTCTGCGGAGACGCTTATGTAGATCATCCATCTTTTGGACATGCCATCATTTCCAGAATCTTAGAATCCCATGGCTATACTGTGGGGATCATTTCCCAGCCTGATTGGAAAGACGAAGATTCTATTTCCATCCTTGGTGCACCAAGACTGGGCTTTCTTGTGTCCGGCGGCAATATGGATTCCATGGTGAACCATTATTCCGTATCCAAGAAGAGAAGAGAGAAAGACTCCTTTACCCCAGGTGGGATCATGGGAAAACGGCCGGATTACGCTACTGTAGTCTACTGTAACCTGATCCGCCGCAGTTATAAGAAAACACCTATTATCATCGGTGGAATCGAGGCTTCTTTGCGAAGACTTGCCCATTATGATTACTGGTCCAATAAAGTAAAACGTTCTATTTTACTGGATTCCGGTGCAGATCTGATCTCCTATGGAATGGGTGAGAAAAGTATCGTAGAGATCGCAGATGCCTTAAATTCCGGCATGGATGTCAAGGACATTACTTATATTGATGGTACAGTCTTTAAGACTAAAGATAGAGATCTGATCTATGACGCCATCGAACTGCCGGATTATGATGAGATAAAAGCAGATAAAAGAGTATTTGCTAAGAGTTTTTATACCCAGTATTGTAATACAGATCCTTTTTCAGGGAAGCGGTTGTTTGAGCCTTATGGAAGCACTTATGTGGTGCAGAATCCACCGGCAAAGCCACTTTCTCAAGAAGAAATGGATGCAGTCTATGCACTGCCATATATGAGAAATTATCATCCATCTTACGAAGAGGCAGGGGGAGTTCCGGCAATCTCTGAGATCAAATTCTCTTTAGTAAGTAATCGTGGATGTTTTGGTGGCTGCAGCTTCTGTGCCCTTACTTTCCATCAGGGCAGGATCATTCAGACCAGAAGCCACGAATCCATTATAGAAGAAGCAAAGCACATGGTCGAAGAGCCTGATTTTAAAGGCTATATCCATGATGTAGGCGGGCCTACTGCAAACTTTAGAGCCCCTGCCTGCAAGAAGCAGTTGACTAAGGGAGCCTGCCCAACCAAGCAGTGTCTCTTCCCGACTCCATGTAAGAATCTGGAAGTGGATCATAAGGATTATATTTCTCTGCTCCGAAAATTACGGGAGCTTCCGAAGGTTAAGAAAGTCTTTATCCGTTCCGGAATCCGATTTGATTACTTAATGTATGATAAAGACCGGACATTTTTACGAGAATTATGCGAGCATCATGTCAGCGGTCAGCTGAAAGTTGCTCCTGAACATATTTCTAATGAAGTATTAAGTAAGTTAGGCAAGCCTAAGGTTGAAGTTTACGATAAGTTCGTAGCCGCTTATAAGGATATGAATAAGAAACTGCAGAAAGAGCAGTATCTTGTGCCTTATCTGATGTCATCCCATCCGGGTTCAACCTTAAAGGAAGCCATTGAACTGGCAGAATATTTAAGAGATTTAGGTTATATGCCACAGCAGGTACAGGATTTTTATCCGACACCATCCACGATTTCTACCTGTATGTATTATACAGGCTTAGATCCAAGGACTATGGAGCCGGTATATGTGGCAACAAACCCTCATGAAAAGGCAATGCAGCGTGCCTTGATCCAGTACCGAAACCCAGCCAATTATGATCTGGTCTATGAAGCCTTAATGAAGGAAGGACGCCAGGATCTGATCGGATTTGATAAGAACTGCCTGATCCGTCCAAGAAGAGCCTTTGGAAAAGGCGCTGGCGCAGGTTATTCCAAGTCTGGCAAAGAGGGCAAAAACGCTGGAACTGGCTATTCTAAGTCTGGCAAAGGCGCTGGAAAAGCTGCCGGGGCAGGGAAATCCGCCGGATCCGGAAAAGCCACCTCAAATAAAAAGAAAACGATCCGCAACGTGCATAAAAAGAAACGATGAAAGAATTTATAATTAAACCAAATGAAGCAAACCAGCGATTTGATAAATATTTAAAGAAGTTGCTCCCAAACGCAACGGGAGGCTTTCTCTATAAGATGCTTCGAAAGAAGAACATTACCTGCAATAATGCAAAAGCTACAGGCAATGAGATCTTAGCTCAGGGCGATATCATTAAGATCTTCCTTTCTGACGAGACCTTTGAGAAGTTCTCGAAAGATCCTAAGGCACTTCAAGGAGAATATGAAGCCCTTAAGAAACTTACCTTAAAGGGACTTCAAGTAGTTTATGAAGATGAAGATATTCTTGTAGTAAATAAACCTGCCAATATGCTTTCTCAGAAAGCGGAACCTAAGGATATTTCTGCAAACGAAAGAATATTGGGATATCTGATCCAAAAGGGTGAGTTAGATTTTGATACCTTTTTAACCTTTCGACCATCCATCTGTAACAGGCTGGATCGAAATACGACAGGGCTTCTTCTGGCAGGAAAGAGCCTAAAGGGACTTCAAGCTCTTTCAGAAGACTTAAAAAACCGGGATATGAAGAAATTCTATCGGGCAGTAGTCTGTGGGGAAGTAAAAGACAATGCTTACCTGAAGGGTTATTTGTGGAAGGATGAAGCAAGAAATCAAGTAAAGATCACAGAGGAGCAGACAAGAGAAGATGCTTCTTATATTGAAACTTCTTATGAAGTGATAAAGAGCACAAAAGATCATTCTATTTTAGAGATTCATCTGATCACAGGTAAGACCCACCAGATCCGTGCTCATTTAGCCTCTATCGGTCATCCTATCATTGGAGACTTAAAGTATGGAAGAAAAGACGCTAATGAGAAATATAAAAAGCTCTATCAGATAGATCATCAATTGCTTCATGCTTATCGGGTAGAATTTCCTAAGGGGCTGACTTTAACGGCACCGGAACCGAAAGAATTCGCGCAATTCTAACAAACCTAAAATTAAAACTAAAATTAATTTGTTAGTTTTTGCAATCACTATCAGAAAGGAAGAACGATCATGGCAACCTGGAATTCCAGAGGACTTCGAGGTTCTACCTTAGAAGATCTGTTAAATCAAACCAATGAGAAATACCGGGAGAATAGACTGGCTTTAATACAGAAGATTCCAACCCCCATTACCCCTATTAATATCGATAAAGAAACAAGACACATTACCTTAGCTTATTTTGACCAAAAGAGTACGGTAGATTATATTGGAGCAGTCCAAGGGATTCCCGTGTGTTTTGATGCGAAAGAATGTAATTCAGACACCTTTCCTCTGGCGAATATCCATGAACATCAGGTAGAATTCATGAGAGCCTTTGAGAAACAGGACGGAATCGCCTTTATCCTGATCTCTTTTACCCATAAAGATAAGTTTTATTATCTTACTTTTCAGAAGTTAATGAAATTCTGGAACAGAGCCCAGGAGGGCGGAAGAAAGAGTTTTCGTTATGAAGAATTGGATGAAGAGTTCTTTTTACCAGAGATTCCTGGGGTCTTCGTACCATATTTACATACATTACAGAAGGATCTTTCATCCAGGGATTGACAATTTGTTGTTCTTTACATATAATGAGTGTGTTTCACGTGGTAGCATGATAACACTTTACCATGCTAAAGTTTAAGGAGAATAAAATATGAAAAATCAATTATTACATACACCAGATGGTGTTCGGGATATTTATAATGGAGAATGTGAGAAGAAACTTTATCTTCAGGATAAACTTCATAAAGTCTTATTATCTTATGGATTCCATGATATTCAGACACCAACTTTTGAGTTTTTTAATATCTTTAGCAGCGAGATCGGAACTACACCTTCCAAAGATCTCTACAAATTCTTTGATAAAGAAGGAAATACTCTGGTACTTCGTCCAGACTTTACCCCTTCCATTGCCAGAAGTGCCGTAAAATATTACATAGATGAAGAAATGCCGGTAAAACTTTGCTATATGGGAAATACCTTTATCAATTCTTCTGATTATCAGGGACGTTTAAAAGAAAATACCCAGTGTGGTGCGGAATTGATCGGAGATGGTTCTGTAGCAGCAGATGCCGAGATCCTTTCCATGGTAGTAGATTCTTTAAAGAGCAGCGGATTAAAAGAATTCCAGATTGCTGTTGGTCACGCACAGTTTTTCAAAGGACTGGTAGAAGAGGCTCATATTGAAGAAGAGGATGAAGCTCATTTAAGAGAACTCATCAGCAACAAGAATTTCTTCGGAGTAGAAGAATTTGTAGAAGACCTTCATGTTTCTTCTGAATTACAGGCGTTATTCTCTTTACTTCGTAACTTTAACTTAACAGAAGAGGATTTATCCTCTGCCAAGGAAAAAGCTCAGGCTTATCCATTAGTTTTCCAGGCATTAGATGAACTTGAGAAATTAAATCAGTATTTAAAAATATACGAGATTGATGATTATGTCAGCTTTGAATTAGGTATCATCAGTGATTACAAGTATTATACCGGAATTATCTTTGCAGGATATACTTTCGGAACCGGTGAGGCTGTGGTAAAAGGTGGACGCTATGATAAGCTCTTTAGCTACTTCGGAAAAAATGCGCCAGCTATCGGTTTTGCAATTGTAGTGGATCAGCTTATGGCAGCTTTATCCAGACAGAAGATCCAGATGTCTTTACCGGATAAGGGAATGTTACTGATTTTTACAGAGAACAAGGCAAAAGAAGCTATTGCCCGAGCAAAAGAATTAAGAAGCAGTGGTGTTCTTGTAGAGACGATCCTCTGGGCAGAGGGCAAAACAAAAGCCGATTACGAGGAGTTTGCCAATAAGAAACAGATCACAACAGTTGAATTTATGGATGGAGAATAAAGATGGAAGAAAAGAGATATTTAACATTTGCCCTGGGAAAAGGCCGTCTGGCAAAGAAAACCCTGCAATTGTTTGAAAAGATTGGAATTACTTGTGAAGAAATTAACGATCCAGCTACCAGAAAACTGATTTTCGTAAATGAAGAATTAAAACTTAAATTTTTCCTGGCAAAAGGGCCAGACGTACCAACTTATGTAGAATATGGTGCGGCAGATATCGGTGTGGTTGGAAAAGATACCATTTTAGAAGAAGGCAGAAATATTTATGAAGTATTAGATCTTGGCTTTGGAAAATGCCGTATGTGTATCTGCGGACCGGAAAGTGCCAGAGAATTATTACAGCATCATGAGCAGATCCGCGTTGCGACCAAATACCCACATATTGCCAAAGACTATTTCTACAACAAAAAACATCAGACTGTAGAGCTCATTAAATTAAATGGTTCTATCGAACTTGCACCGATCGTTGGACTTTCTGAGGTGATCTGTGATATTGTAGAGACAGGAACTACTTTAAAAGAAAATGGACTGACTGTATTAGAAGAAGTTTGTCCACTTTCTGCAAGAGTTGTAGTAAATCAGGTAAGTATGAAAATGGAAAATGAACGGATCACAAAACTGATCACCGATCTGAAACGTGTTATTGAATCTGAGAGATAATTGGAGGTAAACATCATGCGGATACTGAAATTAACAGAAGATACCAGAAATAATATATTAGAAAACCTTTTAAAGAGAAGTCCGAACAGCTACGGCGAATTTGAAGGCAGAGTTAACGCCATCATCGAAGAAGTTCGTGCAAAAAAAGACGAAGCGATCTTCGCTTACACCAAACAGTTTGATGGAGCAGACATTAATGCTTCTAACATTAAAGTAACAGAGGAAGAGATCAAAGAGGCTTACGAGAAAGTAGACGAGACTTTACTTACAGTTATCAGAAAAGCCCTTGTAAATATCAGAAAATACCACGAGAAACAGATCCAGAACTCTTGGTTTACCACAGAGAATGGAATCATCTTAGGACAGAAAGTAACAGCTTTAGAAAAAGCCGGTGTATATGTACCAGGCGGCAAAGCAGTCTATCCTTCCTCTGTACTGATGAACGTGCTTCCAGCAAAAGTAGCAGGAGTGGATAAGATCATTATGTGTACCCCTCCTGGAAAAGACGGAAAAGTATATCCATCTACTTTAGTTGCAGCAAAAGAAGCCGGTGTAGATGAGATCTACAAAGTTGGCGGAGCTCAGGCTATCGCTGCTATGGCATTTGGAACAGAAAGTATTCCAAAAGTGGATAAGATCGTAGGACCAGGAAATATTTACGTAGCTTTAGCCAAAAAAGCCGTATTTGGCTATGTTAGCATTGATTCTATCGCAGGCCCAAGTGAGATCTTAGTTTTAGCAGATGAGACTGCTAATCCAAGATATGTGGCAGCAGACCTGTTATCACAGGCAGAACACGATGAGATGGCTTCTGCAATCTTGATCACTACCAGTCAGGAATTGGCAGAGAAGGTTTCAGAAGAAGTAGATAAGCTCACTGCTGAATTATCCAGAAAAGCTATCATTGAAAAATCCTTAGAGCAGTATGGTTATATCTTAGTAGCGGAAAACATGGATGAAGCGATTGAAACTGTAAATGAGATCGCTTCCGAACACATGGAGATCGTAACAAAAGATCCATTCCACATTATGACAAAGATCCGTAATGCAGGAGCGATTTTCGTAGGAGAATATTCATCAGAGCCATTAGGAGATTATTTTGCTGGTCCAAACCACGTACTTCCTACTAACGGCACTGCAAAATTCTTCTCAGCTTTAAGCGTAGATGATTTTATTAAGAAATCTAGCATTATTTCCTATTCCAGAGAAGCATTAGAGCCTGTATACAAAGATATCGCATCCTTTGCAGAATGTGAACAGTTGACGGCTCATGCAAAATCTATTAAAGTAAGATTTGAAGATTAATATTGGGAGGCTGTTATGTCAGAAAGAAAGGCAACTGTTGTAAGAACTACAAAAGAAACCGATATTAGAGCAGAACTGGCACTGGATGGAGCTGGCAGTTCTAAGATTGACACTGGTGTAGGCTTTTTTAATCATATGTTAGAAGGATTTTCCAGACATGGATTTTTTGATCTGGATCTGAGTTGTAAGGGAGATTTAGAAGTTGATTGTCACCATACAGTAGAAGATTGTGGAATCGTTCTTGGAACGGTGATAAAAGAAGCATTAGGAGACAAGAAAGGGATCAAACGCTTTGGAAGCTGCATCCTTCCTATGGATGAATCCTTAGTTCTTTGCGCCATTGATCTTTCCGGCAGACCTTATCTGGTATTTGATGGAGAATTTACCGTAGAGAAAGTAAATGATCTGGATACTGAGATGGTGAAAGAATTTTTCTATGCCATTTCCTATGCTGCAGGCATGAATCTGCACATTAAGGTATTACAGAGCGGTAATAACCATCACATGATCGAAGCAATGTTTAAAGCCTTTGGAAGGGCTTTGGATGAGGCAGTAACTCTTGATCCAAGAATTACAGATGTCTTATCTACGAAAGGAAGTTTATAGAAGAATGGACCGTAAAAATATAGTAGCAACCCTCTACTTAAAAGATGGAAAAGCAGTCAGATCCCCAGAAGACTTTACAGAAGTAGGGAACGTATATGAATTATGCCAACTGTACAACGACAGTGGTGTAGATAAGATCATTATCTTTGATCTTTCAGAAGATGAGGACGAGCATGAAAAGAACATTCATGTGATCAAGATCATTAATCGTAATATTGATATTAAAGTATGTGCTGGTGGCAACATTAACCGCATTGATGACATAAAAAAACTGCTTTATGCAGGATGTTTACAGGTCATCATTAACCCAACCAAGAAATCCGGACTGATCTTAGCAGAAGAAGCCAGTGCCCGTTTTGGAAAAGATCGTATTTTGCTATCCGTTAAGAATGTAGACTTTATCTTTAAACATCAGAAAGATCTATGTGAAAGTTTCCATGAACTTTTGATCTTAAATCAGGATATATTAGATGCAGTAGAGAATCTGACGGATATTCCTCATGTAGTCATGCTGCCGAAATACGATTATCAGGAGATCATTGAGATCTTAAAAAGGGAAAATGTCCGAGGCATTACCGGAGATTTCATTAACGACCTTTCTATTGAAGTTATGAAGTTGAAGTCTAATCTGTCTCAAGAAGGCATTAAGATGGACAACTTTGCTCCTGCTTTAAAATGGTCTGACCTGAAATTAAACTCCGACGGTATGGTTCCGGTCATTGTACAGGATTACCGTACAGATGAGGTGTTAATGTTAGCTTACATGAATGAAGAAGCCTTTAACACCACCATTAACATTGGAAAAATGACTTATTACAGCAGAAGCCGTAACGAACTTTGGACAAAAGGACTTACCTCTGGCCATGTGCAGTATGTGAAATCCTTAACGGCAGACTGCGATTTTGATACGATCTTGGCAAAAGTTTCCCAGGTAGGAGCCGCTTGCCATACAGGAAACCGCACCTGTTTCTTTAATTCCATTGTGAAAAAAGAATATGTAGAAAAGAATCCTTTAAAAGTCTTAGAGAGCGTTTATGATGTGATCAAAGACCGAAGAGAAAATCCAAAAGATGTTTCCTATACCAATTCTCTTTTTGCAAAGGGAATCGACAGCATTTTAAAGAAATTAGGTGAGGAAAGTACTTCTATCATTCTGGCATCTAAGAATCCAGAAGAAGATCAGTTAAAATATGAGATTTCCGATTTTATCTATCATTGCATGATCTTAATGGTAGAAAAAGGAGTGACCTGGGAAGATATCACCAACGAACTTGCCCAGCGATAGAGAGGTTAGCATGAGAAAACTTGCATTAAGCGACGAGATTCTGATGCGGGTAGAAAAACCTGCCCGATACATCGGAAATGAACTGAATTCTGTAATAAAGAATCCAGAAGAAATTGATATTAGATTTGCTATGTGTTTCCCAGATGTGTACGAGATTGGTATGTCACATCTGGGAATCCAGATTTTATATGATATGTTCAACCGTAGAGAAGATACCTGGTGCGAACGAGTATATTCTCCATGGCCGGATCTTCATGCCATCATGAAGGAAGAACAGATCCCATTATTCGGATTAGAATCCCAGGAACCACTGAAAAACTTTGATTTTCTGGGAATCACCATTCAGTATGAAATGTGTTATACCAATATCTTACAGGTACTGGATCTGGCGCAGATCCCACTTCTGGCAAAAGACAGAACCGATGGAATGCCGATCATCATTGGTGGTGGCCCATGTACCTATAATCCGGAACCAATTGCAGATTTCTTTGATATGTTCTATATCGGAGAAGGAGAACTGCAGTATGACGCATTATTAGATCTTTATAAGTCCATGAAGAAAAATAGTTCCTCCCGGGCAGATTTCCTTCATGAAGCTGCTAAGATCCCTGGAATCTATGTTCCTGGACTCTATGAGGTAACTTATAAAGAAGACGGAACGATTGAAGCATTTTTACCAAAATACGAAGATATTCCAGTTAAGATCAAAAAACAGGTAGACATGGATCTGACCCATTCCGTTTATCCGGAAAAACCAGTGGTTCCATTTATCAAAGCCACTCAGGATCGTGTGGTATTAGAGATTCAGCGTGGATGTATCCGTGGATGCCGTTTCTGTCAGGCAGGCATGATCTA
This sequence comes from Agathobacter sp., assembly GCA_017623935.1. Classification (GTDB taxonomy): domain Bacteria; phylum Bacillota; class Clostridia; order Lachnospirales; family Lachnospiraceae; genus Roseburia. Next base: position 3,803 of record JAGAOC010000034.1, on the reverse strand, counting down.
CCGTCCAAACCGCGAGAAGGACGTTTCAAGATTAAAAGAACTGGCTTCTAAGATGTTAAAGTCCACAGGATATGAGGAAATTTCCTTAAGCTCTTTAAGCTCCTCCGACTATTCTCAGTTAGATGAATTGGTTACCTTCTTAATAGAGGAATGCCATCAGAATGGTATTAACATCTCCTTGCCATCTTTGCGAATTGACGCTTTTTCCTTAGACGTTATGAGCAAAGTACAGGATATCAAAAAGAGCAGTCTGACTTTTGCGCCAGAGGCTGGATCCCAGCGTATGCGTAATGTCATTAATAAGGGACTCACGATTGATAATATCTTAAATGGCTCAAAACTGGCTTTTGAAGGGGGCTGGAATAAAGTAAAGCTTTACTTCATGTTAGGTCTTCCAACTGAGACAGAAGAAGATATGAGGGCAATTCCAGAACTTGCCAACGAAGTGGCAGCCTTATATTACGATACCGTACCGAAGGAAAAGAGAAATGGAAAATGTCAGATCACCATTAGTACCTCTTTCTTCGTACCGAAGCCATTTACCCCGTTGCAGTGGGCAACTATGTTAGATCCACAGGATTATCTTGAGCGGGCGAAGATCGTAAATGATCACGTAAAAGCACAGTTAAACCACAAGAGTATCCGTTATAACTGGCACGAAGCGGATGTAACCGTATTAGAAGGAATCCTTGCAAGAGGAGACAGAAAAATCTCTTCTGCTATTTTATCTGTATATAACAAAGGACAGTACTTTGATGCCTGGTCTGAATTTTTCGATTACCAGAAATGGTTAGATTCTTTTGCCGAGTGTGGAATCGACATAGATTTCTATACTAAGAGACAGCGCAGCGATGACGAAATTTTCCCTTGGGATTTCATCGACGCAGGTATTTCCAAAGCTTTTATGCTTTCTGAATGGAAAAAGGCGTTACAGGAGACCGTTACACCAAACTGCCGTATGAAATGTGCAGGCTGTGGTGCTCGTCAGTTTGAAGGAGGTGTCTGCTATGAAGATCAGAATTAAATTCAGTAAATGGGGAGTGATGAAATTCATCGGACATCTGGATATGATGCGTTATTTCCAGAAAGCCATCAGACGAAGCGAGATCAATATCTGTTATTCAGAAGGATTTTCTCCACACCAGATCATGTCCTTTGCAGCTCCTTTAGGTGTAGGGATCACCAGTGATGGAGAATACTTAGATATCGAGGTACACTCTACTAAGTCAACCGCTGAGACACTTTCTATCATGAATCAGACCATGGTAGAAGGAGTAGAAGTAACCGGCTATGTGAAGCTTCCGGATAACGCAAAAACTGCTATGTCCATTGTGGCAGCGGCAGATTACACCCTTTCCTACAAAGAAGGATATGAAAGTCCTCTTTCTGTGGAACAGTGGCAGAATACGGTAAATGAACATTTTAAAGAAGCAGAATCTTTCTCTATCATCAAGAAAACAAAGAAAAGTGAAAGAGAAGTGGACTTAAAACCGTTAGTTTATGCCTTTGAAGTTAAGGAATCCGCTGACCAGAAACCGGAATTTTTCTTAAAAGTCTCTACGGGAAGCGTAGACAACATCAAACCAGAACTGGTTTTATCATCCTTATATGAGAAACTGGGACTGGAATACAACGAAAATGCCATTCAGATCCACCGAATGGAAGTATATGCCCAGTCCGAAGAAGCAGGAGAATTTGTTTCTCTCTTAGATCTGGGTGAAGAGATATTGTAATGTATGCAGGTGATTGCAAAGTTTTGTGATCACCTGATTTTATGATCATTTTTTATGAAAAAGGAGGAGTGTTATGAAACGTCTGGCAATTACAAGGATTACCCTGGAAAAACAGACACATATTGCTTATATTGTGCTAGATGAGAACCGGAATTTCGTAGATTTTCAGCTATTTGAGCCGGAAAACACCTCCTGTCTGGAACAGATCTATGTAGGAAGAGTGGATCGGGTAGTAGAAAACATTCAGGCGGCTTTCGTATCTATTGGGAATGGAGCCAAATGCTACTTACCTTTAGAAGATGCCAAGCATATCCTTTATACAAAGAAATCTTCTTCCGGGGATAAACTCTGTGCTGGAGATGAAATTTTAATCCAGATTATAAAAGACGCCGTAAAGACTAAGGATGCCATTGGTTCAGCTAGTTTAAGCTTGGCAGGAAGCTACTGTGTCCTTACCACCAAAAATCAGTCCTTAAGCGTCTCTAGAAAACTTCCGGAAGAAAAACGAAAAGAACTAGAAGCCTTGTTACAGGAACTTTGTTCCGGTCATAGTGAGGCTGGATATGGCATGGTACTTCGTACCAATAGTGCTTCTGTTGAAGAAAATATCTTAAAACAGGATATAATAAATACAACAAACCAGTTCCTAGAGCTAAAAAAACAAGCTGTCCATTTAAAACCGCCTTGCATGGTCTATGAAAATCCACCGGGATATATCCGAAGACTACAAAGTGCCAATATGCAGGAATACGATTGTGTCATAACAGATTGTCAGGACATTTATGATAGGATTCAAAAGATGCTTCCTCATCTAGAATCTATGGATAAATTAAAGTTCCATAAGGATGACGCTATCAGCCTTTCTACTTTATATCATATTCGCGGAAACCTATCAGATCTGCTCAGTAATAAGGTCTGGCTTCCTTCCGGCGCCAATATCATTATCGAAAGTCTTGAGACTTTAACGGTCATTGACGTCAACTCCGGAAAGAACCAGTCCCGAAAAAAGGACACTCTGTTTCAGATCAATCTGGAAGCAGCAGAAGAGATCGCAAGACAGCTGCGGCTTCGGAATATATCCGGCATGATCATTGTTGATTTTATCAATATGGCAGATGAGGAAAGCAAACAAAAACTGATCACCGCTGTTAAGAGATTCATAAAAGACGATCCGATCCCTTGCAGTTTCATTGATATGACAAAGCTGGGGCTGATTGAACTTACCAGGAAGAAGACCCATAAGTCATTGCGGGAGATCGTGCATTCTAATACAAAATAAATTGTCAAATAAATTCTCAAAAATAGTTGACGAATAAAGGGACATATGCTATTATAACGAAGTATGCCGCACAGTGAGGTTTATTAAGTCTGCATTCAAGCAGCACCGCAACTGGCGAGTAATGATAAATAGGAGGTGCCATATGTACGCAATTATAGCAACAGGTGGTAAACAGTACAAAGTATCCGAAGGCGATATCATTACCATTGAAAAGCTTGGTGTTGAGGCTGGTGAGAAAGTTACTTTTGATCAGGTATTAGTAGTTTCCGGCGACGAGATGAAAGTTGGAGAGCCAACAGTAGCTGGAGCAACTGTAGAAGCTTCTGTAGTTAAAGAAGGCAGAGCTAAAAAAGTGATCGTTTACAAGTACAAGAGAAAAACCGGTTATCACAAAAAGAACGGTCACAGACAGGCGTTCACCCAGGTTAAGATTGAAAAGATTAATGGATAATCGATAAGGAAAATTGTTATGATTTCTGTAACGATTTTTGAGGATCAGGAACAGGTAACAGGGTTTCGATGTATCGGTCATGCAGGCTATGCTGAGGCAGGAAGTGATATCATTTGTGCAGGAGTTTCTACTCTGGTCATAAATACCATCAATTCCATTGAGATCTTGACAGACAGTCTTTTTTCTGTAGAGACAGAAGAAGAGAGCGGTCTTATAGATTTTCAGTTTCAGGGAGCCGTTGATGAAGGTGCCGAACTTCTGATACGTTCGATGATCTTAGGCTTACAAGGAATACAACAGGATTATGGGAATGAATATATCATTCTTAATTTCAAGGAGG
>JAGAOC010000033.1 GCA_017623935.1 Agathobacter sp. | reverse complement strand
TTCAACTACGCTGACCAAAATCACTCGGGATTCCGAGAGTACATTTTGACTAAAATTTCATATTATCCAACTAATCTCCACAAACGCAAAAAGAGGACATCTTCTAAATTTCTTTAGAAAATATCCTCTAAGTAATGCTTTTTATTTAATTAGAACCGCCTTCACTCTGTAAATCCATGTTAACACATTTGTATGACCTTGTAAATTCTTGGTCAAAAATTGGTCAACTCTGATTTAAAAGACCTGAAACCCTTGATTTTACTGGACTTATTTATCAAGGCTCTTCATCGTCGGGAACAGCAATACATCTCTGATCGCCGGGCTATTTGTCATGATCATAACCATACGGTCGATACCGTATCCGATACCACCTGTTGGAGGCATACCGATGCTAAGCGCATTTAAGAAGTCCTCGTCGGTGTGGTTTGCTTCGTCATTTCCAGCGGCGAATAATTCTTCCTGAGCCTCGAAACGAGCACGCTGGTCGATTGGATCATTCAGCTCGGAATAAGCGTTACACATCTCCCAGCCATTCATGAACATCTCAAAACGTTCTACATATTCTGGGTTGTCTGGTTTTTTCTTTGTAAGTGGAGAGATCTCGATTGGATGATCCATTACAAAGGTTGGCTGGATTAAGTGCTCTTCAACATATTCTTCGAAGAAGAGATTTAAGATATCACCTTTCTTGTGATGATCCTCAAATTCAATGTGATGTTCTTTTGCAAGAGACTTCGCTTCTTCTGTTGTTTTGATCTCGTTGAAGTCAACGTTTGCATATTTCTTAACGGCATCTACCATGGTGATTCTTTCGAATGGCTTAGAAAGATCGATCACTTTGTCACCATATGGAAGCTGAAGTCCGCCTGTTACTTCCTGTGCTACATAGCGGAACAGGTTCTCGGTCAGATCCATCATTCCATAATAATCTGTGTATGCCTGGTATAACTCCATCAGAGTGAACTCTGGGTTGTGTCTGGTGTCAAGACCTTCGTTACGGAATACACGTCCAATTTCGTAAACGCGTTCCATTCCACCAACGATCAGTCTCTTTAAGTATAATTCGAGAGAGATACGCAGTTTTAAGTCTTCGTTTAAAGCATTGAAATGAGTCTCAAAAGGTCTTGCAGCTGCACCACCTGCGTTAGAAACTAACATAGGGGTCTCAACTTCCATGAAACCTTCTTTGTCTAAGTAATTACGAATGCTCTTTAATACTTTAGAACGCTTGATGAAGGTATCTTTTACTTCTGCGTTCATGATCAGGTCTACATATCTCTGACGATATCTGGTATCAGTATCGGTAAGTCCATGGAATTTTTCTGGAAGGATCTGTAAACTCTTAGATAATAAAACTACTTCTTCTGCATGGATAGATGTCTCGCCAGTCTTGGTCTTGAAGACTTTTCCTTTAATTCCTAAAATATCACCTACGTCATATTTCTTGAAATCTTTGTAAGGATCTTCTCCAATGCTGTCTCTTGCAACATAAGCCTGGATATTGCCTTTTAAATCCTGAAGGTTACAGAAAGATGCCTTACCCATAACACGTTTGAACATCATACGTCCGGCGATAGTAACATCTTTGCCTTCCATTTCTTCAAAATTGTCTTTGATGTCTGTGCTGTGATGTGTTACATCATATTTTGTGATCACGAACGGGTCTTTGCCATTGTCCTGTAATTCCTGTAATTTTTCACGACGAACTTTCAGAAGCTGGTTTAAATCCTGCTGCTGTCCGCCATTTGCATTATTCTGCTGGCTCATACTTTCCTCCATTAATGAAAATCTGTATCTTATTCTACGTTGGCTCTCTGGATCTCAAGTACTTTGTACTCTAATTCTCCTGCCTGGGTTTCTACTTTCACGCTATCTCCTACTCTTTTTCCAAGGAGTGCCTTTCCAACTGGTGATTCATTGGAAATCTTGCCTTTTAAGCTGTTTGCTTCGGTAGATCCTACGATCTTGTACTCTAATTCTTCATCGTATTCGCAATCTAAAATGCGAACTTTACAACCAATGCTGATCTTCTCTAAATCAACTTCATCTTCATCTACTACTTCAGCATTTTTTAAGATCTTCTCGATCTCTTCAATACGAGCCTCAATATCTCTCTGCTCGTCTTTTGCTGCATCATATTCTGCGTTCTCAGATAAATCGCCCTGCTCACGAGCTTCTTTGATCTTCTGAGCAACCTCTTTACGTTTTACAACTTTTAAGTCCTGAAGTTCATCTTCTAACTTTTTCAGTCCTTCATAAGTTAAAATATTCTTCTTATCCATGTCCCTTACCCTTCTCTGAATATAATTTGCCTAATATAACTAAGGTATTATAGCGAATCACACCAAAAATGTCAATGTTTTTCACTATTTTGCTGATTACGCCATTTTCTTATCCTGCGAATTCAGCTGACTCTCTGCCATTTTCCTGATTCCATTCAAAAAGCAGTCTTTCCAGATCCTCATAGCTTTCCACTGCATTGATCAACACTCGAAGTTTGGATGAGTTCGGATAGCCTGCGGTATACCAGGCAGCGTGTTTTCGTATCTCCCGGATCCCAATGTACTCGCCTTTAAATTCCAGCATCATCTTGGCGTGACGGAGGATCATGCGGCTTACTTCTTCCATGTCCGGCTTCGCCAGATGTTCGCCCGTTTCAAAAAAATGTAGGATCTGCTTAAAGATCCAAGGATTTCCCTGAGCCCCTCTGCCGATCATAAAACCATCACAGCCAGTCTGCTCACCCATAGCGATGACGTCCTGTGCCGAAAGCAGATCTCCATTTCCGATGACCGGAATGGAAACAGCCTCTTTTACCTGGCGTATGATATCCCAATCCGCTTTTCCGGAGTAAAACTGCTCTCTGGTTCTGCCGTGAACTGCAACAGCACTGGCTCCAGCAGATTCCGCGATCTTTGCCATTTCTACTGCATTTACATGGTCATCATCAAATCCTTTACGGATCTTAACGGTGACGGGTTTTTTCACGGCTTTTACGGTCTTGGAGATAATTTCCTCTGCCAGTTTTGGATTCTTCATCAGCGCAGAACCCTCTCCATTGCCTACGATCTTTGGAACGGGACAGCCCATGTTAAAATCCAAAATATCAAATGGGCGGTCTTCAATGCTATGGGCGATCTGAGAAACAATGTCTGGATCTGACCCAAAAAGCTGCAAAGAAACCGGGTTTTCACGAGAGTCTATGCTCAAAAGCTCCTCTGTATTCTTGTTTTTGTAAAGAATCGCTTTGGCACTTACCATTTCCATGCACAAAAGCCCCGCGCCCTGTTCCTTGCACAGCAAGCGAAATGGCAGGTCCGTTACCCCTGCCATTGGTGCTAATATTAAATTATTCGGTAAATTTACGCTTCCGATAGAAAGCGGTTTCACTATATTCTTTCCCATAAATGATTACTTTATTTTACGATTTTGTTTTTTATAAACAAGGTTGATGCCTTTTAATGTTAATGTCGGATCATATGCATCTATCATGTCCGTTTCATTGGAAATAATTCGTCCTAATCCGCCAGTGACTACAACTTTCATATTCTCCAAATTCATTTCTTCTTTTACTTTTTTGATGATATATTCCAGCTGACCGATCTGACCATACACCAGACCTGACTGCATACTGGTGATAGTGTCTTTTCCAAGGATCATCTCTGGTTTTTTAATCTCGATCTCTGGCAGTTTTGCGGCATCTTCCCACAATGCTTTTGCAGAGATCCGAATTCCCGGCGCCGTGATTCCACCTAAAAAGGATCCGCTTTCATCTACCAGATCATATGTAGTAGCTGTTCCATAATCAATGACCAGCACTGGTCCACCGTACAATTCATAGGCAGCCACCGCATCTACGATTCGGTCTGCACCGATCTGCTGTGGATTTGGGGTTACGATACGAATTCCTGTACGGATTCCTGCCTCCACAATGATTGGAGTAATGTGGAAATATTTGATCAATGCGCCTTCTAAAGAATGCATCACATTTGGCACTACGGAGCAGATGATCGCATCCTTGATATCTCCTGCGTTAATGTGATTGGTCTCCAATAAAGTTTTCAGATTCATGGCGTATTCATCTGATGTTCTTGGCATTTTTGTGGTGATACGAAAACTTGCTACGATTTCATCTTTTTCAAATACACCACAGGTAATATTGGTATTTCCTACGTCGATTGCTAAGATCATGATTTATTCCTCCTTGAGACCTTCTCCTAAGAAAATGATCCGGTAATATGTTTCCAAAGACTCTAACAGTTCTCGTTTTACACTCTGATACTGCTTGATCTTCAATACACTTCCGATCTCATCATAGAAAAAGTCTCCTTCTTCGTAGTTTATTTCAAACTGGAGATTTCCTTCCGCATCAAAGGACAACTCTAAAATGCCTCCCACATCTTCTGTATACAGTACACACATGATCTGCAACTCTTCTTTTACAGAAGTTGGAAGTCCGTCAAATGATGGATTCAAATAATATTTTCGGCTGTACGCATTAGACGCACATAAAACTACTTTTTCACTAGACATAGCCATATATTCCTCTTACTGATACTTCTCCACCGGATACCATCTGTTTTCCCTGCGGAGTCTCTACGATAAGTTCGCCTTTTTCTGTAATTCCAAGGGCTTTTCCCTCAAAAGGCTCTCTCGGGTCTAAGACCCTGACTTCTCTGTTTCGATTTGCCAATAACCCGTTATATTCTTCCTGCATAAGGCTTAAATCCTGCGTTTTCAGGAAAAGGGCATAATATGTTTCAAATTTTTCAAGAATAGCCCCTACAATTTCCGCTCTCTGAAAAAATTTCCCGGTCTCTGTGTAAAGAGACCCGGCTGTGTTTGCTATTTCCTCTGGAAACTGCAGATTACTCACATTGATCCCGATCCCGACCACAACATGGCCCACTTTTCCAGAAACTACGCTCATTTCCGTAAGGATCCCACAGATCTTTCTTCCATTCATAACAATGTCATTCGGCCATTTGATCTGCGCTTCCGCCCCGGTCACTTGGGAAATTCCCATAGATACAGCCAACGCACAGACCAAAGTCACCATGGAAGCATTCTCTATCGTAAGCCCTGACTGATTCTGCTCGGCAGATGCTGATATAAGGCCTGGCGGATTCTGCTCGGCAGGCTCTGATGTAAGCTCGGGCTTAAGGATAAAACTCATGAAAATTCCCGTACCTTCCTGTGAGTTCCAATCTCTTCCGCGTCTCCCCCTGCCAGCAGTCTGGCTTTCCGCAATGACCAAAGTTCCTGAGGGATATCCTTCTTCCGCCAGTTCTTTTGCTTTTACATTTGTAGAATCCAATGTGTTATAACAAAAAATTTCCTGCCCCATCCACTCGGTCTGAGAAGATTGGGCAATATCATGCTGATTCATGATTCTCCTATTCACAAAGAGTTGCTTTCATAATGGCTTTGATAGAATGCATACGATTCTCTGCTTGGTCAAATACCACAGAACGCTCACTTTCAAACACTTCGTCTGTCACTTCCAGCTCTGAAAGTCCGAATTTCTCATAAACCTGTTTTCCAATGGTAGTATTTAAATCATGGAAAGCTGGGAGACAATGCATGAAAATAGCACTATCTTTGGCATTCTTAAATGCGTCTGTATTTACCTGGTATGGTTTTAAATCTGCAATTCGCTCTGCCCATACTTCCTCTGGCTCGCCCATGGATACCCATACATCAGTATAGATTACGTCCGCATCCTTAGTTCCTTCTGCTACATCCTCTGTTAACGTAATGCTGGCTCCATTTTCTTCTGCCACTTTTTTGCAATAATCCACTAATTCCTGATTTGGGAAATATTTTTTATTAGTGCAGGCCACAAAATCCATACCTAATTTGGCACAGGTTATCATAAGAGAATTACCCATGTTGTAACGGGCATCTCCCATATATACGAATTTGACTCCTTTTAAACGACCTAAATGTTCGCGAATGGTAAGCATATCTGCGATCATCTGGGTTGGATGGAATTCATTAGTCAGACCATTCCAAACAGGAACTCCTGCATATTTAGCTAATTCTTCTACGATTTCCTGTCCATATCCACGATATTCGATTCCATCGAACATTCTTCCTAAGACTCTTGCTGTATCCGCAATACTCTCTTTCTTTCCAATCTGAGATCCACTTGGATCTAAATATGTAACGTGCATACCCAGGTCATGAGCTGCCACTTCAAAAGAACATCTTGTTCTTGTACTTGTCTTCTCAAAAATGAGTGCAATATTTTTTCCGATCAGGCAATCATGCACGATGCCTTGCTTTTTCTGCTCTTTCAATTCTGCCGCAAGATCAATTAAATATATAATTTCTTCCGGTGTGTAATCCATTAATTTTAAGAAATTCCGTCCTTTTAATGTCATTTCCTGGACCTCCTTATATGATTGTCTCATTTTACTCCAATTTTTCCAAGAATACAAGTATACAAAAAGGTCTTTTACTAACGTTACGTTAATAAAAGACCCTCTTTCATTTTTTAATAAAATACCAGTGCTCCGATTACTACTCCTGCATGACCGGAAGAAGCAAGTTTGAAATATTTTGCTCCGCCAGTGTTATCAACACCGCTTAAGGCTTCCTGAGCTGCTGCCATACAGCTTGGGCTTACACCCTTTTTCAATCTGTTTTCCAGCTTACCAGAGGACGCTGGTCCGAACTGACCACTCTGATAGATTACTTTATACATGGTATTTGGATGGCTACTGCTCTTAATACGGTTCACTACAACCGCACCAACAGCAACCTGGCAATCATATGGCTGACCGCCAACTTCGCACTGAATCAGTGCTGCTAATAATGTTACTTCATCTACAGATGCTGCCAGAGAAGATCCTTGAGTCTTTCCTGAACTGCTCTTCTGATTTTTCTTTGCTTCTGCTGCTTTTTTCTCAGCTGCTGCCTTTTCCTCGGCTTCTTTTTCTTCCTGTAAGGTCACGCCGGTTCCTGTCTTAATAGAAACTTCCACGTAATCATCACTTACATAACAGGTCGCACTCTTTACAGTTACTGCAACCCAGCCTTCAGAAACTTCTGCTTTTGTATCTACAGTAAGGGTATCCCCTTTTCCGATAGTCTTTACGATTTCTGCTTCTGTGCTCTGTTCTTTACGCACACGAAGTCCGTTAGTAGTGGATTTTGCTACAGTTTCACAATTCTCCTGTGCATAAGCATATGCTTCAGATCCTGTTAAACAATAAGCACTTTTTACATATCCTTCCACATTACCGGATGTGATCTTGATCCATTCAGATCCTTTTTCTACGATAACTGCCTTATCGCCTTTGTAGAGCTTTCCAACAACTGCAGCCTCTTCGGATGCTTCTGCACGAACATTCAAGCTCTTTTTTACGTTAGGCATAAGGTAATTCTGCCATTCCTGTTCTTCTGCTGTTAAAACAGCTTCTTCTGCAGCGGATGACTCTTCTGTTACAACTTCGCTGCCTGTTGTCTCATCTGTTGAAACAACTGCATCATCGGTGATGACTTCTTCTGTCTCATCCATCGCTGCTGCAACAATATCCAGCTCTTCTTTCTCTACGAATACCAGATTATCAAGCTGCTCTGCTGCTTCTAATTCGTAATCATTCAGTATTGCGGCAACTCCTGCAATACCATCATTCTCTAAACCAGTATTTACACTAACGCTTTTATCCACAGTATTTGCTGCCGGAATATTTCCGTTGCTGGTAAGGGATGTAATTGTTAAAGCTCCTGTTAAACATACTACAATTGCGCCCTCTACCATTTTCCTGTTTAGCTTCATAATAACCTCTTTCTCTAAGACTTTTCGTCTCGTGTAACCTTATGCGATAAGTATTACACTTATGTGTCTTTTTTAAACATTTTATTTCAAATGTTACAGATTTATTACAGGCGCTATTATAGCAAAGGGCCATTCTTTTGTCAAATCTTTGTGACAATTTTTGGTAAAACGCATTAAAAATACCAGGTTTTAGGCGTTTTTCTGTCTAAAATGCAATGAAATTTATGTAAAAAATGTTACAAATATTAAATTCTTCTCCTATTACATTTTAGCCTTTTAAGGGAAAATTTCCTCCAAAACAGAGTTGATCAGGAGGGTTTGAGCTTCCTCTTTCGAACCTCTGCCAGTACCCTCATTCTGTTTCTTTTCCTCTTTTTGTATCTCCTGCATTTTAGAAGGCTCGTCCTCTTGTAAAATAGCGTCTACATAAGCCACCACTTTATCTATGACCGTATCCATCTGCTTCTTTATTTTATTTATCTTATGTATCTCCACGCAAACCAGAATCAACACTAGGATCATAACTAATCCGATTCCTTCTAAAGCATATCTTTCGTATAGATCCAGAAATTTTTCCATAATATCTTCCTTTCTATCCCTATACTTATTTATGACACTATTATATAGAAATTTCTCCTTCAAAAAAAGAGTTCCAGCTCTACTTTTCACCGCAAGTTTCCCCTTTTTTCGCGCCTGCTCTATGCTTACTTACAAAAGGTTTTCCCGTTCCAATTTGATCTCTCATCTTTTCGGATCCACTACTTTCTCTTTTTCAGGTCGTATTTCAAATTTATTTTATTGTTTATTTCTTGACTTTTTATCTTTTGCGTATAATTATTATAGAAGAAACTCATTCAAGCAATTGAAAATATTTCAAGAAAGGAAATATTCTATGAAAAAGATCGTTATGACCGGTGGCGGAACTGCTGGCCACGTTACACCAAATATTGCCCTGATCCCTTCCTTAAAAGAAGCCGGATATGAAATTTCTTATATTGGTTCCTATAATGGTATGGAAAAAGGCCTTATTGAAGCTGTCAATATTCCTTATTATGGAATTTCCTCCGGAAAACTCCGCCGTTACTTTGATATTAAGAACTTTTCCGATCCATTTAAAGTCTTAAAAGGATACGGTCAGGCTCTTTCCCTTATGCGTAAATTAAAACCAGATGTGGTTTTCTCCAAGGGTGGCTTTGTGTCTGTACCTGTTGTATTAGCTGCTAAGACCTGCCGAATCCCGGCTATCATCCACGAATCAGACATCACTCCGGGTCTTGCTAATCGAATCGCTATTCGAGGTGCCAGCAAAGTATGTTGCAACTTCCCTGAGACTATGAAATACCTTCCAGAAGAGAAAAGAGTCCTTACCGGCTCTCCTATCCGTCAGGAACTTTTCCACGGAAATGCAGACTCTGCCCGTAAGTTATGCAATTTCCCGGATTCTTCCAAACCAGTTCTTCTTATTATTGGTGGAAGCCTTGGATCTAAGATCGTCAATGAAGCAGTTCGCAAGATCCTTCCTGAATTACTGGAGAAATTCTACGTTATTCATTTGTGTGGTAAAGGGAATCTGGATGAATCCTTAAAAGGTGTCATTGGATATGCCCAGTTTGAGTATGCCAGCAGTGAACTGACAGATATGTTCGCCCTTTGCGATATGGCGATTTCCAGAGCTGGTGCCAACTCAATCTGCGAGTTGTTAGCTCTTCATAAACCAAATATTCTGATCCCTCTTTCTGCTGCTGCCAGCAGAGGTGACCAGATCTTAAATGCTAAATCCTTTGAAAAACAGGGATTCTCCTATGTCCTTAAGGAAGAAAGTCTGACTAGCGAAAGTCTTCTTTCCGCAGTTAACGAGGTTTATTCTTCCAAAGACAAATACATCGAAGCCATGTCTTCCAGCGGACAGATGGATTCTGTTGGAACCATACTTAAGTTGATCAAAGAACAAAGCAAATAGTTTCTATATAGAAAAACAATCAGGGGCTACCACAGATTATGATGATATTCATGTGGCAGCCCCTATATTCTTTCCCTGTTAGACCATTTTCATTAGGTCATTTCCTTTAAGCCATTTCCGTTAGGCCATCTTCGTTAGGTCATTTTCACTTCTTTAGTTCATCTTCATTTCCTTACAAAGATTCTCAATTTCCTCTCCAGAAATCTCTGGTTTTGCAAATTTTAACATCTGGTCATTTTCCTCTTTGTATCTTGGAACTAAATGCATATGGAAATGGAATATAGTCTGTCCTGCCACTTCTCCATTATTCTGAAGAAGATTATATCCATCACATTTTAAAACTTCTTTTTCGTGAGTAACTACTTTCTGAGCAAGCTTCGCTGCTTTTCCTAAGATTTCCGGATCAATCTCATATAAATTATCGAAATGCTCCTTTGGAAGAATCAGTGCATGTCCCTTTGAAGCTGGACATACATCCATAATAACATTGAAGTCTTCATCTTCATAAATACTGTTTGTTGGAATCACTCCATTAGCTAATTTGCAGAATAAACAATCGTCTTTCTTCATCTTTGTCTCCTTTAATCATGTTTTGTCGAAATATGTAAACTCTTTTTCATTGCACTTTTTCTGACATAATGTTACACTATTTATTACAAAATGACATCCGTCTTTTAAAACAACATATGAGATGTCAAATTTTATAAAAAGGTGAAAAATTATGTTCAAGGAAGAAGAATACCAAAAAATCATTCATGAGATCAAAAATAGCATCTGTATTATCGGAAGCTCTCTCCAATTAATTCAAAAACAACACCCGGAAATAGCCACTTTTGACTATTGGGATGATGTCATGGAAGACATCTCTAACCTAAATGGCTTTTTCTCAGAAATTGCAGTTGCAAGATTATGTGACAATCTTCATCCAGAGCCAGTACATACTGCTGACTTCTTAAATAATATTAAAAAACGTACCTCGTCATTATTCAACGGGAATATTTCCTGCACTCTTTGCTTTGCAGACTCCCTGCCGGATATCCAGATCGATACCTTCTGCATGAACCATGCAGTATTGAATCTCGTAAAAAATGCAGTAGAATCCATTGAATCCTCTGGAACTGTTTGGATCAATGCTTCTGTAGAAAATAACACTCTCATCCTTTCTGTGACAGACAATGGATGTGGTATTCCTCCAGAAATACGTAATAATCTATTCTCACCTGTTTCCAGTTCAAAAGAAAATGGTTCTGGTCTTGGTCTAGCGATCACAAAACAGATCGTTTCTGCCCATCAAGGGACTATCGACTGCATCTCCACACCTGAAAAAGGTACTACTTTTACAATTACTCTGCCTGCTCTTATTCAGTAGCTCAGACAGATTCAGTCTTATAGGGTCGGCAGCTCCCGACCTCATAGGCTGGCAATTCTATCTCTGTTATACAAATACAAAGATCTGATCTAACATTCGCAAGGTTTTAAAATTACCTTTTGCAGTCATTTCACCGGTCATAAAGGCACGCTGGAAGGTCATTCTTCCATCAATGATGCCCTGCAGTACATTAGCGGACATCTTTGTTACCACATCTATATCTGCCTCTTCTCCATAATGCATTAATAGATCATCATTTTTTACCTGAATGAACAATGGTTTCTTACAGCCATCGATCATAAAGGAATATGTAGCACTAAAATTCTCCTGCGGTACAAAATGAGCTTTCAGATCTGTGATATAAGGAGAATCTTCTTCTTTCTGTGCTTTTCCCAGCATATCCTTAAACATAGAAGCTAATTCCTCAATATCTTCCTTCTGCTTCTTTACATAAGAATCATCTGAAACATACTTGGACAATTGCTCGCTCTCCTGTGGGGTCAGATTCATCTGCTGAGTACGTAATACGCTCTGCTTTACTGCTTGGTTACTGGTAGGAAGATTTCTCACCTTCTGAGAGATGGTACGGTAAAGATTCTCTGCTTTCTTTTCAATGATCAGGTTATAATCTTTATTCAGTTCAAAAGATACCAGATCATCTACATAACCACAGAGTCCTGCACATGGAAGTCCACCCAAGATCTCCCAAGCATTCATCAGAGTCAATTCTCCTTCTCGCTCTCCGTATGTAGTAGAGATTACGATTGGCTGCATATATGTATTACTGATCTTCTCTTTATCTCCATAAAGCCAACAGGAATCCAAGAACTGCTGCATATATCCACCAATTCCCAACCACTCGACTGTAGTAGCCAAAATGATTCCGTCTGCTTCCTTGAAAGTCTGAGGTAATGTTGCAATCTCATTCTTATGTTCATAGAGATTATACCGTTCAATGGACACTCTGAGTTCTCGTAAGACTTCTTCCATTTTGTTTAAAACATATAAGGTCGGATCATCTAATAATCCACGGCCTCCATAATATATATTGATCTTCATAGATTCTCTCCTATTTAAAGTCTACTTTTAGTATATTGATTTTTGCCTATAAAATCAATATATTTCCTTTTTTCTATTATAGAAAAGAATACTTACTAAAAAACCGCCGATCAGACCTCCAATATGTCCCCAGTTATCCACACCACCGGTACTGATTCCATAGTACAGACAGAGTACGATCATCGCAATCAATCCTTTTTCGGTCAATGTTTCATAGTGACCTTTATTGCGGATGACTACCCAGAGCAGCGCTCCTACAATTCCAAAGATTGCACCACTAGCACCTGCTGCCACCGCATAATCTCCACTATGGATCATCTGAGCATAAGATAACGTACTTCCACCAATTCCTGCCAAAAGATAGAGGATCAAATACTTTATTGGTCCTAAAGCCCTTTCCAGAATCTGTCCCGCTGTTCCCAAAAGCACCATATTATTTAGTAAATGACTAAACCCAAAATGCATGAATGTGGCGGTGATCAACCTCCAATACTCTCCATCTTTTTGAATTTTCTCCGGATAAACAGCTCCCATTTCCATCATATACTCTGCATCTAAGGAATTTCCATTCCATTCTAACAGGATAAATATGATAATGTTTGTAATAATCAGTCCAATTGTAATATAAGGTTTCTTCTTTTCCATGAAATCCATTATAAATACTTTTGACCTGATTTTCAACTAAACAAACCGGTATTTTACATCTGCAAACCTCACAATATCGTTACATTTCAATCTTCTTCGTTCCTTATATGCTAACGGTTCGTTATTAATATAGGTCCCATTTGTGGAATTGTAATCTTCTAAGTAATATTCCTGTTCCTCAAACCAGATCCCTGCATGAAGACTGCTAATCGTCTCTTTCTCTATACAGATACTGGCCTCTTTTGATTTTCCAATCTGATGATCCGTGCCATTCAACGAAATATTTCCAAGATCTTCTGTTCCTTCATAAAGCAAAAGCCCCCTTGGATGCTCCCTATAATCCGACAAGCAAATGGTTGGATGAATCGTTTCCTGTATTTGGTCTTCTGGGTCTTCCGCCAGATCCTCCGGCATCACAACTATGCTACGAGATGGCTTCTGTTCCCTAACTGGAATCAACTTTCCAAGATTTTTCTTCCATTCCTTAAGCTGATTCATCAACTCCTCAAATTTATGCTGCGCCGCCGAATATACTGAGTTTTTCCACAAACCATTCTGTCGTACCACTCCCTGTTGTAGAACTTTCTGCTGTTGAAC
>JAGAOC010000032.1 GCA_017623935.1 Agathobacter sp. | reverse complement strand
TATTATTTTATTCCATGAACTTGGGCATTTTCTCTTGGCCAAAGCCAATGGAGTAAAAGTAAACGAGTTTTCTTTGGGACTTGGACCAACTCTTTTTGGATTTACCAAAGGAGAAACGAAATATTCCCTGAAACTGTTGCCATTTGGTGGGGCTTGTATGATGGAAGGCGAGGATGAAACTTCCGACGATAAAAGGGCCTTTGGCAATAAATCGGTCTGGGCGAGAATGTCCGTCGTATTTGCTGGACCATTCTTTAACTTTATTATGGCATTTATCTTTGCTATTGTACTGGTGGCATGTGTTGGTTATGATAAGCCTCAGATCGCCGGAGTGTTGGAAGGATATGCAGCGGATGAGGCAGGAATGCAGGAAGGTGACATTATCCTGAAATTAAACTCTACCAACATTCATTTATATCGGGAGGTCAGTGCTTATTCCTTATTTAACGCTGGCGAGACAGTAGAAGTAGTCTACGAACGAGATGGAGAAAAATATACCACAACTCTCGTTCCGAAATATGACGAGGAATCCGGTAGATATCTCTATGGATTTTTAGGGAATTCCCAGAGGACGAAAGCGGGGATAGGAGAAGCTATTTCCTATGCCTTTTACGAGGTAAAATATTGTATCTGGTCCACGATCGAGAGTTTGAAGATGCTAGTAACCGGAGGGGCTTCCGTCAATGACTTGAGTGGTCCGGTAGGAATCGTGAAAAATATCGGAGACACTTATGAATCTTCCGTTAGCACTGATGGATATTATTATGCCTTTTTAAATATGTTAAATTGGACGATTCTTTTATCAGCGAACTTAGGAGTCATGAATCTGCTTCCTCTGCCAGCTTTAGATGGCGGAAGACTGGTATTCTTGATCGTAGAAGCAATCCGCAGAAAGAAGATCGATCCGGATAAAGAAGGATTTGTTCATTTTATCGGAATTGCCTTATTAATGATTTTGATGGTTGTAGTAATGTTTAATGATATCCGAAAGTTATTCGTATAAAAGCAAAGGAGAGGGATCATGGAAAGAAAATTAACAAAAGAAGTTAAGATTGGCAATCGCATTATTGGTGGAAATCATCCTATCGCGATTCAGTCTATGACCAATACAAAAACAGAAGATGTAGAAAAAACAGTGGCTCAGATTCAGGCTCTTACCAAAGCCGGATGTGAGATCATCCGTTGTGCAGTTCCTACTATGGAAGCAGCACAGGCATTAGCAGAGATCAAAAAACAGATCTCTATCCCTTTAGTAGCGGATATTCATTTTGATTATAAACTTGCCATTGCAGCTATGGAGAACGGAGCAGATAAGATCCGTATTAACCCAGGAAACATTGGAAGTGCAGACCGTGTAAAAGCTGTTGTTGATGTAGCGAAAGAGCGGAATATCCCAATCCGAGTAGGGGTAAACAGCGGTTCTTTAGAGAAAGAATTAGTAGAGAAATATCATGGTGTTACTGCAGAGGGAATCGTAGAAAGTGCTTTAGACAAAGTAAAACTCATCGAAGATGTGGGATATGATAATCTGGTCATCAGTATCAAATCCTCTGATGTTATGATGTGTGTAAAAGCTCATGAACTGATCTCAGACAAGACAGATCATCCTCTTCATGTAGGAATTACGGAATCAGGAACTTTGATCAGCGGAAATATCAAATCCTCTATCGGACTTGGTCTGATCTTAAGCCAAGGAATTGGTGATACCATTCGTGTATCTCTGACTGGTGATCCATTAGAAGAGATCAAATCTGCAAAACTGATCCTTCGTACCCTTGGAATCCGTAAAGGCGGCATTGAAGTCGTTTCCTGTCCAACCTGCGGAAGAACCAGAATTGATCTGATCTCTTTGGCAAATCAGGTAGAAAATATGGTAGCTGATATTCCATTAGATCTGAAGGTTGCGGTTATGGGTTGTGTAGTAAATGGCCCGGGAGAAGCAAAAGAGGCAGATATCGGAATCGCTGGTGGTATCGGAGAAGGTCTTATTATCAAAAAGGGTGAGATCTATAAGAAAGTACCGGAAGATCAGTTACTTTCTGAACTGCGTTACGAATTAGAAAATTGGAGCAAATAGAATGTCGAAAGCTTTTTTTGAGGTTTTTCCAACTCTTCAATTAGAGGAAGAGTTGAAAAACCTTTTACAGACAACTGAAGTAACCAAAGTAAGTGCGAATCATGATAAAAGTCATATTCGCATTTATTTGCTTGCAGAAAGAATTATCTTTAAGAAAAATATCTGGAAAATAGAAGAAGCTATCAAAAAACAGCTTTTTCCTAATAACCCTATCTTTGTTCATGTTATTGAAAAGTTCCAATTGTCTGCCCAGTATACCCCAGAAACCCTTTTGTCGGTGTACAAGGACAGTATCTTAGACGAATTGAACAATTACAGCGTGTTGGAATATAACCTGCTCCGTACCGCAGATATGAAGTTTGAGGGGGCAGAGGATCTGCTGCTGACTTTAGAGAACACCATTATCGCTCAGACCAGAACCAACGAGATTGTGGAATTTTTAGAGAAAATATTCTGCGAACGTTGCGGTATGAATTTAAAAGTGAAGGTAGAATATAAAGAGCCTCAGGAGAGCAAATATCGGAAGAATTCTGAGAAGCAGATTGAGCTAGAAGTCCGTCATATCGTGGAAAGAACCGGACTTTTTGCAGGAAAGAGCCAGGATGGGGAGGGAGCGTCTTCCGAGAGTGGAAGCGAAAATCCACAACTTCTGGTAGAGGGGAAATCCGACAAAACATCATCTAGTGTAGACGAAAAACCTGCAAAAAATGTAGCTTCTGCAGGAAAAAATGCAGAAAAATCTGGCGCAAAGAAGCAGGAATTTGTGAAAAAGGGAGAATTTCGTCGGAAATTTGAAAAAGATTCCATGCCGAAGTCTACCAATCCGGATGTGATCTACGGAAGAGATTTTGAGGAAGACCCAATGGACATTGCCAAGATCGATGGTCCAATTGGAGAAGTTGTCATTCATGGTAAGGTCTTAACTTTAGATACTAGAGAGATCAAAAATGAACGAACAATCCTGATCTTTTCCATGACAGACTTTACAGACACCATTGTCTTAAAAGTCTTTGCGAAAAATGAACAGCTCCCAGATATCTTAGGGGGGATCAAACCCGGAAATTTCATTAAAGTAAAAGGTGTAGCCACCATTGATAAATTCGACAGTGACCTGACCATAGGTTCCATTGTAGGAATTAAAAAGATCTCAGATTTTACGACTACAAGAATGGATACCAGCCCGGAAAAGCGTGTGGAGCTTCATTGCCATACCAAAATGAGCGATATGGACGGTGT
>JAGAOC010000031.1 GCA_017623935.1 Agathobacter sp. | reverse complement strand
CGACGGATACGACATCAGAAAGGTCACTCAGAAAAGTCTGAGAAATCAGATTGGAATGGTTCAGCAGGATGTGTATTTATTTGCAGGAACCATTTATGAAAATATCCTTTATGGAAAGCCGGATGCCACTAGAGAAGAGGTAATCCAGGCAGCAAAAAATGCCAATGCACACGAATTTATCATGTCTTTCCCGGAAGGGTATGACACAGATATCGGTCAGAGAGGAATCAAGCTTTCCGGCGGACAGAAGCAGAGACTTTCTATTGCCCGGGTGTTTTTAAAGAATCCGCCAATACTGATCTTTGACGAGGCAACTTCGGCTTTAGATAACGAAAGCGAGAAGGTTGTGCAGGAATCCTTAGAGAAGCTGGCAAAGAACCGAACCACTTTTGTGATCGCCCACCGTCTGACTACGATTCAGAATGCAGAAAAGATTTTGGTGTTGACCGAAGAGGGGATCGAAGAATCCGGAACCCACGAAGAGTTATTGGCACAAGGGGGAATCTACGAGAAACTCTATCATATGCACTACTAAAGGTTGCTTTCTTTGGTAATTGCGAGTAAAATAGAAATAATTGGCGAAAGTTTTTCACATGTTCTATAGAGTAAGAAAGAGAGGAAAAATAGATATGACAAAGATTGATATTATTTCCGGTTTCTTAGGTGCCGGTAAGACTACTTTTATTAAAAAAATGATCGATGAAGCTTTTAAGGGCGAACAGTTAGTTTTGATCGAGAATGAATTCGGTGAAGTTGGAATCGACGGTGGATTTTTAAAAGATTCCGGAATTGAGATCACTGAGATGAATTCTGGCTGTATCTGCTGTTCTTTAGTTGGGGATTTTGGAAAGAACTTAAAAGAAGTTATCGAGAAATACCATCCAGACCGTATTTTGATCGAGCCATCCGGTGTTGGTAAATTATCTGATGTTATGAAGTCTGTCATGGATATTGAAAAAGAGCAGGATGTGAAAATGAACGCTCTTGTTACGGTTGTGAATGCGTTAAAAGCCAGCAAGCAGATGAAAGCGTTTGGCGAATTTTTCAATAACCAGATCGAACATGCTACCACTGTTATCTTAAGTCGTAGCCAGAATGCAACAGAAGAGCAGTTAGAGTTCTGTGTAAAACAGATCCAGGAGTTAAATCCAAAGGCTGCCATTATTACCACTGCATGGGATGCTATTTCCGGCGAGCAGATCTTAAAAGCCATGGAAGGACAGGACAACCTGGAGATGAAGCTTCTTGCAGAAGCAAGCCATGCTGCTCATGAGCATCATCACCATCATGAGCATGATGAGAACTGCACCTGTGGTTGTCATGACCACGACCACCATCACGATCATGACCACGAGCATGAGCATCATCATGATCACGAGTACCACCATGAGCATGATGAGAACTGCACCTGCGGTTGCCATGACCACGAGCATGAGCATCATCACGACCACGACCACGAGCATGACCACCATCACGATCACGATCATCATGAGCACCACCATGAGCATGATGAGAATTGCACCTGTGGCTGCCACGATCATGATCATCATCACCATCACCATGCAGATGAAGTATTTACAAGCTGGGGTAAGGAAACTCCTCATAAGTTCGATAGAGCAAAGATTGAAGAGATCTTAAAGATCTTCTGTGATACAGAAGATTATGGAACCATCTTACGTTCCAAAGGTATGGTGGAAAGCACTGATGGAAGTTGGATCTATTTTGACATGGTTCCAGGTGAATATGAGTTAAGAGAAGGAACTCCGGATTATACAGGACGTCTCTGTGTAATTGGAACCAATATTGACGAACATAGATTAGAAGAGTTATTTGGAATTGCATAGGAGGAAGAGAAATGGCACAGGAAATTCCAGTATATTTATTTACGGGATTCATGGACAGTGGAAAGACCTCTCTGGTACAGGAGACATTATTTGAGAACGAATTTGGAAATGGTGCTAAAGGCGTGATCATTATGTGTGAGGATGGAGATGTAGAATATGACGAAGCAAAACTTGCTACCATTAACTGCAAGCTTACCTCTATTGATTCCGAAGCAGAGTTTACCAAAGAGCGTCTGGAAGAGATCAATAAGGAATATCAGCCACAACAGGTATTCATTGAATATAACGGAACCTGGGGAATGGACAAGATCATAGAAGCAGAGCTGCCAAAGGGATGGATCATCGTACAGTCTTTAGCAACTGTAGATTCCAATACTTTTGAGATGTATATGAACAATATGCGGGCAATGATGCAGGAACAGCTTTTTGCGGCAGATGTGGTGATCTTTAATCGTACAGATGATGAGACAGATCGAGGGAAATTCCGTCGGTTAGTTAAGACTATCAACCGAAAAGCCCAGATCGTATACGAAAGAAAAGACGGTACCATCGATGAAAGACCAGAAGAACTGCCATTTGACATTGATCAGGATATCATCGAATTATCAGATTCTGATTACGGAATCTGGTATATGGATGCCATGGAAAATTACAAGAAATACGATCGCAAGAAAGTAAAATTCTTAGCCCTTGTCTATAATCCTGAGAAATTAAAAAAAGGCGTTATGGTGCCAGGACGTTTTGCGATGACCTGCTGTATCGATGATGTGACCTTTATCGGATTTAAATGTAAATATGATAAAGAACAGGAGATCCCACACAAATCCTGGATCAATATTACTGCAGAAGTCCGTATTGAATTTGCAAAGGAATACAAGGGAAGAGGACCTGTTCTGTACCCTGTTTCTATTGAACCGGCAGAAAAACCGGAAGATGAACTGGTATATTTTACCTAAAGGAAAGACCAAATTCAGGAAACTGCTTAATAATTTTAGAAAAAATTAACAAAAAACGTTGCCAGATAAGGATTTTTCATTTATTATCATAAGAGCGCAAGTTTTAAAAATATCATTTTAACGTGATAAAGCAGAGAAATCTGCGGGGAACACATAATAACTAGGAGGAAAACCATGTATCCAATCGTAAGAAAAGAAAAACTGGCTGACCAGATCATTCTCATGGACATTAAAGCTCCACGAGTTGCAAAAGAGTGTCTTCCAGGACAGTTTATCATCGCAAAAGTTGATGAGGTAGGAGAAAGAATCCCACTTACCATTTGTGATTATGACAGAGAAAAAGAAACTGTAACAATTGTTGTTCAGACAATCGGTGCAGGAACTATGCGTATGATGGACTTAAATGAAGGTGACGAATTAGCTGATTTCGTCGGACCTTTAGGATGTGCTTCTGAGCTTTGCATGGAAGAGAATTTAGAAGAGACCAAGAAAAAGAGTATCGTATTTATCGCTGGTGGTTTAGGAACTGCACCAGTTTATCCACAGGTTAAATGGCTCCATGAGCATGGAGTAGATGTAGATGTGATCATGGGATCTAGAACCAAAGATTTATTATTCTACATTGATGAAATGAAAGCTGTTGCAAAAAATGTTTATGTGACAACAGATGATGGTACATATGGTTTCCATGGAAATGGATGCCAGCAGTTAGAAGCATTGGTAGGAGAGGGAAAACACTATGATACTTGTGTTGCTATCGGACCAATGATCATGATGAAATTCGTCTGCGTATTAACTAAGAAACTCGAGATTCCTACTATCGTTTCCATGAACCCTATCATGGTTGACGGAACAGGAATGTGTGGTGCTTGTCGTCTTATGGTAGGCGGAGAAGTTAAATTCGCTTGTGTAGATGGTCCTGAATTCGATGGACATCTGGTAGATTTTGACCAGGCAATGAAGAGACAGCAGCAATACAAGACAGAGGAAGGCCGTGCAAAACTCGCATATGAAGAGGGAGATACTCATCATGGCGGATGCGGTCACTGCGGAGGTGATAAATAATGGGAGACGTATTAGTAAGAATTCCAGTTCGTGAGCAGGAACCAAAGGTTCGTGCAACTAATTTTGAAGAAGTTTGTTACGGATATAACGAGGAAGAAGCAGTAGAAGAGGCTTCCCGTTGTCTGAATTGTAAAAATGCTCAGTGTATGAAAGGATGTCCTGTTTCTATCAACATCCCAGCATTTATCGAGCAGGTAAAGAATCGTAATTTTGAAGCAGCATACCAGATCATTTCTGAATCTTCTGCACTACCAGCTGTATGTGGACGTGTTTGCCCACAGGAGAGCCAGTGTGAAGGAAAATGTATCAGAGGTATCAAAGGTGAGCCAGTTGCCATCGGTAAATTAGAGCGTTTCGTTGCTGATTGGGCAAGAGAAAATGGAATCAAACCTAAGAAAGCTGATTCTTTGAATGGAAAGAAAGTAGCAGTGATCGGTTCCGGCCCTGCAGGTCTGACCTGTGCTGGAGATCTGGCAAAACTTGGCTATGATGTAACTATTTTTGAAGCATTACATGCTGCTGGTGGTGTATTAAGCTACGGAATTCCTGAATTCCGTCTTCCAAAGGATAAAGTCGTTGCAGCAGAAGTGGAGAACGTAAAATCTTTAGGTGTTAAGATTGAGACAAACGTAGTAATCGGTAAATCCATTAAGATTGATGAATTAATGGAAGAAGAAGGTTTTGAAGCAGTATTTATCGGTTCTGGTGCAGGACTTCCAAGATTCATGGGAATCCCAGGAGAGCAGGCAAATGGCGTATTTTCTGCTAACGAATTCTTAACCAGAAATAACTTAATGAAAGCCTTCAAAGAAGGATATGAGACACCAATCTCCAGAGGAAAGAAAGTTGTTGTAGTTGGTGGTGGTAACGTAGCTATGGATGCTGCTAGAACTGCACTTCGTCTTGGAGCAGAGACTCACATTGTATACCGTCGTGGTGAGGACGAACTTCCAGCTCGTAAGGAAGAAGTACATCACGCAAAAGAAGAGGGAATCATCTTTGATCTTCTTCAGAACCCAACAGAGATCCTTGTAGATGAGAACGGCTGGGTAAAAGGAATCCGTATCATTAAAATGGAACTGGGCGAGCCAGATGCTTCCGGACGTCGCAGTCCTGTAGAGATTCCAGGATCTGAATATGAGATCGAATGTGATACCGTGATTATGTCCCTTGGAACTTCTCCAAACCCACTGATCTCTTCTACTACAATCGGTCTGGACATCAATAGAAGAAAATGTATCATTGCAAACGAGGAAACCGGTGCAACTTCTAAAGAAGGTGTATATGCCGGTGGAGATGCAGTAACTGGTGCAGCTACTGTAATCCTTGCAATGGGAGCTGGTAAAGCAGCTGCTAAGGGAATCCATGAGTTCCTTTCTAATAAATAGTCCCTAGCAGAAAAATATCGAGAATAAGAATATCGAGTGATATGATAACCCTTGTGGACAACAAAAGTAGTAAATTGTCCGCAGGGGTTATTTTACTTTGGGCAGCTCCTTTTAGCAAAATTGCACTAAAAACTGTATAAAACAAGTTGTTTTATAGTTGCTTTTATGATAAAATCATTTTCAAAGAGTATTATAGAAAGGAGAAATCAATATGAAAATGATGAAACAAATTTCCGGAATCATCCTGTGTCTTATGGCAGTCATCTTCTTAGGTGCAGGTAGCCCAGAGAAGGTGAAGGCAGAAGTGTTGCATTCCGGTACTATTGATGACACTATGGAATGGTCTATCGACAGTGATGGACTGCTGACCATTACAGGAAGCGGAGAAGGAGGACTGGAAGAATGGCCATGGCAAGAATATGCAGAAGAGATCACTTCTGCTAAGGTCACGGTTACAGGATTAACGGATATGTCTTATATGTTCTACGCCTTATGGGCATTAACGTCTATTGACGTCAGTGGAATAGATACCAGCAAGGTAACCAACATGGAATCAGTGTTTGAATATTGTGTCGATCTGGAAGAGATCACAGGATTGGAGAAATGGGATACCAGTAAGGTTGTGGATATGAACAATTTGTTTAGCGATTGCTATGATCTGGTATCTTTAGACTTGAATAGCTGGGATACTAGCATGGTGGAGAATGCAAGTGGAATGTTCTAT
>JAGAOC010000030.1 GCA_017623935.1 Agathobacter sp. | reverse complement strand
ATATTTTTCCAGTGCGGATATTCTCTTTCGCCGCTTACTCATTCTCTCTACCTCCTCTTAATCTTTTTCTAAAATCTGACGCATAGGTTCTGGATATTAAGATATGTTCTCCGTTACGCATAACTGCATCAATCCGATTAGACGGAAGACTCTTTAAACGTTCTACTTTATCGATATTAATGATCATGGATTTGCTGCAACGAAAGAAATTAATATCACTTAAGATCGTCTCTAATCGATTCAGAGAATGATCCATGCGCAACACTTCCTTTTCTGTGTAAGCAAAAGTTTTTCCATCTACACTCTCTATATATAAGATCTGAGACAATTCCAAAACAACCTGCGTTTTTTCATTCCAGCCTATAAGTTTTTGCTCCATTCCATTTAAAAAGTAATAGACCCGCTCGACTTCCGGAGTCATGGTCTGATACCTTAATATGACCTCATCTTCCCCTTTTGGGATCTTTTGTATCGTATATTTCATTGGAAACCTTCCTTTTGTTAAGATAGGCATATTGTAACAGGTGGGGTGTTTTTTCACAATTAGCAAGATGGCAAGTGACACTTTTTGAAGGGTGAAGCGCACAAAAACGGCTGTCCCTCCACTATGACTTATTAAAATCATAGTTTGGGACAGCCTCCTTTATTTTCCATATTTTAACCTCGGTTATCAATATATTTCTTTACCAACCAGATCAAATACAGTGGAACGCTATATGTTGTTGTACTTTCTACCATATGATTTCCTACATTTTTCATAGAAAACTTAAAACCAATTTGGGGACTATATTTCTTACAATACTGACTATAGCTTTTTGCCCGGGTATGAATCTCCGCCTTTGCTTCCACTGGTATTATCTTATCCTCATATTCAAATAAAAAATCCAGTTCCGCGGTATTTCCAGAACGCCAAAAATACGGATGTATCTTCTGTTTCACTAATTCTGTTAATACAAAATTCTCTGTAAAAGCTCCTTTAAAATTCTTATACAGATCAGAGTCTTCTAAGATAGTTCTATATGACACTCCAGACTTTTTTCGCAATAACCCCACGTCAGATAAATAGATTTTAAAAAATGTTGCATCTGAACAAAACGAAAGTGGAAGTTCTGGATGTGAAACCAATTCTAATTTATATACTAGCCCCGCATCTATCAACCATTCTAAAGCATCCTCTAACTCACTAGATCTCTTTCCCTCTTTTACATGGGAAAACACAAACTTGTTATTATCTTTTGCTAATTGCTTTGGAATAGATTCCCAGATCCATCCTAATTTCGGAATATCCGTCTTAGGTGCGTGTTTTGCAAAATCGCTACTATAATCCTGCAAAATATTCTCCTGCAATTTTTCAACTTTTTCAAAACTATGAGTTTCTACCCATTTTGAAACTACTTCTGGCATTCCACCAACTATATAATAATATTTTAATGCTTTCTCTAATTTACCCGTATATAACTCTGGCAGTTCACGATCTATACCATACTTTTGAACACCTTCATAAATTGCTTCTCCTCCGTCAGCTCGCAAAAACTCTGCAAACGAAAGAGGGTACATTTGAAGTCGATCAACTTTTCCAACTGGAAATGAAATATTATCTCTTTTTATAGATACTCCCAACAGGGATCCAGCGCACACTATATGAAGTTCCGGTTTATTTTCACAAAAATATTTGAGGGAAGTTATAGCATTTGGACAGGACTGTATTTCATCAAATATTACCAGTGTTTTTCCTGGAATGATCTCTTTCCCCCTAATTATGCTACCCAACTCATCTATAATTCTTTCCACATCAAAATCATATTCAAATATAGATGCAAGTCCTTTATTTCCCTCAAAATAAAAATAGGCAACATCTTCAAAATACTGTTCACCAAATTGCTTACAGACATATGTCTTACCGCATTGTCTCACTCCTGTTAACAATAATGGCTTTCGATCCGCAGACTCTTTCCAATTCACCAACTGTTTCATAATATCTCTTTCCATGGATTCATCTCACTTTCGAGTTTATTATATGTTTAATTTATCACGTTTTATGTGGAAAAACAATCAAAACATTTGCTTTTTTCATATGAACTTTTGTGTTTTATTTGCGTTTTTCATATGAATTCTTGTATTTTTTATATCTCCTAGCATGCAAAACCGGCTGTGATCTCATTTTGAAGATCACAGCCGGTTTGTTTTTATTTTATTTCATTTTATTGTTAAATCTATTCTGCTGGATATACACAAGCATCATCGATGGTTCCCCAGCCTTTTGCTGCACCGCGAACCCAGATACCAACTGTCATTTCTCCATCAGTTACATTGATACCGGTTACTTCTGGAAGTTTCCAGTTTTTCCAACCATCAACTGCAGTATCAAATGTATATGTCTCGCCACCTGCAATTGCGTAAAGCTGAATTGCTGCACTGTCTCCCATATCTCCACCCTGAATGATCATGTTGAAGTTATAGGTTCCATTCTCTAATCCGGTCACTGTCTGCTCTACTTTGAAATCAAGCTCAGATTCAGACCAGAAATGTCCGCACATTTCGCCTGTCTTTGGTGTTTCACCATCAAACCAGAAACATTCGCCAGTGCCATTATTGATCACGTTCCACATAGAGGTATCTGCATCTTCAAAAGATGGATTAGCCAGTAAGTTCACTGCTGTTATGCTTAAGATTGCAGATACTGCTTCATTATTTGTATTTAATGTTCCGCTAATTGTATAAGTTCCAAATCCTTCTGCTAAAGCAGCTTCAACTTCTGTCATGTTCCAGGTTACTGCTTCTTCTGAAGTTGATCCATCATTATAGATAACTTCAATTGTCTCTGGCATTTCTGCTTCGCCGCCCAGTGATAATTCGATCTCTGGAACAGTTACATCATAGAATGCTTTTTCACAAGTTGCTCCTGTGAAAATGTACTTAAATACATTTAAAGATGCCAGCGGATGTCCTGTGCTATCGAACATTGCCTGATTATCCCAAGCACTTCCGCCATAGTACTGACCAGCATCAACTGGATCATATTCTACAGAATAGCTGGAAGCCCATCCTGATCCATACTCTTCCCAGATCTTGCTGTTTTCCTCTTTAGTTCCTTCTGGATTGACTGAGATCCATGCTGGCTCCCAGTAGAAGAAACCAAGTCCTGCATCTCCCATGTCTGCAACAGCCTGCGCAACATCACGAACAACTTTTGCCTGTCCCTGAACTGTAGGTGTATAACCAGAGATCAGATCGCTGATGTCACCGATAGAGTTACCGTTTGCATCAGAATCTTCTAATGTATAAGCGTAGGAAGTCTCTGCAACCATAACCTTTTTGCCATAAGTATCTGCAATATCCTTCATGGTATTTGTCAGATTTTCCATGTCTTCATGCCAGTAAATATAATAAGATGTTGCGAAAACATCATAGTCGATCTCTTTGTCTGCTAATTTCTGTGCAATTCCTGGATAAGAACCTGTGGAAGGATTTGAAAAATGCACAGCGATCAACAGTTCTTTATCCTGCTCATTTGCTGCTTTTCTTGCATTATCACAACCAGCCTCAAAAAGCTCTAACATATTATCCCAGGAAGTCTCACCAGCCATACCATTATCGGTCTCATTTCCGATCTGTACCATTCCCAGATCAACGCCAGCTTCATATAAAGCCTTAACACTTTCATATGTATAGGTTCCAAGTGCTTCTGTCTTTGCTTCCAGATCCATGTCTTCCCAAGCCTTAGGAGCCTGCTGTTTCTTCGGATCTGCCCAGAAATCAGAGTAATGGAAATCTACAAGAACTTTCATTCCGTAAGATGTAGCACGTTTTCCGATCTCAATTGCTTTATCAAGATCATTATTACCACCGCCATAGCCGTTGCCATCTGCATTATATGGATCATTCCATACACGCACACGCACATAGTTCACGCCAGCTTCTGCAAGAACCTTTAACAGATCTGCTTTGTTGCCATCCTGATCATAATAAACAACGCCGCTTTCCTCCTGAGCAAGCAATGTGGAAACATCCACACCACGAATAAAATCTTCTGTGATTCCCTCAACCTTTTCCACATAAATATCAGATTCTACTGGTTCAGTGGTGGCAGCTACCTGCTCGTTTACTTTACCTACAATGTCATCTTTCTTAATGTCACCTGTCTTAGAACAAGCAGTCATGGAAAGAGCCAGAAGTAATGTAGCTGCGATCAACTGTTTTTTCATAAAACTTTTTTTCTTCACTTAGAACATACCTCCCTTTTTATTGTACGGTTTTCTCATTTGCGCAACCGTTTGCTCACTTTTTAGTCTATCACACGGCAATAAAAAGTCAATGTGCAAATTACCTAATAATCCTAAGTGCGTTTTGGTAGTTTTACACCCAAAATGGAAAATAAAAAAGGAGTGTATTCAAACGAATCACACTCCATGCTTTACTTAAAGTTTAAAACAAATACCACTTTTACAGTACCTAATGTCAATTATGCCTCTGCTAAAAGAGTTCTTTTCTCTTCTATCTCTTTCAGATCTTCTTCTGTAATAGTTCCATCTTCTAATGATATATCAATTAATTGCTGTATTGCCAGATTAGTATTTTCTTCTGAATCTACTAGAATTGAAAATGTTGGTTTTTTCATATCACACTCCTCCTTTACTCAATTCGTATTCCAACCGCATATGCAACTTTTTCAAATTGCTTCGCTGCCTGTACAGATTCTGATCTCGTTAATTTCCCATCATTATTATGATCACAGATTTTCGATATCTCGATCAATTTTTTTACAGCTTTCTTTCTATCATAATCGCTGGTTTTAGTCATAAAATACTGTTCCCCAGAATTAGTTATAGCCACCATCACTTTCAATTTGCCATATAATAAAAACTCTGCAAAATCTTCAATCGAAAATGATAAATCCGTTGGATGATTATGCAACAATATACATATATTATCATCCTTTTTATTTAAAATTTGTTGTGTCTTAGTATCAGACTCTAAATCGGTATTTGTCTGCGTCCCTAAAATATAATTACCCTCTTCATGCTCTTTGACGGTATAAACTAATGCAACTTCATTACTCATATTCCTACTAAAAGCATGGTACAATAATTTTTGACACTGCTGATATAAATAAAAAGATTCATCCTCTCCTATTTCATCAATTACATATGGTCTCAATCTTAAAATACTTGCTTCATTAATAAACTGCTTCTTATGTGACGATATTGACCCTACGTTTAACATATTTTTCTCCTTTTTCTTTTAATTATAACGCGTAACTTTATAAATTACAAATCATTGTCTGTAATTTTATAAGTTTAATTTTTCAGCTTGTTCTCAGTTTCTTGTAGCGATATAATATCTTTATCAGTTTCGTGACTAAAAATTTGATACAGGAGGTATTCATCTTTATACGATTGAAGTAACCTTCAGTGAAACCGGAAACTATACTGTTGATGTCACATCCGGCAATGGAGAGCCAACACAGACTGAATATTTCGAAAAATATGACAACAGCTTCTTAGTGGAAGCAACACTTCTACAATAGATTTAAAGTTTACGCTTTGAAAATGAACAAAAGAGAAAATGGAGGTCCAATTGTATGTGGTTTGTATTAGCATTACTGTCTGCAATATTTGCCGCACTTACCTCTATACTGGCAAAAGTCGGCATAGATGGTGTGAACTCAAATCTTGCAACAGCTATCAGAACAGTTGTGGTTGTAATTATGGCATGGGGAATGGTATTTTTGACAAATGCCCAAAGTGGAATATCTGAAATTAGCAAAAAAAGCTGGTTATTTCTAATATTGTCAGGATTAGCAACGGGAGCTTCATGGCTATGCTATTATAAAGCATTGCAAGTAGGAGATGCATCAAAAGTTGTGCCAATAGATAAATTAAGTGTAGTGATTACCTTGGTGTTAGCTTTTGTGTTTTTACATGAAGATTTTACGATTAAGTCGCTAATTGGATGTATTCTGATAGGCATTGGAACATTAATAATGGTTATATAACACCCCAAAAATTTGACGGAGGTAATTTATGCGTATAGAACATATTGCAATGTATGTAAATGATTTGGAGAAAACAAAAGAATTCTTTGTTAAATATTTCAATGCAATACCAAACGAGGGGTATCACAATCAAAAAACAGATTTTCGTTCATATTTTTTGAGTTTTGACGACGGAGCAAGACTGGAAATTATGAATAAGCCTCAAAGGGAAGATGCAGGAAAAACCTTAACACGAACTGGTTATATTCATATTGCCTTTAGCGTTGGAAGCAAAGACGCTGTAAATGAACTAACCGAGAAAATAAGAAAAGATGGTTATTCTGTTATCAGCGGACCGAGAACGACTGGAGATGGTTACTATGAAAGTTGTATTATTGGAATTGAGGGAAATCAGATTGAGATAACGGAATAATTAATTTGCAGGGGGGCGAGATGATCGCCGAGACGCGCAGCGCTCAACTCGCGAGACTAGCTCGCTCGTTGTCTGTGCTGTCGCACAATAAAAATAGAGCCTGTCACTCTACAAGCAAGGCTCAGCTCGATTCCGCTTCGCTTCATCTCGCTGACTGGCTGTCGCCAGATTTATCCGTTGTCGGCTCTTCTCGCAGCGCTCAACTCGCGAGACTAGCTCGTTCGTTGTCTGTGCTGTCGCACAATAAAAATAGATCCTGTCATGCTCATGGAAATAAATTTCCATCGCCTGACAGACTCTATTTTTGCTCTGCTCGTAGCTAACACTCAAATTTATACCCCATGCCCCAGATGGTCTTGATGTAGTCTCCTTTGTCGCCCATCTTGCTACGGAGTTTTTTGACGTGGGTGTCGATGGTGCGGGCATCGCCGAAATAATCGTAGTTCCACACACTGTTCAATATACGTTCACGGGATAATGCGATTCCTGCATTTTCCATGAAATAATCTAAAAGTTCAAATTCCTTAAAACTTAAGTCAATTGGCTGTCCGTCGATAGATACCAGATGAGCCTTTTTATCTAAAACAATTCCGCCTATCTCTCGAAGCTGTGCTTCGTCTCCTAACTTATTTGCTCGACGGAGAAGTGCTCCCACTCGTGCTACCAGGATCTTCGGTGAAAAAGGCTTGGAAATGTACTCGTCTACACCTAAATCAAAGCCCATCAGTTCGTCGCTCTCATCGCCTTTTGCAGTGAGCATGATGATCGGAACCTTGGAGGTCTCACGAACCTCCTTGCAGACTTCCCAACCATTCATCTTCGGCATCATTACATCCAAGATCAAAAGTTCAATTTCTTTATCTCTGTAAAACAGATCTAATGCTTCCTCTCCATCTGCTGCCTCTAAAACTTCGTAATCTTCCCGTACTAAAAAATCCCGTACCAGTTTGCGCATGCGGCTCTCATCATCCACCACAAGAATCTTAATCTTACTCATTTAAAACCTCGCTACTATTATTCTTCCCCGGTGATTCCCAATTCCGCTTCCTTCTGCTGAATTGCAGCTTCCCTCTCCTGCAGATCAGCTTCCCAGGATTCGTACCTGTCAATTAAAGCATTTTCATAATTTAAGATATTTACATTATCTTTGCTGATAAAAGTTATAACAAACATTCCGATCACTGCCACTGCAAACACGATTGCAAAAAACAAACTGACCTGAAAACGTTTGCGATATTTCTCAATCAACTTCTTCTGGTTCTTATCTATGGCGTTCTTCTCACGCATGATCTGATTCTCTAAAAATGCTTCATTAGAAGTCTTCTCCATCTTCTTGGCTTTGCGAATGTTCTCTTTTTCCTGACGGATGGCCTCTTTACGGGCTTCTCTTGCCTCTTCTGCATCTTTTTCACTGGCAAAATCCATCTCATCGGTCTCCTCATGGAATAACTCCGGCTCCACGTGAGATGGCATCTTGATCACGCTCCTGCTTGCAGAATCATGTGCTTGAAGGTACTGTTTCAGTTCAGACAAAAAACTTAATCCTATCGGTGTCTCAAATACATTCTGAGCAATCAGTTTCTGATAGAGACGACGGACAACTTCCGGGTCATCTAACTGCATCTGAGCTTTGATGTAACGAACACCTTCTACTTCTTTCTTAGCCTGGAGCGCCTGCTCCTTTGTCTCAAATTCAAAACCTTCTACGTTATACATAATCTTCCTCAATTCTGTGAACTTATTCTATCCTCGATAGATACTCATTAAAATATATATCGGCAGGATCACCAACAAATTTAATGGTTTGTTCTAACTCCATATCTTAGTTAATTATATCTAACTTATCCTATTTTTGTCTACCTTCTTCACAGAAATTTCCCAAACTACCCTCTTGTAATTGCTATTGATGCGCTCGCTGCCCCAGAAATTTCCAGAAACAAAAAGGACTGACCATATAGCTGCCAATCCTTTCTGCCCTCTCATCCACCATAGATTACATTCCATCCACCATAGATCTCACATAATCATATACATATTTTCCGGCGTGAACGCCATGTTCCTGGATGATCTTCACGATGGCACTGCCTACGATGACGCCGTCTGCCATCTGACTGTAGGAAGCCGCCTGTTCTGGTGTGTTAATACCAAAACCGATAGCAACTGGAGTGTCAGTGGCTTTTCGGATATTTGCAATGATTTCTCCAATATCCGTGGTGATCTCACTACGGATTCCAGTAACGCCCATAGACGAAACTACATAGATATATCCCTTCGCTTCCTTGGCGATCATCTGGATCCGTTCTTCACTGGTTGGCGCGATCAAGGAGATCAGTTCTACGTCATGCTTCTCTGCAAATGGGATCAGTTCGCCTCTCTCTTCAAAAGGCATATCCGGAATGATGATACCGCTAACGCCGGCTTCCTTACATCTTTTGCAGAATCGATCATAACCGTAGCTGAAAACAGGATTCAAATAAGTAAGGAATACCAGTGGTACAGACACTTTTTTGCTGACTCTTTCTACCATATCAAATACCATATCTGTGGTACAGCCTCCCGGTGCAGACAAAGCTCTTACATTTGCCTCCTGGATCACTGGACCTTCTGCGATCGGGTCGGAAAAAGGGATTCCGATCTCAATTAAGGCCGCGCCGGCTTTTTCCATTTCAACAATGAATTCCTCTGTTTTTTCCAGGGATGGATCTCCCGCGGTTAAAAATCCGATAAATGCTTTTTTATTTGAAAATGCTTCACTAATCTTACTCATATAAATCTACTCCTCTATATCTTGCAATTGCCGCTACATCCTTATCTCCACGACCTGATAAACAACAGATAATGATCTGGTCTTTTTTCATGGTTGGGGCAATCTTCATCAAATGGGCTACTGCATGGGAACTTTCAATGGCTGCAATGATCCCTTCCGTTTTTGCAATGTATTCAAAAGCTTCCACTGCCTCTTCGTCAGTTACCGGCACATACTGGGCTCTTCCTGTGTCGTGAAGGTTGGCGTGTTCCGGCCCGATTCCCGGATAGTCCAGTCCTGCGGAAATGGAATATACCGGTGCGATCTGTCCGTATTCATCCTGACAGAAATAAGATTTCATTCCGTGGAAAATGCCTTCTTTTCCGGTGGCAATGGTAGCTGCAGTCTTATCGGTATGTACTCCGTGGCCAGCCGCTTCACAGCCAATGAGCTGAACGGATTCGTCTTTGATAAATTCATAGAACATACCCATTGCATTGCTGCCGCCTCCTACACAGGCCATAACTACATCTGGAAGTTTTCCTTCTTTTTCCAGGATCTGCTCTCTTGCTTCCCGGCTGATAACACTCTGAAAATCCCGGACAATCATTGGAAATGGATGTGGTCCCATAACAGAGCCCAGCACATAAAGCGTATCATCTACTCTCTTTGTCCATTCTCTCATACACTCGTTGACCGCATCTTTTAAGGTCTGAGTTCCCGTCTCCACCGCATGGACTTTTGCGCCTAAGAGTTCCATACGATACACGTTTAATGCCTGTCGGATGGTATCTTCTTTTCCCATGAAGATCTCACATTCCAGCCCTAATAAAGCTGCGGCTGTAGCGGTGGCTACGCCATGCTGACCAGCTCCGGTCTCTGCAATGATCCTAGTCTTTCCCATTTTCTTGGCAAGAAGTGCCTGACCTAAGACATTATTGATCTTGTGGGAGCCGGTATGATTTAAATCTTCTCTTTTGAAATAGATCTTAGCTCCACCTAGATCCTTGGTCATTTTTTCTGCATAATATAAAAGGGATGGTCTGCCGGCGTACTCCCGAAGCAGCGTGTCTAATTTCTCTAAAAATGCAGGGTCTTTTTTATAAAATTCATAGGCTTCTTCCAGCTTATTTACTTCATTCATTAACGTTTCTGGAATGTACTGACCTCCATGAATTCCGTATCTTCCTTTTCCCATTTCTCTAATCCTCCGTCTGATTTTTTCTTTTTACTTTATTTACGATCTCTATGATCTTATCTCTATCTTTCCAGCCTGCTGTCTCCACAGAACTGCTGACATCCACCGCAAAAGGCGATACCCTTTCTATGGCTTTTTCTACATTTTCACTGCTGATGCCGCCAGCCAGAAAAAAGGGCTTCTTCACATCTTTGATCCAGCTCCAATCAAAAGTCTCGCCAGTTCCTCCATATCCCTCCTGGGAAAAAGCGTCAAATAGCAGGTAATCTACATCTAATCCATCTCCTTGCTTTAAGCACTCTGGCGAAGCTGCCCGAAGAGCTTTTATAAGCTGTCCCCGTTTCATGATGCTTCTTAAGGTTTTCATGTATGCCTCGTCCTCATCCCCGTGAAGCTGAGCAATATCAATGACTTTTTCATTTAAGAGCCCTGCCACCTGCTCTGCCGGGGCATTGACAAATACCCCAACAGGCACGATCTCCGGTGAAAGAGCTTCTCTTAAAACCTTCGCTTCTTCCTCGGAAACTGTCCGCTTTCCTTTTGCAAAGACAAAGCCTCCGTAATCCGGCAGACAGCTATTGACGGCTTTAATATCTTCAATTCTTCGTAATCCGCAGATCTTAATTTTCGTCATGGACTTTCCTTTCTTTCATAACAGATCATTGCCCTGCCACTTTTCAGGTAACGATACTTTTCGGGGAATGATGCTTTTCAGCAGGCCCTATTCCTGGCTCAACTCCGCTAACATTTTCCTCTTGTTTTCACTGCGCATTAAGGTCTCACCGATCAACACTGCATTGGTTCCATTTCTTCTTAAAACAGAAATATCCTCTGCTGTTTTGATCCCGCTTTCCGAAACAAAAACAATATCCGATGGCACCATTTGTCTTAACCTTACACTGTTACAAATATCAACCTGAAAGGTTTTTAAATCCCGGTTATTCACACCAATGATCTTTGCTCCCGCCGCCAAGGCTCGTTTTACTTCGTCTTCATCATGAGCCTCCACCAAAACGGAAAGTCCGAGAGAATGAGCCACATTTAGAAAATGCTGCAAGGTCTCATCCTCTAATAAAGAACAGATCAAAAGCACTGCGGAAGCCCCCAAGGTTTTTGCTTCGTAGATCTGGTACTCATCCACCGTAAAATCTTTCCTTAGGACCGGAATCTGTACTGCTGCCGCAATCTCTTTTAAATACACATCGCTTCCCAGAAAATACTCTGGCTCTGTAAGAACAGAAATGGCTGCTGCTCCAGCAGCTTCATAATCCTTTGCGATCTGAAGGTATGGAAAATCCTCTGCGATCAGACCTTTGGAAGGGGACGCTTTTTTTACCTCACAGATAAAGCTGATCCCCTCTTTTTTTAGATTCTTTTCAAAAGGAAATAGAAACTCACCTGTTTTAGAAAGTTCTTTTTCGGCTATTTGAAAAGCAGATCGTTTTATCTCTTCCAGAGCAATTTTTTCTTTTCTTCCCGCAATATCAAGTTTTCGCTTTTGTGCGATTTCTTCTAATATATTCATAGATTACTCCCATCCGTTTCATGCACTTCTTTATGCCTTATCAATTGCTATGTTCCATGCACTTCTTCATGCCTTACCGGTTGCTCAGTTCAATGAATTTTTCCAGCTGCGCTAATGCCTTACCGCTTTCAATAGCTTCTTTTGCTCTTTCGATTCCCTCTTCAATGGAACACTGAGTTGCAATATGAATGGCAGCTCCTGCGTTTAAGATAACCGCGTCGGTCTTTGGTCCTTTGGCACCTTCTAGGATTTCCCGAACCACCTTGGCATTTTCCTCTGGAGTTCCCCCTGCCAGATCCTCTTTCTTGCAACGGGCAAAACCATAATCCTCTGGCTTTATCACATAAGACTTAAATTCTCCGCCGATGGTCTCACAAACTGTGGTGGGCGCACTTAAGGAAATCTCATCAATACTATCCTGCCCATAAACTACCATGGCATTTTTTACGCCCAGGTTATGAAGGACTCTTGCCAGAGGCTCTACCAATTCCTCTGCATACACCCCAAGGAGCTGCAAGCTTGCACCTGCGGGGTTTGCAAGAGGTCCTAAACAATTGAACAGGGAACGGATTCCCATTTCTTTTCTGACACCGCCCACAAAACGCATAGCTGTGTGATATTTCTGAGCAAAAAGGAAACAGATATTGATCTCTTTTAAGATCTTGGCACTCTCTTCCGGAGAAAGATCGATCTTGACCCCCAGTGCCTCTAAACAGTCTGCTGTACCGCATTTGCTGGAAGCCGCTCTGTTTCCGTGCTTTGCTACGGGAATTCCAGTGGAAGAAACTACGATGGAAGCCAATGTAGAAATATTAATGGTATTTGAACCATCTCCACCGGTTCCTACGATCTCCAAAACATCCATATCATTTAAAAATCGTTCACAATGCTGACGCATGACTCTGGCTGCTGCAGTGATCTCGTCAATGGTCTCCCCTTTCATATTCAAAGCCGTAAGAAAAGAGGCTTTCTGAGCATCGGTTGCTTCTCCTGTCATGATCTCGTCCATGACTGCGGTCATCATCTTATCATCTAAATCTTCTTTATTTACTAATTTTGCAATGGCTTCTTTGATCATCTTACATACCCTCCATAAAATTCTTCATGATCTTTTTTCCTTCTGGAGTCAGAATAGATTCCGGGTGAAACTGCAATCCGTACACTGGAAATTCTCTGTGTTCTACTGCCATAATCTCTCCATCTTCTGAAAGAGCAGTTACCCTTAATTCCTCTGGCATGGTATCTTTTTTTGCAGAAAGGGAATGATATCTTGCTACCTTGATCTCTTTTCCCATTCCTGCAAAAAGTCTGCTGTTTTCTTCTACTGCTGCCACGGATTGTTTTCCATGCATGAGCCGAGATGCGTAGGTAACAGTTGCTCCAAACACTTCACAGATTGCCTGATGTCCCAAGCACACCCCAAGGATTGGTATCTTTCCAGCTAATTTTTCCACCACCTCTTCGCAGATTCCTGCGTCCTTTGGCTTTCCCGGTCCCGGAGATAAGATAATATGGGATGGATGTAAATTTTCAATTTCTTCTATGGTCATTTCGTCATTTCTTATAACCAGAATGTCAGGATCCATCTCTCCCACCAGCTGATACAGGTTATAAGAAAAACTATCGTAATTATCAATCAATAAGATCATCTGCTACATCTCCTCTCCGGCTTCTAAGGATTTCATAACTGCCTTTGCCTTGTTGATACATTCCTGGTACTCATTTTCCGGAATACTGTCTGCCACGATCCCTGCGCCGGATCTGACAAAGACTTTTCCATTTTTCTTAAAAGCAATCCGGATGGCAATACAGGTATCTAAGTTTCCTGTAAGATCGATATAGCCGATCGCCCCTCCATAAATGCCTCTCTTGTTATTTTCCAGTTCGTTGATGATCTCCATTGCCCGGATCTTAGGTGCGCCGGAAAGAGTTCCTGCCGGTAGAATGGCATCTATGGCGTCAAGGGCGTCCTTATCTTCTCGGATCTGTCCCCGAACAGTGGAGCCAATGTGCATTACGTGGGAATATCGTTCAATAGACATATATTTTTCCACTTCTACACTTCCGAATTGGCTGATCTTTCCTAAATCGTTTCTTCCCAGATCCACCAGCATGTTGTGCTCTGCCCGCTCTTTTTCATCGGCTAATAATTCCTTTTCTAAGGCTTCGTCTTCTGCCTGATCCTTCCCTCTTGGTCTGGTTCCCGCCAGTGGAAAAGTATGAAGCACTCCATCTTCTAACTTTACCAGTGTCTCTGGCGACGCTCCTGCCACCTCAATATCATCAGAGCAAAAATAAAACATATACGGGGAGGGATTGGTGGTTCGCAAAGCCCTGTACGTATTAAACAAACTTCCTTCAAAATCTGCTTCCAGGCGGTTAGACAAGACTACCTGAAAAATATCACCCTCGTAAATATATTTCTTTGCTTTTTCTACCATCCGGCAATACTCTTCTTTATCAAAAAGTGCCCGGTATGGAGATTTTAGCTTTCCCGGCGGGATCTCTGCCGGACTGCCATGTTTGATGATCTCTATTATTTTTTCAATTTCTTTTTCTGCTCTTTCATACTCCTGTTCTAAATGATCTGTTTTCGCATTTACGATCACGATGATCTTTTGTTTATAATGATCAAAGGCGATGACCTTATCGAAAAGCATAAGATCCACGTCTTTAAAACCTTCTTCGTCTTTTGCGTCCAAGTGTAAGGAGGGCTCACAATACTTTGCATAATCGTAAGAGAAGTATCCTACCAGTCCCCCGGTAAAAGGTGGTAACCCTTCTACTTTTGGACTTTTATATTCCTGCAAGATATTGCGGATGATCTCCTTGGGATGAGACATGTTCTTTATTTTTTCACGGTTTACAAATATTTCTCCATTAGTACAAGTCACTTCCATGGTTGGGTCAAATCCCAGAAAAGTGTATCTGCCCCAGGTGTCCTGTTCTCCCACGCTTTCTAACATGTAGCAGTGGGAACTTACCTTCTTTAGGGCTCTTAAGACCTCTATCGGAGTCTTAATGTCCGCTAGGATTTCCCGGTTCACCGGCACTACCTTGTAATCTTCTGCTTGTTTTTTTGCCTCGTTTAATGTCATATTCTCTCCTTTCTTTTCTGAGAGAGAAGTCATATGGGAAGATCAGGATGGGGACACCGAAAGTAAAAAGATTGCGCTTCGCGCAATCTCCGCGCGCGAACGGTATTGCGAAGCAATAAACTTCTCCTCCGCGAGCTGCGCATAATTGACACGTAGTGTCTTTTGTTTACTGGGAAATTCCAAAGGAATTTCCCAGTAAACAAAAACCGCCCTTAACAACAGAACAAATCTGTTATTAAGGACGGTAAAATACACTTATACCGCGGTGCCACCTTAATTTGTGAAACCCACACTCTCATCAGAATACCAACATATTCCTGGCAACTGACGTATGCCCTCACGTCATGGAATACTCAGAACCGAAGTTCCTTTGACCATGCCCTCAGTGGTCCATTTAATAAACTGCGTTCTGTCGGTTCTCAGCAATCCCAACTCTCTGTAAGTGCACTTTTTATTTTTATCTCCACCTCAACGGTTTAACTTTATTCAATTAACGCGTCAACCTCTTGTTGACTTATGGTCATTATACTCCACTTTTTTTAAATGTCAAGTCACAAAAGAAAAACTTTTTTATATTAAGCCTTTGATCTCCAAATAGGCTTTAATCGTCTTGACACAATTCTCAATTCCCACTTTCTCACTGTTTAAGGTCAGGTCATAGTTGACCGGATTTGTCCAGTAATTTCCATGAGTATAATATTTATAATAATCTGCCCGGTACTTATCTGTATGAGCAATTGTTGCGTTTGCCACCTCTTCGGTTACTCCCATGTGTGCCATGGTTCGTTTCACACAAAAATCTCTTGGTGCCTCAATATAGATACTGACTACATTGTCTCTGCCCCGAAGCACCCAGTCTGCGCATTTTCCCACAATGACACAGGATTCCGTATCCGCCAGATTCTCAATGATCTGCTTCTGATAATCAAAAAGAGTGTCATCAGAAACAAATTTCTCGTTTCTGGCAATATAACTGTTGGCTCTTGGAAGTCCTTTTAAAAAGCTGGAAAAACCTCCGTTACTCCTTACTTTCTCATTTACTTCCTGAAATAACTGCTCATTTAATCCGCTCATCTGGCTTGCCAATGTCAAGATTCGATTTTCATAACAATGGATTCCCAGCTCCTTTGCCAGTTTTGAGGCAATCTCTTTTCCGCCTGTGCCAAAGCCTCTGGCAAAAGTGATCACATAATTCTTCATCTAATCTCCCTCCTGTTTCTTTCCGTCACTAATCAAATACTCTGCCTAACCAGCCAAATATCTGCTTAAGAATTCTCTTGTTCTTGGATTCTTTGGATTTGTAAATAATTCCGATGGTGCAGCATCTTCTGCCACATATCCCTTATCCATAAAAATGGTTCTTGTAGAAACATCTCTTGCAAATGCCATCTCGTGGGTCACAATGATCATGGTAAGTCCCGTCTGCGCCAGTTCTTTCATGACATTTAAAACATCTCCTACCATTTCCGGATCTAAGGCACTGGTAGGCTCATCAAATAATAAAACCTCCGGATTCATGCAAAGGGCTCTTGCAATGGCAACACGCTGCTTTTGACCACCAGATAACTGAGATGGTTTTGCATTGATATATGGTGCCATACCAACTTTTTTCAGATGGGAAATTGCCCGGTCAAATGCCTCTTCCTTAGATAGATGAAGGACTTTTCTTGTTCCGCACATACAGTTTTCCAAAACTGTCATATTGTTAAATAAATTAAAGGACTGGAATACCATTCCTACTTTGGAGCGGTATTCGTTGATCTCTCTTTGTACATCACGAATCTCTTTTCCATGGTAAAAGATCTTGCCGTTTGTCTGTCGTTCCAGCCTGTTGATACAACGAAGCAAAGTGGACTTACCGGAACCAGAAGAACCGACAATACAGATCACCTCTCCTTTTTGTACAGAGATATCTATTTTTCTTAAAACTTCATGATCACCGAAGGATTTACTCAAACCTTCAATACTGATAATTTTTTCTGCCATAGTGGTTTCCTCCTATTGATTCTCCATATACTCTACTGCCAATACATAATCATTTTTTCCTGCCATTCTTTTTTCAATGAAAAGGAACAAACGGTTAAATACGAAGCACAATACAAAGTAGATCACTGCGATCACCAGGTAGGACTCAAAATACTTATAATATGTTCCTCCTGCTGTCTTCGCAGCCATGAAAAGCTCCTGAACTAAGATT
Organism: Agathobacter sp.; assembly: GCA_017623935.1. Taxonomy (GTDB): domain Bacteria; phylum Bacillota; class Clostridia; order Lachnospirales; family Lachnospiraceae; genus Roseburia. The sequence goes on along the minus strand of JAGAOC010000030.1, from coordinate 25,800 downwards.
ACGTTTAAGACAGAAGTCATTTTCAGGTTAGTAAGAAATGTATTTGCCATTTCAGGAATAATGTTTTTAAATGCCTGTGGCAGAATAATGTGAAACATGGTCTTCATTGGGGACATACCCATTGCCAAAGCCCCTTCTCTTTGACCAATATCAATAGATTTAATACCTGCACGAACCGTCTCTGCCATATACGCACCAGTATTCAGCAAAGTGACCAAAATACCAGCCGGCACCGGATCAATGGAAAGCCCGGACTGATTCATTCCATAATAGATGATCATTGCCTGCACGATCATTGGGGTATCTCGGAAAACTTCCACGTAAACAATACAGATTTCTTTTAATATATTTCCAAATATCTTTTTGATAATATTGTCTTCTTTGTTAATTTTCATATCCTGTACAATGCCCACTACATAGCCCAGAATAAATCCAAGGATCGTTCCTACGATCGCAATGTACAATGTGATCCCAGTTCCCTGAAGGAACATACTGGAATATTTTTTAGCCAGAAAAAACATCCATCCAATCGTCGTTTCTGGCAAAGCCTGTAATAAAATACCTGATGCCATATCTAATCCTCCCTATTACCGTTTCTCTATTACCTTTTTACTTTTATCTATTCTCTGTAATCACCCGATATACATCAAATCTCAGGAGAGCCATCTTTCAGACAGCCCTCCTTTTTCTTTTCATTTAGTTTGCTGATGGCTGTAATTTGATTGCCTCATCCATTAATTCATCCATTGCTGCCTTGTCATTCCATCCAATGGCATCCATTGCTGCCTGGATCTGATCACGGAATTCGGTATCATCTTTTCTTGTGGCAATGCAGACATTGGTCATTTCCTGATCATTTGCAAAAGTATCAGAAGAATCTAAGGAGATCACTACTAAATCATCGTTAGTCATTGCTGCTGATTTTGCAGTTGGAAGGTCAATAACTGCCACATCTGCAACTCCATTAGAGATTGACATGAAACACTCGGCTGTCGTTGCATAGTTTCCAATCTGTTCTGCACCTTCGATCTGGTCTAACAGTGGAACCCAGCCAGTTCCTGACTGTGTGGTAACTTTTACCCCTTTATCTGCTAACTGAGATAATCCAGTAATATTCTCGTACTCACTGCCTTTCTTTACGGTAATGCAGTTATCTCTGTAATAATATGGCTCTGTAAATGCGTAAGACTGTTCTCTTTCTGCTGTTTTTCCCATACCTGCGATAATACAGTCATAAACTCCAGAGTCTAAGGAAAGTCCAATGGAATCCCACTCTACTTTGTGGATCTCCAATTCCATTCCCATTTCATCCGCTAATTTCTGAGCTACCATTACATCATATCCATATGCATAAAAATCTGTTCCATAGATTGGAACTGCTTTTTCTCCATTTGCAACCTCTTCTGTTTCCTGAGTCCAGTTAAATGGTGCATACGCACATTCCATTCCAACTTTCAAAACTTTTTTGTCTTCTGTTGCACTACTTCCCGCAGCTCCTGAAGAGGATCCACATCCTGCCAGCATGGACAAAGCCATAACTGCAGTTAATAATACACCTGTCATTCTTCTTACTGTTTTTGCTTTCATAGGCTCCTCGCTTTCCTCGTGACTTCTATTTTCAGACAATAGAAAACCCTTGTAAGAAAATAAAAAAAAGGCGCTTACTTAGTAAAAAGTAAACGCCTTTGTTCACGAAATAAATAATTTTTTTATTTAATTTAGTGTCAGTATATCCATTGACTTCCAAATTGTCAATTATTTTTTTGTTATATAGCCCATAACCTGTAGTTATACATCTTCTTTTAGTTATTTTTCTTAGCTTCTGAACAATTGGTGTCACGGATGATGTAATGAGGTCTCTTCTTTACTTCCATATAGGTCTTAGAAATATACTGCCCCATGATTCCCATGCAAAAAAGCTGTATTCCTCCAATAAAAGTGATAATACACACCAAAGATGGCCAGCCCGCTACCGGATCACCAAATACAAGAGCTCTAATGATCTCAAAGATAATTGCGATAAAAGAGATCACTGTCAGGATCAATCCCAAATACGAAGAAATGGTAATTGGCACGTTAGAAAAATTCACAATGCCATCAATGGAGTAATGAAGCAATTTCCAGAAGCTCCACTTGGTCTCTCCCGCACTTCTCTCTACATTCTCATAGGCGATCCACTTGGTCTTATAACCGACCCAGGCATAGATTCCTTTGGAAAAACGGTTATATTCTCCAACTGCCAGTATACTGTCAACCATTTCCCGGCGCATAAGCCGATAATCTCTGGCTCCATCCACCAGTTCAATATCTGATAAATGATGCATTAATTTATAAAAGCATCTGGCAAAAAAGGATCGAATTGGCGGTTCTCCTATCCGGTTTACCCGCCTTGTTGCTACATTATCATATTCACCTGATTCCAGATCTGCTACCATTTCCGGAAGTAAAGATGGCGGATCCTGCATATCCGCATCCATAGTAGCGATATAATCTCCTTTTGCATTAGAAAGCCCTGCAAAAAGTGCCGCTTCCTTTCCAAAATTTCTGGAAAAAGAAATATATTTTACTTTTTCATCCTGCTTTGCCATTTCCGTCAGCATAGAAAAAGTTCTATCGGAGGAACCATCATTTACGAAAACATATTCAAGATCATAGGCTTCCAGCTGAACAGAAAGTTTCTTTAATTCCTCGTATAAGACAGGAAGCGTGGCTTCTTCATTATAGCAGGGAATGATAATACTGATCATCTTCTTCGACATGTCGAACCTCCTTACGTTTCTTAATTAAGTGACGAATTACTAGCGTCAAGATAAAGATTAGGATGCATGAGATACTGATCACTGCGCCCATCCCCAGTCCTGGAGTCTCATATTTCAGTCGGATCTCATATTCTCCTTCTTCCAAATGGACGCCGATAAAAGCCTCGTAGAATGGATCAATCTCAGTTTCTTCCCCATTCACATATAAGGTCCAGCCACTATCATGAGGAATAGAAAAGATCAGTCGTCCCTGCTCTGTAACAGTAATGCTTCCTACAATCTCTGTATCCGTGCAAGATTCCATGGTCATGCACTGCTTGCTCAAAGTTTCTACTGCGGCCGCTACCGCACTTTCCTCTAAAGTATATAACGTATAATTAATGATCTCATTTGTCTTATTTTTAACAGTGATCTCTTCCCCTGCAACGCACTCTCGGATCTCCATAAGATAACGATGGGAGGTCTTGGAGTATTTGATCTCTTTTCCCTCTGTGGAAGTCAGATTTAATGACTCACTGTCACAATAATCATATCCCATATAATAATAGCCATCTTCCGGGATAACAAAAGTAGTCTCTCCTTCTTTTGCCGTCTGTTCGGATTTGACCTGAGTAAACATTTTCGTCTCAGCTCCAAGCAGATACGCCAGATCATTCATATTGTTAATTCTGGTATTACTCTCTGGGATCCAGTTTTCAATGGCCTCTTCCGACATTACATATCCCAATGGCAGACTATAAGTAGTCTTATACAGATAATGCTCTCCGGAAGAACTTACAAACTGATAATAAGGATTATCCAGATCCGGGTCATCCGACAATACATAATTAACGGAAAGCATAGCTGTAGTAAGAGGGGTTGCTCCATTATAGCAGTAATAATTTTTGCCTCCCTCCATATAGACTTTTTGATACAGTCGGCTAACACCAATATTCATCATGGAAGAAAAGATGGTTGAAGACTGATATCCATAAAGAGCGCTGTCATTTTTTGTCTTTCTGCCAGCATCTTCGATTCGATTAAGACCTACATTGTTCTCTGTGATCTCGTTGGCATGATCGATCAACACCAGATAATCTTCCATTTTTTCCATATAGGCGGTTCTGCTGGTACAGGAGAAACCTGAATATGCCATATTGACACCTAATTCCACCAGTGCCACAAATACGATCGCCTTAAAAAATATATCCTTCACTCTCGCCTTGCCCAGTCGAAGCATCAGAAAAACGATTCCGTAGAACAGCAAAAACAATCCTGTTATGATAAAAGATAATTCATCCGTCACTCCATCCTCTGTTATAAACCAGGATGCCCCAAGCAGTGCTCCCCAGCCCAGCCAGACCACAGGAATATGCCAGACTTTCGTTCCTTCCCAGTGCATAACCTGATCAAATGCCATGACTAACACCAGAAAGATAAACAAAAAGGACTGTCTTGCCGGAAGGGAATCCGGGAAATCAAATCCATGCCAGAAAAATTCCAGATAGTTATTCGTAAAGCTGATCAGGAAAAATACAACCATTGCGATCCTCGGAATTTTTTTCTTCCAGCTGATCTTTCTATTTAAGACATATAAGCCTAATAAGACCAGGGTAAATGCCCCGGCATAGAGGTTCGGCCAATGATCTCTTCCTGTATAAGTCTCTGTCATGGTGCAGACTCTGGAGATTTCCTCAATGATATTAAAATACCATTCCATTTTCTCCGGAAGTTCCACTGCAGAACCACTGCTTCCAAGGAGCATAGCTTCCGGAATGATAAGAATTGCGCCAGTTCCTCCTGCTAAAAGAGAATAGAACGCAAATCTGCCTACAGCCTTGATTTTTCCCCCTTTCTGCTCAAAGAACAACAGAATGAAGTAAAAGACCAGAAAAATACAGATCATGATGGAAATATAATAATTCGCTACGATAGAAAGTGCTAACGTAATATAATAAAGTCTTGGATCTTTCTGCTTTACTAATTTTTCCAGCCCTAAAAAGATAAGGGGTGCTAAGGCAATGGAATCCATCCACATGATATCCCAACTGTAAGCAGCCACAAATCCGCTTAAAGCATAGGCTGTAGAAAACACGATTCCTACCCAGAAATTCTTGCTAGATATCTCTTTTTTTTCATCTTTCAATTGAAAATGATCCGTTAAAAAGAGAAAGAAACTGGTTCCGGAAAAAGCAATCTTAACCAAGATCAAAAGAGTCATAAACTCAATGATATAAGACTTAGGCCAGAGTACCACAAGCCAGTTTAACGGGCTTGCCAGATAATAGGCATAAAGCCCCACAAAATCTGATCCCAGTCCCAGATTCCAAGAATACTGCAAACTGCCTCCATGAAGGAGTTTTTCCTGTAATTCATTAAAAAATGGGCAGTACTGATGATACATATCCATTTCCAGAATACACTTTTCCCCAAAAGGAAAAACACCATTGCCGATACAGATAATGACGCATATTACCAAGGGCACCGCAAATGCAGCCCAATAACATTTCTTTGCTTTCATATTACTGTTCCTTCCAGTCAAAAATTTCATAATATTGTAACCGTTTATAATTTAATATGCTTTCCTCTTCTTCAAAATCCTGGGCAACTGCAGAGATCACCGGATAGGTCTCTTTTAATTCCAGCAGGAAATCCTGATAGCTGCTGGTTGGAATCCCACAACGCTCAAATGCTTCTGCCGCCAGATAATTCAGACTGGTATCCACACCGGATCCTTCTTCAATATCATAATTTGCCCAAATAACATACGGCACCTGATACCGGGTTTCCAACTCATCTGCTCCTACCCGACGCACCTGATTAGCTACTACGTCCGCTGGCTGATGATCTCCGAAAAAGACAACTACGGTCTTTTCTTCCTGTTCACTAAAATAAGAGATCAAATCTTCTAACTGCTCATCAGTTTCTTTTACCAGAGATAAATACTGAGATAGTACAAAACTATCATTTCCCTCAACTGTTACATCTGGAGTGAAGTTCTCATAAGAATCCCCATAACTTCCATGGTTCTGCATGGTCACATTAAACAAGAACAATGGCTGATCCTGTGGTTTTCCCTCATATATTTCCTGTATCATCTCAAAATCATAAGCATCACTGACATATTTTCTTAAGTATGACGGAGAGATCATATCTCCTAAGAAAATGGATTCCGAAAATCCCATCCACTCATACACTTCATCCCGATTCCATCCAGAGGCATAGTAAGGATGCATGGCATAAGTCACATATCCCAACTCATTTAAGTGGCTGACGATAGAAGAACATTCTCCTTTGATATACTGCTGGTATGGAATACTTCCATTCGGCAAAAATGCCATGGTATTTCCTGTCAAAAATTCAAACTCTGAATTGGCTGTATTTCCCCCGCAGACAGACACGTGTAAAGTTCCTGTAACGGTGTTTTCCTCTCCCTGCTGTAAGCTATGAACAAAAGGCATATAATCCACATTGGTCTCTAATTCTTCCAAAACACCCAGATCAGAAAATGCTTCATCCATGATCACAATGATGTTCGGAAGTTCTTCTGTCTCCGTTCCCACTGTTCCGGTTATTCCTCCAGTTTCTGCGGTTCCAGCGTTTTCTCCTGATATCTCTTCATATGCCGCTAACAGAGCCTGGGCGTCGTCTGCATCATAGCCCTGTGGCTTATCTACCATAATGTATTGCAGATTCATGGTAAAAGTCACTGCCATGCCGTTTACCTGAGTCATATACACTGGCGTAAATAGAAATGGATACAGACTATGGCTGGTCTGAAAATCCTCATCCTGTAGATTATTCACCAAAATACATAACGCTAATACACATCCCCCTGCCGGGATCAGCCATTTGATCCGTTTTCCGGATAGTTTTAATTTCATAAACTGTAGCAGGATCAATATTCCCACAAAAATAAGTGTAACGATAACTACTTCTTTAGTCGGTGTAAAATCGTACTCCCCGGCTACGCTGGCAGCTGTACCAACGGAAAAGATATCCCAAGGTACAAACGGCGTAGACCGAAATTCCATGACATAATGATTCACTAATCCAAAGATCATCGCTAACAAAAGTTCTATCCGAAGTGCTGCTCTAGCCTTCCCAATAAGAAAGAACAAGATCCAGGCTATCAGTTCCAATAACAAAATGTTAAACCACTGTGCCATAGGCCGCACTTCTTCAAAGGGATTATGCTCATACCATTCCATCAGATAAAAAGACATGGCAGGAAGCAGGAACATAAGCCCCCATTCCACCACTCTTCTGATCTTCTGACTGGTGGAAAGCGGTGCCTCTACTCCTGCTTCCTGCTCTTTTATTTCTCCTATCACTATCTCTTGTGAATTCTGTTCACTCTTCAATTTATTCCTACTACTTGGTTTCCCAAAATTCATATGCCATCTTCCTTACCGGCATGCATATCTTTAGAAATTACTTAATACCAGGCGGCTTCTGTCCCCTAATTCCAGTCCATCTAATACCCTTCTCGCCTGACCATATCTTCTCGGATTAATGGTGATCACATAGATCTTACTGGCTCCATGATATTTCTCTCTTCGAAAGAAAGGGATCTTCCTACAATTCCTTGTAAATGGGATCCTCTCTTCTATTAATGCCATCACAGCTCTCTCCCCCACCCTGTTGCTGGTGGTTCTGCAAAGTTCAATATCATTATCTGTATAATTTCCAAGTTTCTTAATTGCTGCCATTATTCTATCTCCTTATTGTATCGTAATTCGTATCTGTTTGCCAAGTCCATCTGCTATTTTTATTAAAAAATCAAGACTTGGATTATACCGTCCACTCTCCAGACGGGAAATATTAGACTTCTTCGTCCCTGCCAATTCTGCCAGCTCCTGCTGGGTCATACCCTGAGCCTTCCTGGCTTCCCGAATCTGCTTCACCAAAGATTCTCTGGGAATTCTTCCATTTTCCATATCATTCTCTCCAGATTCCTGCATTTTCGCAGGCGATTCTCACTTCTCTAGGTTATCATATATGATAACTTTTGTCAAGAAAAAACGCCCGGAATCCTTAAGAATTCCGAGCGTTCAGATTTAATCTTCCCGTCTCATACGACGTATTTTTTTATCTTCGTACATGATCTCATCCGCTTCGTTGATGGCGTCATTTAAAGACTCATACTGACCATTAAAAATGGTATATCCGATACTTGCCGTAATATCAAATCCCATATTCAGAGCTAAAGATCGGCTCTCTACCAGACGCCGGATCGCTTTGGTGACTTCATTCGCCATTTCCTCATCACAATCCGGGATCAGAACTACGAATTCATCGCCTCCATACCGCATGGCAATGGAGTCCTTCGGGCATCTCTGTTCGATAGCCGTTGCCACGTTCGTGATGGCTACATTTCCTGCATCATGACCATAGACATCATTGATATATTTCAATCGATCCACATCCACGAACATAACTGCCAGATCACGCTTCATCTCTTTGCATTTATCAAACAGCGGTACTGCCTTTCTGCTATATGCCATTCGATTATATAAGCCAGTCAGGGAATCCCTGATGTAAAGTCTGGACAACTCTTCGTTCATTTTCTGGAGAGTCAGCTTCGCATGAAGAGTCTCCATATTCTCCTGAATGGTATTGGTAAAATCAAATAACAACTGTGTATCATATGTAAAATCACAATTTTTAAATACCAGATAACCTACTGACCGATCTCTAAAATGGATAGGTGTAAAAAGGAACATATTCCCGGCAGCTTCCTCCTGCTCCTGTGGGAATAACTCGCCCGACTGGATCTGAGTCTCCATTACTCCTTCCCGATTATCACAGGATAGGAAGACTGTTATAAAATCCGGATATCCAGAGGTACAATAAGGTTTTGGCTCCTCAATATCATGAATGGAAGTATAATCTTCTAAGATCTCCTGATCTACCATAAGATGAAGGGCTTCACACTGAACAAACTTTAATTTGTCCGGAATCTTGGCAGCTAATTCTTTAAAGCTTCCACAGTTTACCAGAGAACGGTTAAACTCCAATAACTCATCTTCTAAGATATTATTCCAATGTTCTGTATGAATGTGATTCACAACATACTGTCCACGATCCATTGGATGAGGATTCACGCAACCGCAACTATCCTGGAAGATGAGCGGTGTCTCTGTATAAATGGAACGTCTCTTACCAGTTCCATTCCATACCTCTTCCATCAATTCCATAGCATGGTAAGAGATCTCTTCTCGTATAAAACCAACCGTTGTGATCCGTGGGCTATAACAAGCTGCTTTATCAAAATTATCGAATCCGGTTACCAGAAAATCCCTCGGACACTCATAACCATATTTCTTCGCCTCATGACAGATTCCAACTGCCAGATTGTCATTTACACAAACAAACGCCTCAGGAATGATCCCCTTCTCATAACTATTTCGGAAAGCTTCCTCTCCTGTAGACATCTCATAATTTCCACAATAGATCTGGTCTTCTGTATAAGCAAAGCCACGTTCCATCATTACATCACGATATGCTTTCAAACGAAGTCTTGCCTCATCATTTCGTGATGGTCCACCTACGAAGTTGATCTTCTTGCACCCGTGAACATCCACGACATGCTCGATCATCTTCTTCATAATGCTATAGTCATCAATACTGGAAAGGTACATACCATCAATGGATTCTGCCAAAGAAACTACCGGCACATTTGCTTCACGAACTTTTCTAATGATCCAGTCCTTGGTTCCTTCCATCTCGATATTCGTAAAATCTACGATAATTCCATCGAATTCAGATAGATTCGGCAAATTAAAGATATTGTATTCTCCCTCATTGAATTTCTCATCTTTGCTGAAATTACCAAAAGATGAAAAAACATATAAATTCACATCCAGATTGTGCTCTGCAATATATCTTCTGCATCCACTGATCCATGCAAAATTGATCAATTTTCTCCAGCAATCCGCAATAAGTGCAACTTTCTTCATTAGAATCCCCCAATGTTTACGATATACTACAAGTCAACAATATATATGTTTTATTATAAAGCATATACAAAAAATAATCCACAAATTTATTGTAATTTATCGAAAAAAATTGGAGTTTTTGCCGATTAAACCGGCATAAATGCAACATCTGTCAAAAAATAATCAAAAAAAATTTTTTCCATATATAGCATCAAAAAAAATTAATAGTTGCAAACTCTTACTTCATATGCTAGAATATCATTTGTTGAAGAAATGCCGGCATGTCGGAATGGCAGACGATGCAGACTCAAAATCTGTTGTGGGTAACCACGTGTGGGTTCAAGTCCCACTGCCGGCACTGTTAAAAGTCCTAGTAATCTCAATTAACATTGATATTCTGGGGCTTTTTTGTTATCCTAATCTTAGAAAGATTCTCTTCTTAAAATATTAGAGAATTCAATAAAAGGGGGTATCTACCATGCCTTTACTAAAATCTGATAATCAAACTATTGACTATATCTACTCATTACCGGAAGGTCAACGAGCAGAACTGATCGATGGAGTCGTCTATGATATGGCTCCACCAAGCAGGATCCATCAAAAGCTCATTAACCGTCTTTCTCAGAAGATCTCAAACTATATTGACGCCAAAAAGGGGCTTTGCGAAGTTTATCCCGCTCCTTTTGCAGTTTTCTTAAAAGAAGATAATGAGACTTATGTAGAACCTGATCTATCTGTTATCTGTGATAAGAATAAACTCAACGATAAGGGGTGTAATGGTGCACCTGACCTTGTGATCGAGGTGGTCTCTCCTAGTAGCCGCAAAATGGATTATTCCAGAAAGAACACTCTCTATTCTGATTGCGGAGTACGGGAATACTGGATCGTCGATCCGGAGAAAGAACGCACCACTGTCTATCGATACGAGGAAGACGCCGCTCCTGTTATCTTTTCTTTTCAACAGGACATTACCGTAGGCATTTACGGAGATCTAAATATCAATATTTCAGAACTGCTGGAATAACCAGCATCTGACAGTTCCGTATAGGACACTTTTTATTATCTGAAAAAATTCCTAATAAACAACAAATGCGTAACAGACGTAAAAATCTGTTACGCAATAAAAAACATTCTTTTGAGTGTACCTCACTTCAGGGAATTTTATACATCATAGCTCAATCTCCAGCTCGTGTGCTAATTCATCAAGCGTAACTGTTACTCCATCATTTTCCTGCCGGGCTTGCTCAATCATCGCCAAATCCCAATCATCTGGTTTGATAGTTTCTCCTGCATAGGCTTTCAAATTCTCTAACATCTCAACAATAAAGTATTTATTATTTACATAACCCCAACTCTTCAAAACAATCAAAGGTTGCAAAGTAATCCTTTGGAGTCTCTGCACGGCGGATCATCTTCACGCTGCCATCTTCCTGTAAGAGAAGCTCTGCGGAACGAAGTTTTCCGTTATAGTTATATCCCATAGAGAAGCCATGTGCTCCTGTATCATGGATAACCAAGTAATCTCCCATATCGATCTTAGGAAGCTTACGGTCAATGGCAAATTTATCACAGTTCTCACATAAAGATCCTACTACGTCATAGGTCTCTGTACATTCTGCATCTTCTTTTCCAAGGACGGTAATATGGTGATAAGAACCATATACAGCTGGACGCATTAAATTTACAGCGCAGGCATCCACACCAATGTACTCTTTGTAGATGTGCTTCTCATGAATTGCCTTAGTTACTACACAACCATATGGAGCCAGCATAAAACGTCCCATTTCACAGAAGATAGATACATCTCCCATTCCCGCTGGAACTAATACTTCATCAAATGCTTTATGAACGCCATCACCGATAACAGCGATATCGTTTGGCTCTTTGTCTGGTGTATAAGGAATTCCAACACCACCTGAAAGGTTTACAAATTTTACGTCACAGCCGGTCTTCTCTTTGATCTCTACTACCAGTTCAAATAACTGTTTTGCCAAAGTTGGGTAATATTCGTTAGTTACGGTGTTGCTGGCAAGGAAAGCATGAACACCAAAGTATTTTGCTCCTTTGGATTTTAAGATCTTAAATGCTTCGATCAGCTGATCCTTGGTCATTCCGTACTTGGAATCTCCAGGGTTGTCCATGATTCCATTACTTAATTCAAAGACTCCGCCTGGGTTGTAACGGCAGCTGATGGTCTCAGGAATATATCCAATGGTATCCTCTAAGAACTGGATATGAGTAAAATCATCCAGATTGATGATAGCTCCTAATTTCGCTGCTAATTTGAAATCTTCTGCTGGTGTATCATTAGAAGAGAACATGATATGTTTTCCATCAAATCCACAAGCGTCAGACATTAATAACTCTGTATAAGAAGAGCAGTCACATCCAAAATCATAATCTTTTAAGATCTTTAAGATAAATGGATTTGGAGTTGCTTTTACTGCAAAATATTCACGGAAGCCCGGATTCCAGGAAAAGGCGTCTTTTACTGCCTGAGCATTCTTGCGGATTCCTGCCTCATCATATAAATGAAATGGTGTTGGAAAAGTCTTTACCATTTCTTCAACCTGTTCTTTTGTCACAAATGGTATTTTTTTCATAGTTTGTCTCCTTGTACTTCTAGTTCTTGCGATATTACACTATGTAGCCTACCTTACACCAAGTTCTTTTGAAATTCAAGGGATTTTTCTTTTTCCAGTAAACTTTTTTCTGGACATGCCGATAAAAAAACTGTAGAATAGTCTTCGCAGAGAGGAATATACATATGAAAATCAACATTACACCTTATATAGATACAGAAACAGCAGATTACGCAAACAGCACTACCAGCTACGCTACAAAAAGTGACGCAGATTTTAACACTCAGTTAACTGCCGCTAAGAAAGCCATCACCGCTCTCTCCGTGGATACCGTATTATCCGGGGATAAGAAGGCTGCTTTTGAAGCTGCTGCTGTTTTAAGCCGCAGTGGTCGTACCGATCTACAGGCCATTGGAAATGTTATGGCAGACTATGCAGACTCATCTGATTCCATGTCAGGATCAGAAGCCGCTACCGCTATTTTACAGGCTGCCGGCTACACAACAACAACTACTTCTGAGAGTACAGGAACTTCTGACTCAGATACCTCTAGCACAGGTTCTACGGAAAATACTAGCGTTTCTGACACAGACAGCTCTAACACTGCTTCTACTGGAAGTACCACTGCTTCTGGTACAGACGCATCCAGTGCGACTTCTTCCGCTAATACTGGTGTTTCTGGCACAGATACATCCAGCAGCGCTGCTGAAACTGGCATTTCCGGCACCGATAACTCTAGTGCTGCTTCTACTGAGAGTACCACTGCTTCTGATTCAGACAACTCAAGCACTGCTTCTGAGAGTGCCACAGCTTCTGACTCTGCTAATCCTTCTGCAGTAACCTCTAGTGGTTCAGCTAATCTGATATCCAGCACAGCTAAGAACCTGATCTGTTCTACGGAACTGGAATCCTATTTTTTAGAGGCTGCCGAGAAATATCAGGTGGATATCAATTTATTAAAGGCGATTGCCAAGACCGAATCCAATTTTGATCCAAGTGCTACCAGCAGTTCCGGTGCCATGGGAGTTATGCAGTTAATGCCTTTTGTTGCTGAAGAATTAGGAATTTCAGATGCTTATGATGCGCATGATAATATTATGGGAGGTGCCAGCGTCATTGCCAGCCACCTTGAGAAATATGATGGAGACTTGAGCCTTGCTCTTGCTGCATATAATGCAGGAAGCGGTGCCGTAGACCGTTGTGGCGGTATTCCGACATCCGCTGCCAATTATGTAAAAAAAGTTCTTGGGTTCTATGCGGAATCATAGAACCTTTTCTTTTATGAATTATTTTTTCTTCTGGATACTGTAACCGAATTTTCCCAGTTTTTCTCCTAATCGGAAATACTCTCCATGGGAATACATGACCAGTCCTGTCTCATTAATATGAAACTTTCCCGTCTCATCCATATAGGATTCATCCACAGTCACTCCCACTACTTTTGCTAAAAACATAGTATGACTGCCTAACTCCTGCTTACTTACTACCTGACAGGCAATATTTACCGGACTTTCGCTAATGGCAGGTGCTTTCACATTTTCCACGGAAAAAGGCGTCAGGTTCATTTTCTTAAACTTATCCACATCTCTTCCGCTGACTACGCCACAATAATCACAGGCTTCCACCAGCTTATCGTTGGTCAGGTTTATGACAAATTCTCCTGTTTCTTCTATCATATGATAGGAATATCTCTCCGGCCTTACGGATATGGAGACCATAGGAGGATTGGTGCATACGGTGCCTGCCCAGGCAACGGTAATGATATTGGACTTTCCTTGGGAATCTGCCACACTTACCATGACTGCTGGAACAGGATTTAACATATTTCCCGGTTTCCAGGATTGTTTTTTATTTGATTGGTTATTAGCCATTTTTTCTCCTGTCATTGTTATTCGCATTTTATAGAGAAAGATCTGGATTTTCTGCAATGATCTCTGCTACCAGTTCCCGCTCATCCATATGGTGTTTCACACCGCAGATCTCCTGATAATCTTCGTGTCCTTTTCCAGCCAGAACGATAATATCGCCATCTTTTGCATTTTTCATCGCATAGGCAATGGCTTCTTTTCGGTCTGGAATAGTCACGTAATCGCCATCCGCTTTTTTCACTCCAATAAGGATGTCATTGATAATATCCATTGGCTCTTCGTTTCTTGGATTATCCGATGTAATGATCGTAAGATCTGCCAGTTTAGAAGATACCTCGCCCATTTCGTAACGTCTGGATTTGGCACGGTTTCCACCACAACCGAAGAGGCATACCAGTCTTCCCGGTTCGTATTCTTTTAAGGTAGCCAAAAGGCTTTCTAATGCCATAGCATTGTGAGCATAATCGATCATTAAAGTATAACGCTTGGTTACTGGCAGGATTTCAATCCTTCCTTTAACTCTCACATCTAAAAGTGCCTGCTTGATCTTCTCTACCGGCACATTAAAATGATGACAGATCGCAATAGCGGTCAAAGAATTGTATACACTGAAACTTCCAGGCACATTCACTTCCACATCAAAATCCGTCAGTCCTGAGATATGATAGCTTACGCCTAATGCACCGTGGTCTTTTTTCAGGGCGACGTTTTCAGCCACATAATCATTGTCTTTGCCGTAGCCGAAAGTCTCTACCTCGCAGGTATGCCCTTTTAAAATACCTTCTAAATGCTCGCTGTCTCCGTTGAAGATTCCTTTTTTACACTGCTGGAACAGAAGGCTCTTACAATGCATATAATCATCAAAATCCTTATGCTCATTGGTGCCGATATGATCTGGTTCTAAGTTGGTAAATACTCCAAGATCAAATTCAAATCCGGATACCCGGTGAAGCATTAATGCCTGAGAGGACACTTCCATTACTACCGCGTCCATGCCTGCTTCTACCATCTCTGCAAAAAGCTGCTGCAGCAGATAGGATTCCGGGGTGGTATTTGCGGCAGGAGTGCGTTTTTCTCCGATGATGGACTCAATGGTTCCGATAAGTCCGGTCTTCATTCCGGCTGATTCTAAAATGGATTTTACCATATAGGTGGTAGTGGTCTTTCCTTTGGTTCCAGTGATTCCAATAGTTTTTAATTTCTTGGCTGGATAGTCAAAATAAGCCGCAGACATATAAGCTAAGGCTTTTCTGCTATTATCCACTTTGATATAGGTAACTCCCGGCAAAAACTCTACGTCTTTTTCCACGATCACTACGGAAGCACCTTTTTCCACTACGTCTGGAATAAAATCATGGGCGTCCCGCACCGTTCCTGAAATACATACGAAAACAGAATCTTTTTCCACTTTTCTGGAATCATATACCAGAGTAGAGATTTCCGTCTCCATACTTCCTGTCAAAAATGTATAATCCAAATGTTCCATTAATTTCTGAATCTGCATAATGTTCTCCTTCTTCCTTCGACTTATTCCTCAATCTCGCCCTCAAAGACTTCTGTAGCCGGTCCTGTCATAAAAATGTGATTGGTCTTCTCATCATATTCAATGGTCAGATCTCCACCTCGTAAATGCACCAGCACTTTGTTGTCGGTATATCCATTTAAGATACACGCCATAACTGTGGCACAGGTGCCTGTTCCGCAAGCCCAAGTCTCCGCAGAACCTCTCTCCCATACTCGCATGGAAGCCTCCGTTCTTGAGATCACATGAACGAACTCTGTATTAGTTCTCTTTGGAAAACGAGGATGATTTTCAAATGCCGGACCATATTTTTCCAGTTCAAAATTCTCCACATCATCCACGAAAACTACGGCATGAGGATTTCCCATGGAAACACAAGTCATGTTCCACTGTTTTCCTGCGGCTTCGATCAGCTCATCTACGACCTTCTCTCCCTCTGCTTCTACCGGGATCAGCTCTGGCTGTAAGATCGGCTCGCCCATATCTACACGAACCTGCGCTACTTTTCCATTTTCCACGTAAAGGGTCAGATATTTGATGCCTGCGCCAGATTCCACGGAGATCTCCGTCTGATCCGTCAGCTTGTGGTCATATACATATTTTGCCACACAACGGATTCCATTTCCACACATTTCTGCTTCCGAACCGTCTGCATTGTATATTCTCATGCGAAAATCAGCCACATCGGATGGTCCAATGGTGATCACTCCATCGGAGCCAATCCCAAAGTGCCTGTCACTGACTTTTATAGAAAAAGCTGCTACATCTTTGATCTCTTCCTCAAACAGATTCACATATACATAATCATTGCCACATCCGTGCATTTTTGTAAATTTCATAGTTTCGTCCCCCTGTGATCTTTTTTCGTATATTGTTATTATACTCCGCACTTTTTCCAATGCATACTTCTTTTGTGTTATTTCATATTGCAAATAATGCCTTTTCCATGTACTATAAGAATAAACGGCGACGAAATGATTGCCGCCGGAATCCTATAGAAATAGAAAATGGGAAAGGTGCATACCATGAATGAATATAAACAAACGGGATATTTAAATGGAAATTTCAAAGTGTTCCATTTAAATGACGAGGCAAAACAGGAAATTGATTTTCACTACCATGATTTTCATAAGATCCTGATCTTTTTGAAGGGAAATATTTCTTACTGCATTGAGGGCAGGAATTATGATCTCACTCCAAACGATATTGTGTTTATCCACGCTGGGGAGGTGCACCGTCCGATCTGGCAGGATGCTTCCCCTTATGAGAGGATCATCATTTACATATCCAGAGAGTTTTTAGGGGCTTATCAGCAGGAAAATAACGACCTGGGGCTGTGTTTAAAACAGGCTCACGAGAACCAGTCTCATGTTCTTCGAGTGCCTGCTTTTCAGTCCACCAAATTGGGCAATGTCATTAAGGAACTGGAAGCTTCTTTCCATTCCACTGAATATGCAAATGAGCTGTACCACGACATCCTTTTTCTGGAATTCATGGTACAGCTCAACCGCGCTGTGATCCGGGAAGGGGTGGAATATATCTCTACTTCCTCCGCCAACCCGAAGATCATTTCTATTATTGATTATATCAATGCTCATTTAAATGAGGATTTAACTATTGACCGTATATCCGAAACCTTCTACTTGAACCGCTATTATCTCATGCACACCTTCAAAGAAGAGACAGGCTATACCATTGGTCATTATCTCACCACCAAACGCCTTCTTATGGCAAAAGAGTTAATTGATGGCGGTATGCCGGCTACAGAAGCCTGTTATGAATGTGGCTTCCGTAACTACTCTACGTTCTACCGGGCATATAAAAAGAATTTCAATGCTACACCTACCGGAGAATCTTCTATGAACGCTCTGCAAGGGTACTCATAAGATCCGGGATCAACTGCTTCTTACGGGATACTACTCCTTTTAGCAGGACACCCTCTTCCCCAGGGATCTGTCTGTATGCCTGCTGCACAACTGCTGCCGCGTCATCGCCATAACAGATCAAATGAGTGGATTCGTTTAAAATATCTGTTAACATGATAAAGATCATATCCAGCTTTTTCTCCCCTAACATCTGTGGTAGGAACGGCTGGATCCTTTTTTGTACTTTTGCCAGTTCTGTCTCGCTCATGGCGCTGACCTGACCCACACCGAAGGTAATCGTACCGGAATGGAAGATTTTAAAATCCTGATTTAATATTTCCTGTTCAGTCTTACTGTCAAAATTACTTCCTGCTTCAAACATCTTAAGAGCAAATTCTCTTACATCGATCCCTGCGATCTCTGCCAGCTGTGTGGCTGCCATTTTGTCAATCTCTGTACAGGTTGGAGAACGGAACATTAACGTGTCAGATAAGATGGCTGCACATAACAGTCCTGCGATCTCCGGTGTGATCTCTAGATTTTTCTCCTGATACATCTGATAGATGATGGTGGAAGTACATCCCAATGGCTGGTTTCTAAAATATACCGGTGCCATAGTCTCTAAGCTTCCTAATCTATGATGATCGATGATCTCTAAGATCTCTGCTTCCTCAATATTATAAACTGCTTGGGATTTTTCATTATGATCCACTAAGATCACCTGTTTTTTCTGGGTATTTAATAAGTTTCTTCGAGAGAACATTCCCACATAGTTCTGGTTCTCGTCTACCACTGGGAAGTCTCTGTGACGGATCTTGCTGACTGCATCTCTTAATTCATCCAGATAGTCTTCCATGTTAAAATAGATCAGGTTTTCTTTTGTCATGAAAAATTTGATCGGCATACTCTGATTGATCATACGGGCTGTGGTAAAAGTATCATATGGTGTGCTGATCACTACCACTTCTCTTCGCTCTGCAGCTTCTAACACTTCCTGACTTACTTCAAAGCCTCCTGTTACGATCATGCAACTACAGTTAGAGGCAATCGATACTAACTGAGATTCCTCCCGGTCTCCGATAATGACCAGATCGTCCGGCTCTACTGCATTCTCAAGAGCGGCTGCACTTCCCACACCTACTACAACTTTTCCCCGGACAAAATATCCATGCTCATTTCCTGAAAGCAGGCGTCCTTCCAAAGTCTCGATAATGTTCCGATACGGTGTACGAGCGATAGACAAAATGGAATTATCGTACACGTCCATGTAGGATTTTGCAATATCCCCAGTAACGATAAGACCTTCTAATTTGTTCCGTTTATTTACCACCGGCAGAGTAACAACCTTTAAGATCTTCATCATTTCCCATGCTTTTTTCATGGAAATATGGCTGTCTACTCCTTCCGTTCTTCTAATAGAAATATCTTTGATCTGGGTTCCCACGTCATTAATGAGCTCTGGGGCTTTCATATGAAAATAATTCAACACATACGCTGTCTCCGCGTTGACTTTTCCCGCTCTCTTTGGAACATAGACAGTCTTAGCCCCTTCGGTCTTTGTATCTTCTTCTACCAGATTTTTATAATTTGCATAGGCAATAGCTGCACATATGGAGTCCGTATCCGGATTCTTATGTCCTACTACCCAAACTTTCTTTCCTTCCATACTTTCCTCCTTTAAGAATTTTCTCTTGCTAAAGGAAAATGCAATTCCTATACAGGAATTGCATTCAAATACTGATTCATTAAATTATACCAAAAGAAACAAGGATTAATGCAATAAGAGCGATTAAATTAACGCCTCCCAGCACAATTCCTAAGATAGAAAGCTTCTTATTCGTATCTACAGTATCCTGAAGTACTGCAAAATCATCCAGCTTGTCCTCGATTCCCTTCATAAGATCAGCCATATTTCTATAGCATATCACATTTTCAGAGTGAATCTTCTCGGAAAGCTCTCCTTTGATGGTCTCCAACTGGGCGGTCACTTCAGTTAAGGTATCTTTTAACTGCTGCGCCTGCTGTGCAGAAAGCTCGTTACCATTTGCCAGTTCTGCTTTCATGGAAGCTTCTACTTCATCCATCTTCTGGGCAACTTTCTCGATCAACACATTGATCTTCTTAGAAACTTCTGCAGTGATCCCATCAGCCTTCTCCTGACGCTCATCTAAAATATGCTGCAGTTCTTCGGCTTTTACTTCTCTTTCTTCAACGATTGTCTGCAATTCTTTTGCTTTGGATTCTCTGGAAACAAGCAGTTCCTGTAACTGCATTGCTTTCTCTCTGAACTCATCTATCTGACTCAATAAGTAATCTTGATTTTCCAACTTTCTCCGTATCCTTTCAAGCTTTTTTCTGGGGCTGTCCGTTCTGATCCGTCTCGCCTTAAGCCGCTTGAACAATCCCAACATAATAATTCCTCCATTGGTCGTTCCCATATTGCTCTATTGTATCATCTGAAATTGCCTTTGTAAACGCAAACTCTTGTTCGCAATATTTCTTCTTATGAGAAAAACTAAAATTCCCTCTGATCTCTTTCTGCGATCTCACCGGACTGGTAAGCCTTGATCAATTCTTTGATATCGTCAATCCTTGCCTTCATCCTCATTCCATCATCCGTATCTCCCACTAAGATCCTTCGGCCTACATACTCTACAACCTCTCGCTTAGACACAATATCTAACTCATCTCGGATCGCATTCTCCGCAGACTCAAAAGGCTGATGTGCCGTTAAGGAAAGTCCATAGGAGTTATAGGTCAAGGTATAGCCCGCAATACCGGTCTTACTGTGGTAGGTCTTGGAAAATCCACCATCAATGATGATGACTTTACCGTTACATTTTACCGGGCTCTCTCCTGCGATCTTTCGCACCGGTACATGGCCGTTGATAATATGAACCCGATCTCCGGATAATCCAAACTCTTCTAAGATTGCATCTGCCGTTTCCGGCTTATCAATGAGCTTATAGTAAGGATTCTTAGATTCGTGCTTCATAGCCTCTTCCTCTAAGAAATACCGTTCAAAAGTCGCCATCTTGTGCCGTCCATAGATTGGAGAATTCGGTGCCGTCCAGATATACCAGATCATATCCTGACCTTTCTCCCGCTCCTTCGGATCTGTGGAGAAAAAGGCTTTTCTCACATAAGACTCTAACACATCATACAATGCCTTACCGTTGTATTCTTTTCCATATATATTCACTTTTGTAAAACTTCCATCTTCATTCATTGGAATACATCCATGGTAGAGAAGATTTCCGTTGTATACTTTATACATACTTCCTTTTTTCAAAAGAAGCTGCACATGTTTCTGTAATTTCTCACAGTGCACAAAGGAAGAACGAAGTCGCGTCATAACCTCTAATTCCTCTTCTGAGAGCCCATAAGGATCTTCCTTAGAAATGGTCGGGAAATTCAGATCCATCATCTTATACCGATGTCCATCGATCTCCACGGTTCCCGTCTCAAAATCAATCCGATGAAGGAGACACCGGTTCTCCATGCCATATTCCGGCCATTTCTGAATGAGCTGCCCTTCCAGCTTAAATCGGATAATGGCAATGGCTTTGTGCATTTTCCGGATCATATCGTTTTCCATAGGGCTTGTGGTGCCTTCTACGCTTTTTTCCACAAAGCGGTCACAAGGGTCATCTGCATAAGCCTTCATGGCAAACGTCGCTAATGGCAGCATATTGATTCCATATCCTTCTTCCAAAAGATCCAGATTCCCATAACGGATACTGGTTCGGATCACGCTGGCAATGCAGGCAAGCTGTCCTGCTGCAGCCCCCATCCAGACCATGTCATGATTGCCCCACTGAATATCAAAAGAATGATAATAACAGAGCTTATCCATGATCCTGTGTGGAGAAGGACCTCTATCAAAAATGTCCCCTAAAATATGAAGATGATCAATAACCAATTTCTGGATCAATTCAGCCAAAGCAATGATAAAATTCTCTGTCTGCCCCAGTTCCACGATGGTATTAACGATGGCTTCATAATAGGCTTCTTTATTTAACACTTCCTGCTTCTCTGTGATCAACTCTTCAATGACATAGGCATATTCTGCCGGCAGAGCTTTTCTCACCTTAGAGCGGGTATACTTGGAAGACACTGTCTTACAAACTTCGATGAGTCGATATAATGTGATCTTATACCAATTCTCCATGTCCGGTTCCTGTTTCTTCACCAACTCCATTTTCCGGCTTGGATAATAGATCAAAGTTGCTAAAGCTGCCTTATCCGCCGTACTTAAAGTATGCCCGAATACATCATCGATCTTCTTCCGTACTGCCCCGGATCCATTACGGAGCACATGGGAAAACGCCTCATGTTCCCCATGAATATCCGAAAGAAAATGCTCTGTTCCTTTCGGTAAATATAAAATTGATTGTAAATTAATGATCTCAGCTGATGCCTTCCCAATGGTAGGATAGAGTTCTGACAGCTGTTCAAAATAACGCTTACGTTCCTTATCCAAAATACCGCCTCCAAATACATAAAAGGATTTCCCAGAAAAAGAAAAACCTCTCTTCTATCTTCTATTTTAGATAGAAAAGAGGGAAAAATCAACTGACTTTTTCTGCATAATCTACTTTTTTATTACAGCTCGTTCCACCACATATTGCAGCAGTTCCATATCATATCTTTGCATATACAAGGTACCGGACATTTCATCATACAAGATATCTGTGATCCCTGAGTCTCCGTCCATTATATCATCATAAGGTGTCTGTGGCAGATCTCCATGATACTGCTCTGTAAAAGTAATCTCTCCAGTGCTTAACTCCAAGGTCCCATAACAATCGAGGCTCTGCTCTTCGGGTATCGGATTCGTCATTCCCCGGAAATAGAGTCCAGTCTGATCTGCACGAAAAGAGATTTCCAAAAAACCTGATACTTTGCCTTCTTCAAACTGATTTTGATACACTTCTTTTTCTGTTCCATCCACCAGATCTTTTAGCATAAGAAAACTCTCATCTTCTGTCAAAATGCTTTGTTGATAAGCCATAAGAGTAAGATCCTCTGACAAACAGACACATTCCACATCTTCTGGAAAAGAGATCTTCTTCAAAAACTCTCCTTCATTGCTAAATACCAGAAAAGAGGAATACGCCTTGCTCTTTATATAAAATCCGCCTTCAAATACTCCACATTCGATACTAAGGGGCCAAAAGTGATATTCAGAAATATCAGTTTCTTTTAGCACTTTATTTTCCTTTGTATCATAAATATCAAAGATCTGTACTGTTGGAACAGGCTTATCTTCTCTACATACATTATGAAATAATCTTACCAGATTTCCATTTTCTAAGAGAATACATTGCATCGGAAAAGTACTCAAATCCTCATATTTCTCGCTGTAGCTCTCCTCCTGGATCAATTCCGGTGTACTTTCAAACTCCACCCGACTTACGTTCTCTTTCTCTGCCTGATAGCTATAAACCATGATCATAGCCAACAAAATACTTACCACAATCCCACTGTATACTCGTTTTCTCATCTTTCGCACTCTTCCATGTTTATTCCATTCACTGGCGCCTATTCACAGTTTCACCACTCTTAAGGTGTTCTTCACAACACCTTCCAGTTCCGTCACTTCTAAGGTTTTCTTCACAACACCTTCCACCTCAACCACTTCTAAGGTTTTCTTCACAGCACCTTACAGTTCCACTACCCCCGTGGCGATCTTCTCACGAAACATCACATCATGCTCCACTAAGAGCATGGTAGGCTGATAGGTCAGAAGCAGTTTTTCAATCTGCATTCTGGAAAATACGTCAATGTAATTTAACGGTTCATCCCAGATATACAAATGTGCCGGGGTCATAAGGCTTGCGGCGATCAGCACCTTTTTCTTCTGCCCCTCGGAAAAATCTTCCATATTCTTTGAAAACTGCACCCGTTCCATATCCAACTGCCTTAAGATACTGCAAAAAAGACTTTCTTCTAACCCTTTTTCCCTGCAGAAATCTTTGATATTTCCTTTCAAAAAGGACGTATCCTGGTTGATATAAGAGACCACAAGACCGGATGCTATGGACAACCCTCCCGATTCTTCTGCTCCTTTTCCCCACACCGGAAGGGTCAGATCCTGCCTGTTCGTTTGCTGAGATAGTTTCCGTAAGATTGCCTTGATAAGGCTGGATTTTCCACAGCCATTCTTGCCATTTAGGAAAAGTCTGTCTCCCTGACGCAGCTCAAAGGTCAGATCTGTAAACAATGGCTCCTTTGCGTCTTCATATCGCAGACTGTATTCTCTAGCAGAAAGCAGCACTTCTTTATGATGGCTTAAAGGCATGATCTTTAAGTCTACCGGCGACTCGATATCCTGCAACAAGCCCTCTTTCTCCGCGATCTCCCGGTCGATCCGATCCTCCATCTGCTTTACCCTGCTCTGCATTTTCTTGGTCTTTGCCCCAATATATGCCCGGGTGGAAATGCTTCTATCATGTTCTTTGGTAGGATCAAATCCGATCTTAGAGCTTTCGCTTTTGTCTGCCCACTGTCTCGTTCGCTCGGAAGCTTTCTTTAACTTATCAATCTCTTTTTTGTGCTTCTCATTTTCCATACGGGAAAAATTGTCTTTTCTGTTCTTATTTTCCCACCAACTAGAAAAATTCCCACTCTGTACTTCAATGGAACAACGATTCAGCACCAATACATGATCGATACAAGCATCTAGCAGATCTCTGTCATGGGATACCAGAATAAATCCTTTTTTCTGTTTCAAGTAGTCCTTTATGATCTCTCTGGAATCTTTATCCAAATGATTGGTGGGTTCGTCGATCAGCAGAAAATCATTCTCTCCCGAGAACAACACTGCCAGCATTACCTTGGTACGCTCTCCGTGGCTTAAAGTCTCAAATGGACGATATAAAACCTCTGCATCCACCTGTAGCTGATCCAATTCACATAAGACTTTCCACAGTTCGCAGGAAGGTTTTAATTCCTCTAAAAAATCCCCCGCAAACTGGGTAAGGTATTCCGGTCTTATCTCATACGGAAAATAATCAAAGACTGTAGAAGTGCTGATACTTCCTTCGTATTCGTATTTTCCCAACAGCAGATTTAAAAAAGTGGTCTTTCCTTTTCCATTTCTCCCTAAAAATCCCAGTTTCCAGTTCGTGTCAATGGAAAAAGAGACCTTTTCAAAAATATTGTCAAAACTACCTTCATAATTAAATGTAAGATTCGTTACGTTAATCTGTGCCATATATACCTCCAATTCTCTGCTGCCAAATTGGAATGTTCTCTCTTAACTTTTTTCTGGCGGGTTCTTTTCATTTATTGCAACAAAAAAAGAGGTTATGAGAATCATAATCCACTTTTGGCAACATGATAAAACAGTTCATCCATTGGGAATCGCTGCTTCTAAAACGTACCTGCGCACTTCTCGCGCAAAGTACCTGTCTCAACATGTTATCAAAAGGAATTATCTTCTCATCTTTTCACCTCTTTCACATAATCTGGGTTTATTCTATCGGAAAAGGATATATTTGTCAATTTAAATCTTCTCATTTACTAACATTGTCGTTCCATGTTATACTATATCTATATTTATGGACACGGCACCAGCCACTCCACCGACAATTTACGATAAAGGAGTAAACCTATGAAACCTTCTTATGAACGCAAACGAAAACAACCTTTTTTCAAAGGAACTGGAAGCTTCATCTGTCTGTTACTTTCCTGCCTCCTGCTCACTTCCTGCAGCAGTGTAGTTTCATCCTTGACACCCGAAACTTCCTCCGAGGCATCCGACACTGCTTCCACTGAACTTGCAAGCAGTTCAACCTCTGGCACTGACTCTTCGGAGTCACCTGACAGTTCGTCTTCTGAGCCCATAGCGGATGCTTCCTCCGAGGTCTCTTCTCAGATATCTGATGACGCTTCCTCTGAGGTTTCCAGTAATTCATCCGGTGATGATTCCTCTGCTGAGGCTCATATGGAGGTTCATTTTCTTGATGTAAGACAAGGACTTTCCATTTTGGCGATGTCCGAAGATGAAGTTCTGATCTATGATGGAGGCGATCGAAGTTCTTCTGATTTTGTGGTTTCCTATCTGAAAAAACAGGGCGTTGAAAAGATCGATTATTTGATCTCATCTCATTATGATTCTGATCATGTCAGCGGACTGATCGGATGCCTGAATGTGTTTGATGTAGAAACCGTAATCGGCGCAGATTATGTGCATAATTCCAGTTTATATGAATCTTTCCAAAAGGCAGTCACAAACAAAGATCTGACTGTAACCCATCCTAAGGTAGGAACTTCTTAT